>NZ_QTPZ01000029.1:0-107537 GCF_003853505.1 Burkholderia sp. Bp9015
CCGTCTGGTTCGAATCGTCGTCGATCGCCTGCTTGCCGAGGATCACCAGTTGCGGCTGTTCCTTGTCGACCAGCGCCCTCAGGATCTTCGCGACACCGAGCGGCTCGACCGCGTCGCCAGCTTCGACGAGGATCGCGCGATCCGCGCCGATCGCGAGCGCCGTGCGCAGCGTTTCCTGCGCCTGCGCGACACCGACCGACACGGCCACCACCTCCGTCACGACGCCGGCCTCCTTCAGCCGCACGGCCTCTTCCACCGCGATTTCATCGAACGGGTTCATCGACATCTTCACGTTCGCGATGTCGACGCCGGTGCGGTCGGACTTCACGCCGACCTTCACGTTCGCGTCGACCACGCGCTTCACTGCCACGAGCGCTTTCAACTGCCTGCCTCCTCTCTTGTTTCGACCGCCGCGGCGTATCAGCGCGCGGTGTATCCGCCGTCGATCACCAGCTCCGCGCCCGTCACGTAGCGCCCGGCCGGCGACACGAGATACAGGATGCCGGCCGCGATGTCGCGCGGGCTGCCGATCTTCGCCATCGGCACGTGGGTCTGCAGATAGCCGAACACGTTGTCGGGATCCTGGCCCATCTGGCGGAACGCGTCCTCGAGCATCGGCGTGCGGATGTAGCCCGGATGCACGGAGTTCGCACGAATGTTCTTCGCCGCATACAGCATCGCATCGACCTTCGCCATCATCCGCACCGCGGCCTTCGACGCGTGATACGCGGGCACGTCGGGGCCGCCGACGATCCCGTACATCGACGACAGGTTCACGATCGAGCCGCCGCCGGCCGCTTCCAAGCGCGGAATCGCCGCGCGCGTGCACAGGAACACGCCGTTGACGTTCACGTCCTGCACGCGCTGCCACTGTGCGAGCGTGAGTTCGTGCGTCGGCACGTTGTGCCCTTCGATGCCCGCGTTGTTCACGAGCACGTCGAGGCGCCCGAAGCGCGCGACGATCTCGCCGAACACGCGCTCGACGTCGGCCTCCTGCGTGACGTCGAGCGACCAGAACGCGGCCTGGCCGCCCTGCGCGCGGATCTCCTCGACGAGCGCTTCCGCGGGCTGCGACAGCACGTCGAGGATCGCGACGCTCGCGCCGGCCGCGGCCAGCGTGCGCGCCGTTTCCGCGCCGATGCCGCGCGCGCCGCCGGTGATCGCGGCCACCTTGCCGCGCAGGTCGAACAGGTCTTCGATGAGTTTCATTGTGTCTCCTTGTATTTAGGCGAACCGGTCACGAACGGGCCGGCCATCAAAACCATCGCGCATCATCGCGCCGTCGGCGCAGCCAGGAAATCGATGCATTCCCGATTGAAATAGGCCGCATGCTCCACCATGACCCAGTGGCCGCAACGGTTCAGCAGCACGAAGCGCGCGTCGCGGCAACGCTCGAGGAACGTCAGCGCGCCGCCGACCGGATTGAAGCGGTCGTCCGTGCCCCAGAAACCGAGCACCGGGCAGCGCAGGTCGGCGAGCGCACCCGTCAGGTTCGGCACGCTCATCGTCGACAACACTTCGGTCGGCTGCTCGACGCACACCTTCATCCGCTCGGCGACGAGCGCGTCGGTGACGATCGCCGGATCGTGCACCAGCAGCGTCAGCAGCTCGCGCATCGTGTCGTCATTCATCTGGCGATTGGTGAAGAGCTTCACCATCCGCTGGATCCCTTCCATCCGGAAATAGGTGTCGCGATCCTCGACGCCGCCCGGCGCCATCATGATCAGCCCGTCGACTTCGTCCGGGTAATCGAGCGCGTATTTCAGCGCGATCGCGCCGCCGAGCGAGTTGCCGAGCAGCACGGCCGGCCCGATGCCGAGCGCGGCCAGCTGCGCGTGCAGCGCGCCGACGAAGAAATCGAGCGTGTAGGCGACGTCGGACGGCTTCGACGACTGCCCGTAGCCCGGCAGGTCGACGACGATCGCGCGGTGGCCGGCCGCCGCGAACGCGGGGTAGTTGTGCTTGAAGTTGCTGAAACCACTCGCGCCCGGGCCGCTGCCGTGGATGAACACCACCGGGCGGCCTGCGCCCGCCTCGAAATGATGCAGGCGCAAGCCGCCCGGTACGTCGGTGAAGATGCCGGCCGGCGGCGTCGTGGGGGTCGTCATCGCGGGTTTGTCTCCTTCGTCGGTCGATGGATGCCTGCCACGATGATTACGCCGCCGGCGCCGCCCGGCATCATCCTTTCAGACTACGAAGCCGCGCGCGCTTGTTCCTATCATCGGGCCACCGAAACGGAGGCAGACGATGAACGGATTCGACTACAGCAGCAAGACGGTGCTCGTGACGGGCGGCACCAAGGGCATCGGGCGGCGCATCGCCGAGCGGTTTCTCGCGGCGGGCGCGCGCGTGTTCGTGTGCGGGCGCAGCGCGCCCGACACGCCGCCGTCCGCCGGCGGACGCACGGCCACCTTCATCGCGGCCGACCTGCGCGACATCGAGCAGGTCGACGCGATGCTCGCGACGGCCCGCGCCGCAACCGGCGGCCTCGACGTGCTCGTCAACAACGCGGGCGGCTCGCCGTTCGTGCTCGCGGCCGACGCATCGCCGCGCTTCACCGAATCGATCGTGCGGCTGAACCTGATCGCGCCGCTGCAACTCGCGCAGCGCGTGAACGCGATCATGCAGCCGCAACCGCACGGCGGTGTGATGCTGTTCATCGCGAGCGTCAGCGCGTCGCGGCCGTCGCCCGGCACCGCCGCGTACGGCGCCGCGAAGGCGGGGCTCGTCAACGCGGTCACGTCGCTCGCGGTCGAGTGGGCGCCGCGCGTGCGCGTGTGTGCGATCAGCCCGAGCCTCGTGCAAACCGAATCCGCGACCGAAGGCCACTACGGCGACGATGCGGCGCTCGATGCGATCCGCGCGACGATTCCGGCCGCACGGCTCGCGACACCCGACGACGTCGCGTCGGCGTGCCTGTTCCTCGCGTCGCCCGACGCGTCGTACACGTCGGGCGCGAACCTGCGACTCGACGGCGGGGGCGAACGGCCCGCGTTCCTGGCCGCAGCGCAGATGCAAGCGCGCTGACGCACGCGCCGCCAGAGGCGTGCGCCGATCGTTTCCAGTCCTAGGGAAGTCATCTAGTTCATTTTGACGATTCCCTGCTATCGCGATCTCCCTACTCTGCCTCTCACGACAACCACAGTCGACCGTCGTCGATACCCCCAGAGGAGACACCATGCATCAACGGATTTCGCGCCGTACCGACAAGCGGGCCACCGCCGCGCTGTCGACGCTGGCCGCCGCGCTGCTGACTTGCGTCGTTCCCGACGCGCACGCCGGCAGCACGATCGAGCTTGGCGCCGACACGACGCTGGACTACACGTTCACGCTGAGTTACGGCCTCGGCATGCGCACGCGTGCGCCGAGCGGCAATCTGCTGACGCCCGCGAACATCAACGGCGACGACGGCGACCGCAACTTCGCGAAGAACAAGCTGATCGAGAACCAGGTCAGCCTGCTCGGCGAAGTGAACCTGAAGCACGACGACTGGGGCGTGTTCGTCCGCGCGAGCACGTTCTATGATCAGGCGTACCGCCACCCGAACTACAACGACGCGCCCGGCACGGTCAACCACACGGGCCAGTACAACAACTTCACCGGCGACGCCCGCTACTGGTCGGGCGGCCACACGACGCTGCTCGCCGCCTACGCCTACAACACCTTCAAGATCGGCCCGACGAGCCTGAACGTGAAGGTCGGCGACCAGGTGGTCGCGTGGGGCGAAAGCCTGTTCTTCCCGAACATCGCGGGCGCGCAAGGCCCGGCCGATGCCACCAAGTCCTATGTCGCGGGCGCTCAGGTGAAGGACATCCTGCTGCCGGTGCCGCAGATCTCGACGCAGTGGCAGATCACGCCGAACTTCAGCCTGCTCGGCTACTACCAGTTCTCGTTCCAGCAGAACCGCCTGACCGCGCCCGGCACGTACTGGAGCTATTCGGACGTGGTCGGCCCGGGCGCGCAGTTCATCATCGGCCCGGGCGGGATGATCATTCCGCGCGGGGCCGACGACAAGCCGAGCGCCCGCAACCAGTGGGGTATCGGCGCACGCGTGCGCGTGCTGGGCGACACCGAGCTCGGCGTGTACCACCTGCATTACAACGACATGAACCCGAGCGTCGTCACGACGTACTTCCCGACGCTCCAGTACCAGCAGAAATATTTCAGCAACATCAAGCTGACCGGCGCGAGCTTCTCGACGCAGGTCGGCCCGGTGAACGTCGCGGGCGAAGTGTCGTACCGCCAGGGCGCGGCCGTGCTCGTCAACACGCCGACCGGCCCGCAGTCGACCCGCGCGAACGTGCTGCAGACCAACCTGTCGGGCATCTACTCGATCGGGCCGAGCTTCCTCGCAAACTCGCAGTCGCTGGTCGGCGAACTGACGTACGTGCATGCCGGCGGCATCTCCGCGCTCGACGGCTCGACCACGCTCGCCAACTCGCGCAACGCGCTCGCGATGGAGATCGCGTGGACGCTCAGCTACAAGAACGTGTTCAACGGCTGGGATCTCGACGTGCCGCTGACCTACTCGCACGACCTGACCGGCACGTCGCCGCTCGCCGGCGCGCTCGGCTCGCTGACGGGCCAGGGCGATCACCGCGTGACCGCCGGCGTGACGTTCACGCGCCTGAGCAACCTGCAGCTGGCGCTCGTCTACGCCAAGTTCCTCGGCTCGCCCAACCCGGTCACGCGTCCGCTGGCGGATCGCGACTACGTGCTCGCCACGGCGACCTACCACTTCTGAGCGGCCCGGCCGCTCGTCACTCAGCAAGAAGAGGATTTGTCATGAAACGAACTCGTCTCCCCCTCCTGCGCGCATCGGTGATGGCCGCGTGCGCGCTCGTCGCGACGGCCTCGTTCCCGAAGGTCACGCCGGACGACCTGAAGGCGCTCGACGGCCCGCTCACGCCGATGGGCGCGGTGCGCGCCGCGAGCAAGGACAACAGCGTGCCGGAGTGGTCGGGCAAGTGGCTCGGCACGCCACCCGACGTGCAGTACAAGCGCGGCAGCCGCTACCCCGATCCGTTCGCGAACGAGAAGCCGGTCGCGACGATCACCGCCGAGAACATGGCGCAGTACGCGGAGCACCTGACCGACGGCCAGAAGGCGATGTTCAAGCGCTATCCGGCCACGTTCAAGATCAACGTCTACCCGAGCCACCGCGACTTCCGCTACGCGGATTCCGTCTACAAGGACATCCGCACGTATGCGCCCGATTCGACGATGACGTCCGACGCGAACGGGCTGACCAACGCGCCGCCGCAGGTGCCGTACCCGATCCCGAAGACGGCCGCCGAGCTGCTGTGGAACCAGCGCTTCTCGTCGGCGATCGGCACCGAGCAGGCAACCTACGACCAGGCGGTCGTGTACTCCGACGGCAACATCGCGTGGGGCAAGGTGCGCTACGACATCTACTCGCCGCGCAACGTCGGCAAGTACGACGTGAAGAGCGACCTGAACAACCGCACGTTCTATCGCAACGCGACGGAGCTGCCGCTGTCCGACCGCGGCTCGCTGATCGTCGGCTTCACGAACTGGGACAAGGCCGGCGCGGACAACTCGTCGCGCACGTGGATGTACAACCCGGGCACGCGGCGCGTGCGCCAGGCGCCGGAGTACGGATATGACCAGCCGCAGGGCCCCGGCGGCTTCCGCACCGTCGACGACGACCGCCTGTACAACGGCCCCGGCGACCGCTACGACTGGAAGATCGTCGGCAAGCGCGAAGTCTACGTGCCGTACGACAACTACAAGGCGATGGACAGCTCGGTCAAGTATGCGGACCTGCTGACCAAGGGACATGAAAACCCTTCGTACATCCGTTACGAACTGCATCGCGTGTGGGTGCTGCAGGCGACGCTGAAGAGCGGCTATCGTCACCAGTACGCGAAGCGCGTGCTGTACATCGACGAGGATTCGTGGATGACGCTGCTCGCCGACAACTACGACGCACGCGGCCAGCTGTGGCGCACCAACGTCGCGACGACGCTGTACGCATATGACGCGAAGACGTTCTACCCGGGTGTCGTGTTCTTCCACGACCTGATCTCCGGCGCCTACATGGCCGACCGCCTGACCAACGAAGGGCCGATGCCGAAGCTCGACAGCAGCCCGCAGTTCAGCGAAGCGTACTTCTCGCCGGACGCGATCCGCAGTTCGGGTAACTAAGCAAATCGCCGCCCGCGCCGGAGCCTCGCTCCGGCGCCCGACGCCGCCCGGGACGGCGGCCTTTTCCATTCGAGGGCCCTACCATGTCCAACCGCTTGCATGCGACGCTCGGCGACGAGCTGTATGCCGCGTGGCACTCCCGCGCGCCGGTCGCGCCGCTGTCGAGGCGGCCGCGCCGGCTGTCCCTCGACGATGCGTACCGGATCCAGCAACGCTTCATCGAACGCCGCGTCGAATGCGGCGAATCGGTGGTCGGCAAGAAGATCGGCGTGACGAGCCAGGCCGTGCAGGACATGCTGAACGTGCGCCAGCCCGATTTCGGCATCCTGCTGTCCGGCATGCACTACGTGGCCGGCGAGGCGATCGCCACCGAGTCGCTGATCGCGCCGCGCGCCGAAGGCGAGATCGCGTTCATCCTCGCGCGCGACCTGCGCGGCCCCGGCATCGACCGCACCGACGTGATCGCCGCGACGGCCGCGGTTGCGCCCTGCTTCGAGATCGTCGATTCGCGCATTCGCGACTGGGCGATCCGCATCGAGGACACCGTCGCCGACAACGCGTCGTGCGGCGTATACGTGCTCGGCGATGCGCGCGTCGATCCGCGCACGCTCGATCTCGCCGCGTGCGAGATGACCATCGAGAAGAACGGCGAGATCGTCGCGCAAGGCCGCGGCGATGCGGCGCTCGGCCATCCCGCCGACGCGGTCGCGTGGCTCGCGAACACGCTCGCCGAATACGACGTGCCGCTGCTCGCCGGCGAGATCGTGCTGTCCGGCTCGCTCGCAAAACTGATTCCGGTCACGGCCGGCGACGCGCTGTCGATGCACATCTCCGGCATCGGCGGTTGCGACGTCCGCTTTATCTAAAGGAAGAGGAAGGATCCTGATGAAGAAAATCAAATGCGCACTGATCGGGCCCGGCAACATCGGCACCGACCTGCTTTACAAGCTGCGCCGCTCGCCGGTGCTCGATCCGGTGTGGATGGTCGGCGTCGACCCGGCGTCCGACGGCCTCGCGCGGGCCCGCGAATTCGGGCTGAAGACCACCGACAAAGGTGTCGACGGGCTGCTGCCGCACGTCGCCGACGACGAGATCCGCATCGCGTTCGACGCGACGTCGGCCTACGTGCACCGCGACAACTCCGACAAGCTCACCGCGCTCGGCGTGAAGATGATCGACCTGACGCCAGCCGCGATCGGGCCGTACTGCGTGCCGCCGGTCAGCCTCGACGCGCATCTCGGCAGCGCGCAGGTGAACGTGAACATGGTGACCTGCGGCGGCCAGGCGACGATCCCGATGGTGTACGCGGTGTCGCGCGTGCAGCCGGTCGCGTACGGCGAGATCGTCGCGACGGTATCGTCGCGCTCGGTCGGCCCCGGCACGCGCAAGAACATCGACGAATTCACGCGCACGACGTCCGGCGCGATCGAACAGGTCGGCGGCGCCCGCAAGGGCAAGGCGATCATCGTGATCAACCCGG
The DNA here is from genome assembly GCF_003853505.1 of Burkholderia sp. Bp9015. Taxonomy (NCBI): domain Bacteria; kingdom Pseudomonadati; phylum Pseudomonadota; class Betaproteobacteria; order Burkholderiales; family Burkholderiaceae; genus Burkholderia; species Burkholderia sp. Bp9015. The sequence goes on from NZ_QTPZ01000029.1 coordinate 7,649, forward strand.
CCGAGCCGCCGCTGATCATGCGCGACACGATCCACTGCCTGACCGACGGCCCGCCCGACGTCGACGCGATCACCGCGTCGGTGCATGCGATGGTCAAGGAAGTGCAGCGCTACGTGCCCGGCTACACGCTGAAGAACGGCCCGGTGTTCGACGGCAACCGCGTGTCGGTGTTCATGGAAGTCGAGGGGCTCGGCGATTACCTGCCGAAATACGCGGGCAATCTCGACATCATGACCGCCGCCGCGGCCGCCACGGCCGAGCGTTTCGCCGAACAGATGCTGGCCGCGACGGCCGCCACCGCTTGAGTCGAGGAGTCACACGATGTCACTTGCAGGCAAGAAGATCACCGTCCACGACATGTCGTTGCGCGACGGGATGCACCCGAAGCGTCACCAGATCACGCTCGACCAGATGCGCAACATCGCGCGCGGACTCGATGCGGCCGGCGTGCCGCTGATCGAGGTCACGCACGGCGACGGGCTCGGCGGCGCTTCGGTTAACTACGGTTTTCCCGCGCATACCGACGAGGCGTACCTGAGCGCCGTGATTCCGGAGCTGAAGCAGGCGAAGGTGTCGGCGCTGCTGCTGCCCGGCATCGGCACCGTCGAGCACCTGCGCATGGCGCACGAGCTCGGCGTCGGCACGATCCGCGTCGCGACGCACTGCACCGAAGCCGACGTGTCGGAACAGCATATCGGCCTCGCGCGCACGCTCGGCCTCGATACCGTCGGATTCCTGATGATGGCGCACATGTCGTCGCCCGAGCAGCTCGTCGTGCAGGCGAAGCTGATGGAGTCGTACGGCGCGAACTGCATCTACATCACCGATTCGGCCGGCCACATGCTGCCCGACGACGTGACCGCGCGGATCGGCCAGGTGCGCGCCGCGCTGAAGCCGGAGACGGAACTCGGCTTCCATGGCCACCACAACCTCGCGATGGGCGTCGCGAACTCGGTCGCGGCGGTCGCCGCCGGCGCGAACCGGATCGACGCGGCTGCCGCCGGCCTCGGTGCCGGCGCCGGCAATACGCCGATGGAAGTGTTCGTCGCGGTGTGCGACCGGATGGGGATCGAGACCGGCGTCGACGTGTTCGCGATTTCCGACGTCGCCGAGGATCTCGTCGTGCCGATCATGGACGCGCCGATCCGCCTCGACCGCGATGCGCTGACGCTCGGTTACGCGGGCGTCTACTCGTCGTTCCTGCTGTTCGCGAAGCGCGCGGAAGCGAAGTACGGGATTCCGGCGCGCGACATCCTCGTCGAACTCGGCCGGCAGCGGCTCGTCGGCGGGCAGGAGGACATGATCGAGGATGCGGCGCTGACGATGGCGCGGGCACGGGCGGTGGCGGCCTGAACGGCGGTCAGCGTACAACACGCGCGGCAATCGGCATGATGCGAGCCGTTCGTCGAAGATTTCCTGCGAGACGCGGCCGCTCGAGCATTGCGCACGCTTGATGCAGTGATTCGGAGCCGGTAGCCGAATCGGCCGCAACGCGATCGGCAGCCCCCGGCTTCCTGGTTGTCACCGCCCCTTGCTCAGAAGCACGACAACCAGGATCGCGACCAGCGCAGCGAGCCACTTCAAGCCGGTGAACACCTTGTCGAGCCTCTCCGTCAGCGCCACGACGGGATTCCCGTCGTCCGTGCGCAGCGGCATCCGCGCTGTCCGGCCATCTCCCGGCAGGCTGACCTTCGGGAGATCGATGGCGAGATACACGACGTATCCGCTGGCGATCGGCGCCGCCTTCAATGCGTTGTCATCCTCGCCGGGCCTCAGGAACACGCGCAATCCCCCCGCCAGCACGGCACCGGGCGGGATCGACGTATAGACGTCCCGCAGGCACAGCCCGGCCTTGACGGCTGTGACCTGTCCCGCCTCGACACCGTCGGCAAGTGCCTGCATGCTGCTCGCCGGCACGTCGCACCATGCCCACCACTGAGCCGGTTCCTGCATCTCGTCATCGGACTCGTTGTAGCCGAGCCGTGCCGTGCCAAGCGGATCGTCCGAATGGGTGATGCCCAGTTCGTCCTGCAATTCGCGAAGGCCGTGCCGTTCAGGCTGGCCGATCTCGCGAGCCGCGAAGGTGATGTGTATCGTGCGCGTGCTGTTCCGCACGTCACCCATGATCGACAGACAGCAGTCGTCCAGACTCGCCGTCCCCTGGACATAGGTCGAAAGCGTCGAATGCGTTGTCCCTCCGGCGGGCTCCAGTCGCCTGACGACCTGGATGTCCTGCAGGGTGAGCCACAGCGACTTCGCCGGGTAGTACGTCTGCACGTTGCCGTCGGCGCCAAGGTGCTCGATCGTATGGCCGGCGCATTTCCCGATTTCGATGCAATGCCGCGCGTCCTCCTGTAGCCGGTCCTCTCCTGCATGCCGGTGCCGTCCCTCGTAGCCGGCAAGTTGTCCGGCATCGGGGCGCGTCAGCGGTGTCCGGGGCGCAATCCTGACATTGTCGAGAACGTCGTCGTGGGTATGAACTTCCGTGACCGACGCTCCGGCACGGGCGATCGATGCGGCACGGGCTCGTGAACGTATCCCGTATCGCGTGTCGACGACGGGAAGCACATCACGGGCCTCCATGGCGAGCGTGATCCCGGGCGCCTGTTCCGCGAGCGGATCGGCGTACTGCGATCGGGACGCGGCCGAGACCTTCACGAGCGAAGGAAGCAGTCGGGTCAGCAGGTCGGCGTACGGGACCAGCAGCGGCAGGAACAGGCCGGCCAGCGACAGGTTGAACAGCGTATGGAAATCGGCCACCACCCGCCCATTGTCCGGTTCGATCCTGACCATGACGCAACCGATCGGCGTCAGTGCGACAAGCGCAATCACCACGCCGGCCGACAGAATGAGCAGCATGCCGACCGGCACGCATCGGGAGGCAGGATCGTGTGTCGCGGTCTCCTCCAGCACCGGGCGAATGGCCGCGCCCAGGTTGGCACCCAGCACCAGTGCGAAAGCCGTATCGGGGGGAATGACGTTTTGCGCGCACAGCGACATGATCAGGAGCACGATCGCGACGTTCGAATCGGCGGCCCAGGCCAGGCCGGCCGCCAGCAGGACGTCGATCAGCGGTATCGTGGAAGCGTCGCTCAGCAGCATCCGAAGATTCGGCGCATCCTCGTAGTCCGTCATCAACTCCTGCAGATGATGCAGTGCGAGCAGCAACAGGCCCAGGCCGATGAGCGTGCGCCCCAGTTCATGAGCGCAAGTGTTCGATACCTTGCGGAACATCAGTACGCCAACGAGGATCAGGGCGGGCGACACGGCGCCGACTTCGAACGAAAGCACCTGCACGAGCAACGTCGTACCCACGTTCGCGCCGAGCACGACGGCCAGTGCCGGGACAAGGCCAACGCGCCCCTGCGCGGCGAGCTCGCTCGTCATGACCGCGGTCGTCGTACTGCTCTGCAGCACCGCTGTTACGCCCATGCCGCCGAAGAAGGCAGGGAGTCGCCCGAAAAGCGCCCGTTCCAGCAGCGACCGCAGGCCAGCGCCGAACGCGCGCTGCATGCCGGTCTGAAGCATCTGCGTCCCGAGCAGCACCAGCGCAATCGAGCCGGCGAGATCGACCAGCGTGAACGTGAATGTCATGACTCTGGGCCCCAGACGCCGACCGGTTGTTCTTGTAACGTTTCCCGTCGTGAAGTTCGATCACGCCCGTCGCCGGCCGGCGAGGAAAGGCGAACTCGAATACGTCTTGTCGCGACGGAGAAACGCACGACCGAACCGTAGATCACGCGACGAGCCTTCCCCCGAAGACGCCGTGCGCCACGTTACGGTCGCCCACGGCGGTTTCCATGAAATCACGCGCCCGCAGCCACATCCCCGCTGCAAGTGGCGTGCCACCAATGCGGGTCGGGTGCGCAAGGCGTGTTGAAACCGAAAAATACGGAAATGGGCCCGTTGGGCGAATGGATGTGTTGCAGCGTTGATACAGGCCTGCGTCTCTCATGCATCGGCCCATGTTGATTGCCGCCAACACGCGCGCCCGGCGACCACGTGGTGGCGTCACCATCACGAGCGGGCCGAGCACGCCGCTGTGCCGACACGTCGGCATGTTTCGATATTGAAACGCGCGGTGCGATACGTGGATGCGTACAACTGGATGGGAGCGGAGCGCGCGCTTTGGGCCGGCGCTCGTCGGAGATGGCTCGCCGACGTCGAATCCGCGAACCAGACCGGCGAACGGCGCGACCTGCGCCGTCCATCCGGTGTGCCCGGCCGCATGACCGGGCCGGACGGGTTTCGATCGGTACAGCGTTGCGCCGCCCGATCGCTACTGCTTAGCGACGCGGTTGCCCGGTGCGCGGCGGACGCGGCGAATTCGCGTCCTTGTGGCGGAAGTTGATGCGCCCCTTCGTCAGGTCGTACACCGACAGTTCCAGCGTCACACGGTCACCCGCGAGAATGCGGATGTGGTTCTTGCGCATGCGGCCCGACGCATACGCGCCGACCACGACGCCGTTTTCCAGCGTGACACGGTATTTGCTGTCCGGCAGCACTTCGTCGACGATTCCGTCCAGTTCCAGCAGTTCTTCTTTTGCCAAACCAATTCCTCCAGACAAGGTGAATGACCGCGGCCGCGGCGAACTCACCGGCGCCGTGCCCGGCAACGGGACGGCGGCCGGCAGGATGCCGGGGATCAACGCTTTCAGACGGGCGACGGGCCCGCCTTGCAATCGGAGCCCGGCGCGTTGCGGCGGTCGGGCGGTCAGTGGCGGCGATGCGATCAGCACCGCGCAAAGTCGGGACCGCGCCGCGTGCGGCATGGCGACGGTCTACTCGGGTTGCAGCATGGGCCGCTGGCGACACGGCGAACGCGTCGCGAGGGCGTTGGATCGCACGTCGTACGGACGTGCGATGGATGAGGGAAGCACACGACCGATGCATCGTGAATGCCGCGATGCATCGGTCGTGTGCGTCGGAACGCGCTGGACGCCGGCTCGGGCCGGCCTCCGCGCGAGATCCGTCCGGCAGCGGCCGCCGCTTGGCGACCGGTGCCGATACGGCTTACTGCGGCGTGATGTTCGACGCTTGCAGACCCTTCGGGCCGCGCTTCACTTCGTAGCTGACCTTCTGGCCTTCGGCCAGGGTCTTGAAACCCGTGCCGCGGATTTCAGAGAAATGGGCGAACAGATCGTCGCCGCCGTTGTCCGGGGAGATGAAACCAAAGCCCTTGGTTTCGTTGAACCACTTGACGGTACCGGTATCCACAAATACTTCCTTAATACGAATGAAATGAACATGCGCCCGTGACGGGCACAGAAAGAATCAAAGAGGGAGAGACCAACGACTGCCGCACGCCGTGCGGCCAATGATGAGCAATCGAGCTTCTTGAAGACTTCGGTCTCGGACACTACGCGGTGCAAGCCGATCCGTCAAGTCCTTTCGATGCGACGCGTGCGCGCGGCAGCACGCGCCGCCTTGTCCGGCGGGCGTTTGCGGCAATCGGGAGGCGTAGCGATACGCCCCCCATTTTTCCCGCCACTCGCCACGCCGCGCCGTGACTGCGCTATTGCGTTACTGCGGTTCGAACACGTGATGCAGCGCCGGCGGCGTCTCGCCGTCGCGGATCTTCATCTCGAACGACTTGCGCGCGACGCTCGACGGCCGCACGTCGGCCGCGTCCAGGTAGAACTGCGCATACCAGTCGCGCATCTGGTACAGCGGCCCGTCGCCTTCGCACAGCAGCGGGTTGTCGATGCGCGTCTTGCTGTGCCAGATGTCGACGTCCTCGTAGAACGCGCGCTGCGCTTCCTTCACGTAAGCGTTCGCGATCTCCAGGTTCTGCGCGTCGCTCAGGCCGGCCACCTTCTTCACGATCACGCCGTAGCGCAGCTCGAAACTGTTCATGTCGATCGGCACGTGGCAGTTCAGCAGCACCGAATGGATCGGCTGTCCGCCGCTCTGCCCCGTCATCTGCGTGATGTGCACGGCCGGCCCGAAATACGTCGACAGCGCGGTCAGGCTGTCGCCGCCGAGCTTCTCGCTGCGGCCGACCATCAGCTGCGTCGCCTTGTGATCCTCGAACAGGTTCGCGAAATAGTCGATCGGCGCATGGTGCACGGTCGCGAAGTGCGCGACGTCCGAGATGTTGTCGACCAGCTCGCGGCAGTTCGCGTTGATCACCATCTTGTCGACGACCCAGTCCGACCATTCGTCGGAGAAGCACACGTCGAGCCTCGGAATCGCGACTTCCGGCGGCGGCGCATTGCCTTCCGGGTCGTTCCACACGAACAGCAGGTTGTTTTCCTCGCAGGTCGGCCACGCGCCGATGCGCGCCTTCGGCGGAATCCGCTTGCAATACGGAATCGACGCGCACTGCCCTGCGCCGTTCCATGCCCAGCCGTGGAACGGGCAGACGAGGTTGTCGCCTTCGACCGTGCCGAGGCTCAGGTCGGCGCCCATGTGCGGGCAGTATGCGTCGACGATGTTGATACTGCCGGTCGAATCGGCGAACGCGGCGAGTTTGCGACCGAAGATGTTCAGCGTGTGCGGCTTGCCGTCCTTGTAGTCGCGGGCGAGGCCGAGGCAGTGCCAGCCGCGCGCATAGCGCTGCGCGAGCGGCTGGGCTTCGATCTTGTAAGGGCGTGCGGACATGTGGGTTGACTCCTCTTTGGGGGACGCGCGGCGGCCCGCCGCGCACCGGGGTAATGGGGGTTCGGGGATTGCGTCGTTCAGCGCGCCGGATTGCCGGGTTCGAGCGCGCGCGTCGGTTCGCGCGCTGGTGCCGACGCAGACGACGCAGACGACGCGGACGGCTGCGGCTGTTGCGACACGCGGCGCTCGGCACGCTCGACGCCGAGCCACGCGGCCAGCGCGGGCAGCAAGAACACCGCGCCGAACAGGTTCACGAGGAACATGAACGCGAGCAGCACGCCCATGTCGACCTGGAACTTCAGCGCGGAGAACGCCCACGTGCCGACGCCGATGAACATCGTGACGGCCGTGAACAGCGCCGCGGTGCCGCGCTGGCGCATCGCGTCGGCGAATGCGTCGGGCAGCGTCGCGCCGTGGCGCAGGTCGTGCTGCAGGCGTTCGTACAGGTAGATCCCGTAGTCGACGCCTACGCCGACACCGAGCGTGATCACCGGCAGCGTCGCGACCTTCAGCCCGATGCCTAGTCGCGCCATCACCGCGTTGCACAGGATCGACACCAGCGTGAGCGGCACGATGATGCACAGCACCGCGCGCCACGAGCGGAACGTGACCGCGCACAGCAGCGCGATCGCACCGAAGATCGACAGCAGCATCGCGACCTCCGCGTCGCCGACCGCCTCGTTGGTCGCGGCCATCACGCCGACGTTGCCGCCCGCGAGCCGGAACGCGACGTTCGGCGTCGGGTTCTCGGCCGCGTAGCGCTTGATCTCGTCGACGATGTGCGCGATGGTCGTGCCTTCGTGGTTCTTCGTGTAGATCAGCACCTGGATCGCCTTGCAGTTCGCGGTGTTCATCCCGTTGTCGGGGTCGAACGCGTTGGAACCCTGCGTGAGCCCATCGCTGGAACGCGGCAACGCGGCCCAGCGCGGATTGCCTTCGTTGAACGCGGCGATGAACACCTTGCCCTGCGACGCGACGCTCGTCACCGACTGCACGCCCGCCACGCCGCGCATGTTCATCTCGAACTTCTCGATCGCGCTCATCACCGGGTAATGCAGGCAGGCGTCGTCGAAACCGGTCGTCTCGACGATCACCGACAGCACGTCGACGCCGATGTTGTACTGGTGCGTGATCGCCGCGTTGTCGACGTTGTAGCGCGAGTTCGCGCGCAGCTCCGGCGCGCCGGTGCCGATGTCGCCGATCTCGAGCCTGCGCGACTCGAGCGTGCCGTACGCGAGCAGCGCGAGCGCGACGGCGAACACGCCGAGCGCGGGCGCCGGGCGCGCGAACAGCGCGAAGCGCGACCACATCGGGCTTCCGCCGGCCGCCGCGGTGCGCTGCGCCCGCGCGAGCGTGCCGCGTTCGAGGCGCGTGTACGACAGCAGGATCGGCAGGAACACCTTGTTGGTGACGATCATCAGCAGCACGCCGAGGCACGCGGTGATGCCGAGCTCGCGCACGATGTCGATCCTGATCCGCATGATCACCATGAAGCCGAGCGCGTTGGTCAGCAGCGCGACCGTGCCCGGCACGAACAGCTTGCGGAACGCGTCGCGCGCGGCCTCCGCCGACGATGCGCCGCGCACCAGCGCCTGCTTCCACGCATTGGTCATCTGCACCGCGTGCGACACGCCGATCGAGAAGATCAGGAACGGCACGAGGATCGACATCGGATCGATGCCGAGCCCGAGCAGCGGCAGCGCGCCGAGCAGCCAGACGACCGGCAGCAGCGCGACGACGAGTGCGAGCACGGTCGTCTTCAGCGAGCGCGTATAGGCGAACAGCAGCGCGGCCGTCACGAGGAACGCGAGCGCGAAGAACGCCATCACGCCGGCGATCCCGGCCTCGACGTCACCCACCAGCTTCGCGAAGCCGATGATGTTCACGTCGATGCCCTGCTTCGCGTAGCGCGCGCGGATTTCCTCGAGCTGGCGCGCGACCGCGCTGTAGTCGAGCCGCTTGCCGGTGGCCGGATCGGTCTCGCGCAACTCCGCGCGGATCAGCGCCGACTTCAGGTCGTTGCCGACCAGGCGGCCGATCTGCCCGGAGCGGGCGACGTTGCGGCGCACCTTCGCGAGGTCGTCCGGATTCGCGCTCGAGAACTGGCCGGGCACGACCACGTCGCCGCGAAAACCGGCTTCCGTCACCTCGGTGTAGTGGACGTTCGGCGTAAACAGCGAGAACACGCGCGAGCGGTTCACGCCGGGGATGAAGAACACGTCGTCGGTCGCGTGGCGCAGCGCGTCCATGAACGTCTGGTTGTAGATGTCGCCGTCGCCCTTCCAGCGCAGGCTGACGAGGATCGTGTTCGCGCCGGGGAACGCGCCCGCGTAGCGCTCGAACACCTGCATGTACGGGTGCTGCATCGGGATCATCTTGTTGAAGCCCGGATCGAGCTTCAGGCGCGTCGCGGACAGGCCGAGCGCGAGCGTCACCGCGACGCACAGCAGCATCAGCAGCCGGCGCTGCCGGATGATGGTATCGGCGCAGCGCTCGACGAACGCGGCGAGGCGCGACGCGGGAACGGCTTCGGTGGAGCGTGACAGGTCGTTCATGGATTTCTCGTGTCGGAACGGACGAAACAGGCGATGCGGACGATGCGGGCGGCGCGGCAACGCGACCGCCGCCGCGCATCAGGACGGCGACGCAGCGAGCGGCGCGACGCCGGCCTCGCCCCCGAGCAGCAGCGCGCCGCGGCCCATGTCGAGCACGGCCGCGAGGCTCTGCACGCCGCCGAGCTTGCGCACGTCGAAGGTCAGGCCGCCGTCGCGCGACCCGACGATCGCGCCGCCCTGCCCGACCAGCACGAGTTCGCCGTCGGCAAGCTGGGTCGCGCCGAAATACGACACCGGCACGTGGCTGTCGACGTGCGTCCAGGTCGCGCCGCGATCGGTGCTGCGCAACACATTGCCGCGCATGCCGTACGCGACCCAGTCGCCGTTCGCGAGCATCAGCGCGCCGAACAGCGAGCCTTGGTACGGCGACGGCACCTTGTCCCAGCTCGCGCCGTTGTCGGTCGAGCGCAGCAGCGTGCCGCTCTCGCCGGCGATCAGCAGGTCGCCGTGGCCGTCGCCGACGACCGCGTTCAGGTGGCGGTCGCCCGCCGGTGTCTTGAGCGGCTGCCACGTGAGCCCGGCATCGTCCGAGCGCAGCAGCTGGCCGAAACTGCCGGCCGCGAACAGCGGGCCGTTCGCGGTTCCCCACACGGACAGCAGCGGATCGGAATGCGCGTTGTCGCCATGAACTTCGCGCCAGTGCACGCCCGCGTCGTGGCTGCGCAGGATCCGGCCGTCATGGCCGACCGCGATGCCGAGCGTCGGCGTGACGAAGCTCACCTGCGTGAGCGTCGATCCCTGGTCCGGCGTGACCGACGCCGGCCGCCAGCGGCCGCCCGCATCGTCGCTCAACAGGATCACGCCGCGCTCGCCGACCGCGACGATGCGCGTGCCGGCGCGGGCGAGCCCGTTGATCTGCAGGCGGTCCGCATGGATCGCGGTGACCGGGAACGCCGGCAGCGGGCGCGGCGAGAACGCGAACAGCGCGGCGCCGAGCACGAGCGCCGACATCGCGAGTCCTGGCAAAGTACGTTTCATCGGTTTGTCTCCTTCTCTGCGAGCGGCCCGGGCCCGCGCCGACGCGCTCGCCCTGCCGCTGCAAGTCTCCGGGCCGTCGGTCGTTGCCGCGGCCTCGAATGGTCCCGAATGGATGGCAGCCGAACCGGGCTGCCGGCTCGGCTGCCGGTTAGCCTTGCTCGAGCGTCGTTACGCGCCGACCTCGAACAGCGCGGCGGCACCCATCCCGCCGCCGATGCACATCGTCACGACCGCATGCCGCACGCCGCGGCGCGCGCCTTCGAGCAGCGCGTGCATCGTCATCCGCGTGCCCGACATCCCGAACGGGTGGCCGAGCGCGATCGCGCCGCCGTCGACGTTCAGCCGCTCGTCGGGGATGCCGAGCGTGTCGCGGCAATACAGCGCCTGGCACGCGAACGCCTCGTTCAGCTCCCACAGCCCGACGTCGCGCACGGTCATCCCGAAACGTTCCAGCAGCTTCGGAATCGCGAACACCGGGCCGATGCCCATCTCGTCCGGCTCGCAGCCGGCCACGGCCAGCCCGCGGAACGTGCCGAGCGGCGTCAGTCCGCGACGCTCCGCCTCGGCCCGCGACATCACGACGACCGCCGCCGCGCCGTCCGACAGCTGCGACGCGTTGCCGGCCGTCACGAACTCGCCCTGCTCGACGACCTTGCCGCCTCTCCACGACGGCTTGAGCCCCGCGAGCCGTTCGGCCGTCGTGTCGGCGCGCACGCCCTCGTCGCGCGCCGCGTGGACGGCTTCGTGGCCGGTCGGATTGCCTTCCTTGTCGAACAGCGCGCGCCGCACGTCGAGCGGCGCGATTTCCGCGTCGAAGCGGCCGGCCGCCTGCGCGTCGGCCGTGCGCTGGTGGCTCTGCAGCGCGAATTCGTCCTGCGCGGCACGCGAGATGCCGTAACGGCGCGACACGATCTCGGCCGTTTCCATCATCGCCATGTACGCGGCCGGCTGATGGTCGAGCACGGCCTGCGAACGCGCGCGGTAGCCGTTCTTGTGCTTGTTCTGCGTGAGCGAGATCGATTCGACGCCGCCCGCGACGACGATCCGCGCGTCGCCCGCGCCGATGCTGCGCGCGGCACTCGCGATCGACATCAGGCCCGACGAGCACATGCGGTCGATCGACATGCCGGGCACCGACGCCGGCAAGCCGGCCGCCGCGGCCGACAGGCGGCCGATGTTGTAGCCCTGCGTGCCCTGCTGCGCGGCGCAGCCGATCAGCACGTCGTCGACGTCGGCCGGCGCAACGCCCGCGCGTTCGAGCGCCGCGCGCACGACGTGGCCGCCCAGCGCGGGCGCCTCGGTGTCGTTGAACATGCCGCGAAACGCCTTGCCGATCGGCGTGCGTGCGACGGAAACGATGACTGCGTCTTCCATGAGCTGGCTCTCTGAATCGAAACTAGAAGTAGTAGCGGCTGATCGTGTCGGCGACGCAGCCGGGCCTGGCCTCGCCTTCGATCTCGACGGTCACGCGAACCCACGCCTGCACGCCGCCGTCGAGCGCCTCGACGCGCAGCAGCTCGCCGACGCCGCGCACGCGCGCGCCGACCTTCACCGGCGCCGGGAAGCGGATCTTGTCGCAGCCGTAGTTGACGCCGAGCCGCGCGCCGTCGATGCGCACGATCTGCGGCAGGAAATAATTGACGAGCGACAGCGTCAGGTAGCCGTGCGCGATGCACGCGCCGAACGGGCCGTCCTTCGCGCGCACCGGGTCGACGTGTACCCACTGGTGGTCGCCCGTCGCGTCGGCGAAGCCGTCGATGCGGATCTGGTCGATCGCGAGCCAGGCGCTCGCGCCGAGCGTGTCGCCGACGGCCGCCGCGAGTTCGCCGGGATGCGCGAACACGCGGGGCGTCGCGCGCACGGAGTCGAGGGTCGCGCTCATCATGCGTGCTGGCTGCTGACCGACAGCACTTCGCCCGTCATGTACGATGCGTAATCGCTTGCAAGGAACACCATCACGTTCGCGACCTCCCAGACTTCGGCGGCGCGCCCGAAGGCTTCGCGCGACGCCAGTTGATTCAGCAGGTCGGCCGGGGCCGACTTCTTCAGAAAATCGTGCATCGCGATGCTCGGCGCGACCGCGTTGATGCGCACCCCGTAAGGCGACGCCTCGAGCGCCGCGCAGCGTGTGAGCGCCATCACGCCCGCCTTCGCCGCCGCGTAGTGCGCCTGTTCCGCCTGCGCACGCCAGCCGAGCACCGATGCGTTGTTGACGATCGCGCCGCGGCCGCGGGCCTGCATGTGCGGCAGCATCGCGCGCGTCATCCGGAACGTCCCGGTCAGGCTAATGTCGATCACCCGCGACCATTCGGCATCGTCCATTTCGACGATGCGTTTCGCGCCGCCGAGCCCGGCGTTGTTGATCAGTACGTCGACGCCGTCGAGCTTGTCCTGGGCTTCCGCGACGAGCGCCTGCACGTCGTCCTCGACCGCGACGTTGCACAGGCGGCCGTAGATCTGCTGCAGCCCCGTTTCGGCGCGCAGCGTCTCCACGGCCTGTTCGAGGCGTTTCTCGTGGATGTCGGAGATGAACAGCGCGCGACAGCCTTCCTCCGCGCAGCGGCGCGCCGCCGCGAAGCCAATGCCGGCGCCGGCGGCGGCCGTGATCAGCACCGATTTGCCGGCGAGCAGCTGGTGGCCCGGCACGTACGCCGGCGCTTTCTGGATCTGGGGTTCGGTCATGCGTTTCCTCGCGGTTCCCTGGGCATGCCGAGCCCGCGCTCGGCCATGATGTTCAACTGGATTTCGTTGGTGCCGGCGTAGATCGTGTCCGCACGGGAGAACAGGAACACGCGCTGCAGATGGGTGAGCTTCTCGTCGGCCGGATCGATCACGTTCGCGCGGGACCCAAGCGCATCCATCGCGAGCTGGCCGAGGTCGCGGTGCCAGTTCGACCAGAAATACTTGTAGATCAGCGCCTCGCGGCGCAGCGGCGCGGTGGCGCCGTTCGCGTCGTCCGCGCCCGACAGCATCCGCAGCGCGTTGTAGCGCATCACGCGCAGGCCGGCCCACGCGCGGCCGATCCGCTGGCGCAGCACCGGGTCGCGATCGGCGCCCGATTCGCGCGCGGCGTCGATCACCCAGTCGAGTTCGCGGACGAACTGCATCTGCTGGCCGAGCGTCGACATGCCGCGCTCGAAGCCGAGCAGCGTCATCGCGATCCGCCAGCCGTCGCCCGGCGCGCCGACGAGATCGCATGCTTGCGCGCGCGCACCGTCGAAGAACACTTCGTTGAATTCGGCGCCGCCGTTGAGCTGTTTGATCGGGCGAATCTCGATGCCCGGCTGGTCGAGCGGCATCAGCAGGAACGACAGCCCCTTGTTGCCCTTCGACGCCGGATCGGTGCGCGCGAGCACGAAGATCCAGTCGGAGTCGTGCGCGAGCGACGTCCACACCTTCTGGCCGTGCACGCGCCAGGTACCGTCGGCGTCCTGCTCGGCGCGTGTGCGCACGTTCGCGAGGTCCGAACCCGCGCCCGGCTCCGAGTAACCCTGGCACCAGAACTGCGTGCCGGCGAGAATTCCGGGCAGGAAACGCGCGCGCTGGTCGTCGGTGCCGCACGCGACGAGCGTCGGGCCGAGCAGCCCTTCGCCGATGTGCCCCATCCGCCCGGGGCCGCCGGCGCGCGCGTATTCCTCGTGGAAGATCACCTGCTCGGCGACCGAAAAGCCGCGGCCGCCCGCGTCGGTCGGCCAGCCGAGGCCGGTCCAGCCGCCCTGCGCGAGTTCCCGTTCCCACGCCTTGCGCAGTTCGGGAAACGCTTCCTCGTCGCCGGGGCCGCCGCGGTACTTCAGGCACGCGAATTCGCCGGTCAGGTGCGACTGCACCCAGTCGGCGACTTCGTGCCGCAATTGCTGTTCGCGCGTTTCGCTGTTCATTGGAGGGCTCCGGTGCGCGCGGCGGACGAACGCGTGGCGATCGAAGCCGACGGCGACGACGCGAGCACCGCGTCGTGCCGCGACGCGCCGCCGTCGATCGCCTGGCAGGCGATCCATTCGAGCAGTTGCGGCGTGCTGCCGAACTGCGCGCCCGACGCCTGCGCGCGCTTGAAATAGAGATGCGGGTCGTATTCCCACGTGAAGCCGACGCCGCCGTGCAGCTGGATCGCCTCCTGTGCGCAGAACGCATACGCATCGTTGGCGGCGGCTTTCGCGGCCGCGACGTCGGCGCGCAGCGCAGCGCCGGGCGTGCCGCTGCCGGCTTCCGCGTCCCACGCGTGGGCGGCGCCGAGCACGGCCGAGCGCGCGGATTCGATCAGCACCATCATCTGCGCGCAGCGGTGCTTGACCGCCTGGAACGATGCGATCGCGCGGCCGAACTGCACGCGCTGGCCGGTGTAGTCGAGCGTGAGATCGAGGCATTGCTGTGCGCCACCGAGTTGTTCGGCGGCCAGCGCGAGCGCTGCGAACCATGCGGTGCGTTCGAGCAACTTCGCGGCAGCGGCGCCGCTCGCGAACAACGCGTCGCGGCTCACGCGGGCCTCGTCGAGCACGACACGCGCGATCGGCCGCGTCGCGTCGAGCGTGTCGAGCGGCGTGACGCACAGGCCCGACACCGTCGCGACGTCGATCGCGAACACCCCGATCGCCTGCCCTTCGTTCGCGATCCGTGCCGGGATCATCAGCAGGTCGGCGCGCGCACCGTCGATCACCTGCTCGATCGTTCCGGACAGCGCGTAACCGCCCGCCGCTTCTTCCGCGACGACCGGCAGTTGACCCGCGCCGGCCGGAAGCTCGAGCGGCAATGCCAGCGTCGCGCTGCACGCGCCTTCGGCCAGCTTCGCGAGCCAGCCGGTCGCGCCCGGCGTATCGCAGCCGGCCAGCGCGGTGGCCGCCAGGCACGCGGTCGAAAAATACGGCACGCACGCGACGCGCCGCCCAAGCTGCTCCATCAACAGCGTCTGTTCGACCGCGCCGAGCCCCATCCCGCCCGCCGCCTCCGGCAGCGCCAGCGCGTTCCAGCCGAGTTCGCCCGCGAGCGCGGCCCACAGCGCGTCGTCGCGGCCGGCCGCTTGCTCGATCGCGCGGCGCACGTCGGCCGATGCGCTGCGCTCGGCGAGCACGTCGGCTGCAGCGTCGCGGATCATCGCCTGTTCGTCGGTGAGCGCCAGATCCATCGTCAGCTCCCGTACACGCGCTGCGCGGGCCGCGCATCGGCCAGCAGCCGCGCGACCGCCGGGCCGACCTCGGCCGGCGCCCAGCGCGCGCCGCGGTCGACGCTCGGGCCGGTGCGCCAGCCTTCGGCCACCGCGATCATCCCGCCCGCGACCTCGAACACCTGGCCCGTCACGTCGGCCGACAGCGCGCTGCCGAGCCACACGACGAGCGGCGCGACGTTGGCCGGATCGAAATAGTCGAAGCCGCCGTCCTCGGGCTTCTTCATCATGTCGGCGAACACGCCTTCGGTCATCGACGTGCGCGCGGCCGGCGCGAGCGCGTTCACGCGCACGCCGTAGCGCTGCAGTTCGACCGCCTGCATCAGCGTGAGCGCCGCGATGCCGGCCTTCGCCGCGCCGTAGTTCGACTGGCCGATCGAGCCTTGCAACCCGGCGCCGGAGCTCGTGTTGACGATGCGCGCGTCGACCGGATGGCCAGCCTTCGCGGCGTCGCGCCATACACGCGCCAGCACGCTCGACAGGCAGAAGTGGCCGCGCAGGTGTACGCGCATCACGTCGTCCCAGTCGGTTTCGGTCATGCTGGTGAACATCTTGTCGCGGCAGATGCCTGCGTTGTTGACCAGCACGTGCACGTCGCCGAATGCTTCACGTGCGGCGTCGACGATCCGCTGCGCGGTGTCGATCCTGGTGATGTCGTCCGAATTCGCGAGCGCGCGGCCGCCGCGTCGTGCGATCTCGTCGCACACGGCCTGCGCTGCCTCGTGCCGGATGTCGTTGACGACGACCGCCGCGCCCTCGGCCGCGAACGCGAGCGCGTATTCGCGCCCGAGCCCGCCGCCGGCGCCGGTGATGATGACGGTGCGTCCGTTACAGATTCCCATGCTGATGCCTCCTGGATCGAGAGATCGTGAAAGTGACGCGCTCACAGGCGCTCGATGATCGTGACGTTCGCGAGACCACCGCCTTCACACATCGTCTGCATCCCGTAACGTCCGCCGGTGCGTTCCAGTTCATGCAGCAGCGTCGTCATCAGCCGCGCGCCGGTCGCGCCGAGCGGATGGCCGAGCGCGATGCCGCCGCCGTTCGGGTTGGTCTTTTCGTGCGGGAAGCGCGTGTCGGCAAGCCAGGCCTGCGCGACCGACGCGAACGCCTCGTTCATCTCGACGACGTCGATCTGCGCCCAGTCGAGCCCGCTCTTCGTCAGCGCAACCTTGGTCGCCGGGATCGGCGCGGTGAGCATCCACAGCGGATCGTCGCCGAGCACGCTCAAGTGATGAATGCGCGCGCGCGGTGTGAGGCCGTAGCGCTTCAAGGCATCTTCCGACACGATCAAGAGCGCCGCGGCCGCATCGCAGGTCTGGCTCGCGACGGCGGCCGTCAGCGAGCCGCCCGGCATCAGCGGTTCGAGCGTCGCCATCTTGTCGAGCGACGTGTCGGGGCGCGGCGTTTCATCGTGTTGCACGCCTTCGAGCGGCACGACTTCCCGCTTGAAATGGCCGGCCTCGATCGCCGCCACCGCACGGCGATGGCTCTCCAGCGCATAGCGTTCCATCGCGTCGCGCGACAGGTTCCAGTGATCGGCGATCCGTTGCGCGGCGACGAACTGCGATACCGGCGCGTCGCCGAAACGCGCGCGCCAGCCGGTGCTGCCCGAGAACGGGTCGTTGAAACCCAGCGACACCGCGCTCGTCATCGCGGACGAGATCGGGATCTGCGTCATCGTCTGCACGCCGCCCGCAACCACCACGTCCTGCACACCGCTCATCACGGCCTGCGCGGCGAAGTGCACGGCCTGCTGCGACGAGCCGCACTGGCGGTCGACCGTCACGCCCGGCACCTGCAGCGGCAACCCGGCCGCGAGCCAGCAGGTGCGCGCGATGTTGCCCGCGAGCGGGCCGATCGTGTCGACGCAGCCGAACACCACGTCGTCGTATTCGTCGGCCGGAATCGCGTTGCGTTCGACGAGCGTCTTCAGCACGAAGCCGCCGAGGTCCGCCGCGTGCACGTGTGCGAGCCCGCCTTTGCGGCGGCCGGTCGGCGTGCGCAGCGCGTCGACGATATAGGCTTGTTTCATTGATTGGTTTCCTCGAAGTCGAAGGTCTGCGCGGGGCCGATCGGCAATGCGTCGCCGAGGATCGCGTCGGCCACGCGGGCCTTGTGGAACGCGGTGTCGCCCCAGCTGCCGGAGAGCGCCCAGATCCGCTTCATGAAGATCTGCAGGTCGAGCTCCCACGTGTAGCCGATCGCACCGTGAACCTGCATCGTGTGGCGCGCGGCCAGCTGCGCGGCGGCGCTCGCCGCAAGCTTCGCGTGCGACACCAGCACCGCGCGCTGCGGGTGATCGTCGGCGATCGCTTGAGCCGCGCGCGCGACCACCGGCCGCGCGAACTCGTAGCGGATCGCGACGTCGGCGAGCAGGTGCTTGAGCGCCTGGTACGAACCGATCGCCTTGCCGAACTGCTTGCGCTGCGCGCTGTAGTCGATCGCGACGTCGAGCACGCGTTGCGTGAGGCCGAGCAACTGCGCGGCCACCGCGAACGCGCCGTGGTCGAGCGCGCGATCGAGCAGCGGCCCGGCTTCGTCGGCGCCCGCGATGCGCGTGGCCGCCGACGGTTCCCAGTCGAGCGTGAACAGGCGCCGCGACGGGTCGACGCTGTCGACCGCGCGCCACGCGCACTGCGCGGGATCGACGCGGTGCAGCTCGCCGCGGTGCTCGCAGAGCAGCGCCTGCGCGACGTGCACGTCGGCCGCATACGGGTTCACCGGATGCACGAACGCGACACGCGCGCGCCCTTCGGCGATGTCGCGCAGCAGCGCGTCGCGCCAGCCGCTGGCGGGCAGCCGCGCGAGCACGCCGGCCGATACCAGCGCCGTGTCGAGCAGCGGCTCCGGGCTGCCGAAATAGCCGTAGGCCTGCGCGAGCAGCGCCCATTCCGCTTCGGTCAGGCCGAGGCCGCCGTGCGCTTCGGGCACCGACACGGCGGTCAGCCCCTGCGACGCGAACAGCGACCACAGCGCGTCGGAGCGGCCGGTCGGCGTGGCCCACAGCTCGCGGATCAGCTCCGGGGTCATCTCGGTCATCAGCAGGCGCTTCACGCTGTCCGCGAGCGCTTCCTGGTCTTCATCGAATACGAAATCCATACGATGTCCGTTCAGTGAGGGAATCGCCGGCGCGCTCACGCACGCGGCATGCCGAGCATCCGTTCGGCGACGATGTTGCGCTGGATCTCGTTGGTGCCCGCGTAGATCGGGCCGGCCTGCGCGAACAGGAAGCCGTCGAGCCAGTTGCCGAGCGTCGCGTGCTGCGCGGCCGTCTGCGGGACGACCTCGCCGTGCGCGCCGAGAATGTCGAGCGCGGTCTGGTGCATCCGCAGGTCCAGCTCCGACCAGAACACCTTGTTGGTGCTCGATTCCGCGCCGATATGGCCGCCCTTCAGCAGCCGGCTGGCGGTCGCATAGGTCGACAGCGCGTACGCCTGCGCGTCCATCCACGCGGACACCACGCGTTCGCGCAGCGTCGGGTCGCGATCCGCGCTGTCGCGGTGCGCGAGATACAGGTCGCGCAACGCCTGCGCGGTGCGCTGGAACCGCGCGGGCGAACGCAGCATCAGCCCGCGCTCGAAGCCGGCCGTCGCCATCGCGACCTGCCAGCCCGCGCCTTCGGCCGCGAGGCGGTTCTCGACCGGCACGCGCACGTCGTCGAAGAAGATTTCCGCGAAGCCCGTCTGCCCGTTGAGCTGGCGGATCGGACGCACCGTGATGCCCGGCGCGGACAGCGGCACCATCAGGAACGTGAGCCCGTGGTGACGCGACGATTCGGGATCGCTGCGGAACAGCCCGAACAGCCAGTCGGCCCACACCGCGCGGGTCGACCAGATCTTCTGGCCGTTGAGCACGTATTCGTCGCCGATGCGGATCGCCGTCGTGCGGATCGCGGCCATGTCCGAACCCGCGTTCGGCTCCGACCAGCCCTGCGCCCACACGTGCTCGCCGGCCGCCATCGCGGGCAGGAAGCGCGCCTTCTGCGCGTCCGTGCCGAAATCCATCAGCGTCGGGCCGAGCAGGAAGATGCCGTTCTGGTTCACGCGCATCGGTGCGTCGGCGCGCCAGTACTCTTCCTCGAAAATCAGCCACTCGATCAGGTCGCAGCCGCGCCCGCCGAGTTCGCGCGGCCACGTGACCATGCTCCAGCGGCCCGAGTGCAGCGTGCGCTCCCATTCGCGGTGCGCGGCGAAGCCTTCCTCGGTATCGAAGCTCGGCAGCCGCTCGCGCGGCACGTGCGCGGCGAGCCATGCGCGGATTTCCGCGCGGAACGCCTGCTGTTGCGGCGTATAGGTCAGGTTCATGCGCGTGCCTCCTCGACGCCTGCCTGCGCGTCGAACCGCGCGTCGCGCTTCTCGACGAATGCGGCGCGCGCCTCCGTCGAGTCGTTCGTCATGTACGCCTGCAGCGTGAAGCCCTGCTCCCAGCGGTACTTGCCCTCGAGATCGCCGTCCTCGACGCCGTTCAGCGCCTCCTTCGCGAGCCGCACCATCGCCGGGCTCTTCTCTGCGATCTTGCGGGCGATCGCGAGCGCCGCGTCGCGCAACGCGTCGCGCGTCACGACCTGCTCGACCGCGCCGAGCCGGTACGCCTCGGCTGCGTCGATCATGTCGCCGGTGAAGTACATCGCGCGCACCTTCTGCACGCCGAACAGTCGTTGCAGATGCGCGCCGCCGCCCATCGCGCCGCGATCGATCTCCGGCACGCCGAAGCGCGCGCAGTCGGCCGCGACGACGATGTCCGCCGCGCCGCAGATGCCGATCCCGCCACCGAGCACGAAACCGTGCACGGCCGCGATCACCGGCTTCGGGTTGCGGTGCACCGCGCGGAACGTCTCGTAGTTGCCCGCGTTGACCGACACGATCCGCTCCGGATGCGCGGCGAGTTCCTTGATGTCGACGCCCGCGCAGAAGCCGCGGCCTTCGCCACGCACGACGATCACGCGCACGTCGTCGTCTTCGCCGAGCGCGTCGAGCGCGCGCGCGAGCGCATGCCAGCCCTGCGCATCGAGCGCGTTCACGGGCGGATGGGCGATCACCAGTTCGGCGATGCCGTCGGCGCGCTCGATCCGGAACGGCGTCGCGCCGCCCGGTTGATTGGATGCAGTCATCTCCAAAGCCTCCCTGTGATGTTGTTCACGCAGCCTGTGCCGCGGCCGCGCCGCGCAATGCGGCCAGCGCGTCGAGCCGCTCGCCGGCTTCCGCGACGATCCGCGCGATCAGCGCGTCGCACGATTCGATCGCGCCGATCATCGCGGCCGCCTGGCCGCTCGGCAGCACGCCTTCGTCCGGCCGCCCCTCGACGATCGCGCGCTGGATCAGGAACGGCGCGTTCGCGGCCATCAGCGTCTGGCTCGCCGTGTAGTCGTGCGAGCGCAGCGCCTTGATCGCGAGGCCGAGCATGTCGCCCGTGCTCAGCCCGTTCTGTCGCCGCCACGCTTCGGCCGTCTTCAGCGCGAACCACGTGCGGCGCAGCGGGCCGAAACGTTCGAGCTTCAGCAGGTACGGGTTGTCGATCATCCGTTGCGGCAGCCCGTCGAGCGCGTCCGACACGCGGATCCGCGCCGGGTCGCCGACCGCGACGTAGCGGTCGAGCGTTTCGCGCGGCACCGGCGATTCGGCGCTCATCAGGAAACGCGTGCCCATCGCGATGCCGGCTGCGCCATACGCGAGCGCGGCCGCCAGCCCGCGGCCGTCGAAGAATCCGCCGGCCGCGACGACCGGCACCCGCACCGCGTCGAACACCTTCGGCAGCAGCAGCGTGGTCGGCACCGAGCCCGTGTGGCCGCCGCCTTCCGCGCCCTGCACCGTCACGATGTCCGCGCCGAGCTCGACCGCCTTCGACGCGTGCTTCGGCGCGCCGACGGTCGGCATGCAGACGATGCCGGCGTCCTTGAAGCGTCGGATCGTCTTCGCGTCCGGCCCGCGGCCGTAACTGACCGCACGCAGCTGGTGCTTGATCGCGAGATCGACCACCTGTGCGGCGTTCTTCTGGAACATGTGGAAATTGATGCCGAACGGCTTGTCGGTCAGCGACTTCACCTTCAGGATCTCGGCCTCGACCTGCCCGGGTTCGAGCGTCGCGCCGGCGAGGAAGCCGAAGCCGCCCGCGTTGGCGGTCGCCGCGACTAGCCGCGCGTCGGCCACCCAGCCCATCGCGGTCTGCACGATCGGGTAGCGGCAGCCGAGCAGGTCGCACAGCGGCGTATGCAACGTCGTGCTCATGCGGCGGCTCCGTTGACGGCGGCCGGTGCCGCATCGGCCTGCGCTTCGTCGTCCGCCGGTTCCGGCTTGCGCTGCGAGCTGGCCATCTTGCGGGCGTCGTAGCCGCCGAGGCGGTCGCCACTGACTAGCTCGTTGTGCGCATGCGCGAAGTGGTGCCATGCGAACGCCGCGTCCATCGCCGCGCGCTTGCCCTGCAGTTCCTCGACGTGGTTCAACGCCTGCTTGGTCAGCGTGAGGCCGAGGCGCGGCATCGTCGCGATCTTCGCGGCGATCGCGTAGGTTGCATCGCGCAGCCGCTCGCGCGGCACCACGCGGTTGACCATGCCCATCTGGTACGCGCGCTCGGCCGGCATCCGCTCGCCGAGGAACAGGAACTCCTTCGCGATGCGCGGGTTCAGCTCGTACGCATGCGCGAAATACTCGACGCCGGGAATCCCCATCCGCACGACCGGATCCGCGAAGAACGCATCCTCCGACGCGACGATCAGGTCGCACACCCATGCGAGCATCAGCCCGCCCGCGATGCACGCGCCCTGCACCATCGCGATGGTCGGCTTCGGCAGGTCGCGCCAGCGCCGGCACATCCCGAGGTACACCTCCTGTTCGCGCGCATAGAGGAATTCGCCGCCTTCCTTGTCGACGTGGTCGTACCACAGCGACGCGCGGTCGAACGACTCGTGGATGTCGCGGCCCGGCGTGCCGATGTCGTGGCCCGCCGAGAAATGCTTGCCGGCGCCCGCGAGCACGATCGCCTTCACCGCGTCGTCGTGCGCCGCGCGCCGGAACGCCGCGTCGAGCGCATACGTCATCTTCGAGTTCTGCGCGTTGTGATACTCGGGACGGTTCATCGTGATCGTCGCGATGCCGTCCTCGACCGCGTAGTCGACGACACCGTCGCCGAACGTCATCTGGGTCGCTTCCATGTCGGACCTCATCCGCGGCGCGGCGCCGGATTGTTGCGCACGATCGTCGCGCGCAGGTTGTGAGGGTCGAGCGCACGCACGATGCGCAGGTCTTCCGCATTCGGCGCGGCCGTCGTGCCGAGGTCGGGCGCCGCGATCAGCGGGAAGCCGGTCGCGTCCTGCACTTCGTCGAAGCTCACGCCCGGATGCAGCGAACGCACGCGGATCGCGTGGTCGGGCCCGCCGAAATCCATCACGCACAGGTCGGTGACGATGCTGCGCAGGTCGACGAAGGTCTTCATGCCAGGCAGCCGGCGCGCCGGGTTGTAGCCGACCGTGCACACCATGTCGACTTCGCCTGCGACGAACGTGCGCTTGCCGTGGCCGCTCACGAAAAACGAGTTCGCGTGGTTCGTCGAGTTGCCGGGGAAGCCGCGCGCGCCGAGCAGCTGCGTCTTCGGACGCGTGTAGTCGTCGCCGAGCCACGAGATGTTCGCCTGGCCGAAACGGTCGATCTGCGTCGGCATCACCAGCGCATGACGGCGGCCGTGCCACAGGCAGTCGAACACGCGCTCGTAGGTCATCCAGCCGCTCGCCTGCACGCGATAGCCGTCGGGACGCGGCCCGAGAGGGATCGGCGCCTCGACGAGATACGCTTCGCCGTCGGTCAGCATCAGCCCGCTGTTGTACGCGAGCCGCGCGAGGCCGGCCGCGAGCCGCGGGCCCGTGCCGATGCCGGTCGCCAGCACTTCGCCGTCGTCGCGCCAGAGTCGCGCGGACGCGACGATCATCAGTTCCGCGAGGGAATGGTCGAGAGATTCGCTCACAGGCGCTCCTTTACAGAATCGGCAACGGCAGCGTCGTCACGTGCGACAGCCCGCCGACGCCTTCGAGATACTGGCGTTCGTCCTGGCCGACCACGTCGCGCAGGTAAGCCGCCGTCTTCGCATCGTCTTCCGCGCTCGCGCAGTACGCGCGCAGGTGCGGCAGGTCCCAGCCGTAGTCCGGCCCGCACGACGTCGGGTGCGCGCCGCCCGGCGCATGCACGACGCCGGTGACGAGCGAGCGCTCGAACGGGTTGCGGCGTGCGGCGTCGAGGTCGTCGCTCGCGAGCGACGCGTCGACCGTTTCCGCCGACACGTAGCAGCGCTGCGCGGCGCGCGCCATCCACGCATCGAAGAACGGATCGGGACCGTCGATGCGCGTGTTGCCCATCCGGTCGGCCGCGTTCACATGCAGCAGCGCGACGTCGAGTTCGATCGCCGGCATCGCGAGCAGCGTTTCGCCGTCGTCGTACGGCGATTGCACCGTGCGCAGCTGCGGCGCGTGATCGAGCAGCGCGGTGCCGAGCCCGGCGCGCGTCGGCAGGAACGGCAGGCGCGCGGCGGCCGCGCGCAGGCCGAGCTGCAGCATCCCTTCGTCGAGTTCCAGCACGTCGACGCGGCCCTGTTCGCGGGCCCGGCGGAAATGCGGCTCGAGCGGAATCACGTCGAGCGACACGAAGCCGAACACCGCCTTGCGCACCTTGCCGGCCGCGCACAGCAGGCCGA
The DNA here is from genome assembly GCF_003853505.1 of Burkholderia sp. Bp9015. Classification (NCBI taxonomy): domain Bacteria; kingdom Pseudomonadati; phylum Pseudomonadota; class Betaproteobacteria; order Burkholderiales; family Burkholderiaceae; genus Burkholderia; species Burkholderia sp. Bp9015. Next base: position 31,679 of record NZ_QTPZ01000029.1, read on the forward strand.
TGTCGGCGCCGCCGTACGCGACGATCGTCAGGTCCTTCAGGTTCGAGCGCGCGATCTCGCGCACCAGTGCCATCGGCTTGCGCCGCGGCCCCCATCCGCCGATGCCGATCGTCATGCCGTCGGCGAGTTGCGCGACCACGTCGCGCGCGGACATCGTCTTGTCGAGAGGTTTCATCGTCATCGTGCTGGCTTACCGGTATCCGATGCTGAAATCGTGGCCCCACTGGCTCACCTTCGTGGCCTCGAACACCGCATGCTTCGACCAGTCGACCGTGAGGCCGCCGAAGCCGTATTCGAGATCGAAGCCGCCGGGGGTCTTCATGTAGAACGAGATCATCTGGTCGTTGCAGTGGCGGCCGAGCGTCGCCGACATCTTCACGTCGTGCGCGGCGACCCGATCGAGCGCGCGGCCGACTTCGTCCATCGAGTCGACTTCGGCCATCACGTGCACACAGCCCGACGGCACCGCCATCTCGAACAGCGCGAGGCTGTGATGGCGCGCGTTGCGGCAGTGCATGAAGTGAATGCGCTTCTCGGGTTCGGCGGGGTCCGGCGTGAACTTCACGCGGTAGATGTCGGACAGCTCGAAGCCGAGCACGCCGCGCACGAACGCGTCGGTCGCGTCGAACTGCGGCGCGGGCAGCACCGCGTGGCCGAGCCCCATGTCGCCGGTGACGAAGCGCGCGACGCCCAGCGGCGACACGAAACGGCGGAAGTCGCAGCGCGCGCCCCAGTACAACTCGTGGCGGTTGCCGGACGGGTCGGTGCACCACGCCATCGTCTGCACGCGGCGCAGCGCGGCTTCGTCGCGCGTGGCGCGCACGGCCTCGACACCCGCCTGCCGCAGTGCCGTCAGCGCGGCGTCGAATGCGGCGCCGTCGGGCAATTCCCAGCCCGACGCGAAATAGCGGTCGGTCGCGCCGGGGACGATCACGTAGCGGAAATCGCGCTCGTCCATCTTCAGGTACAGCGCGCCGTCGGGCGCGTCGAGCACCTGCATGCCCAGCACGTCTTCCGCGTAGCGGCGCCACGCATCGACGCGGGTCGCCTCGACGACGACGTAGCCGAGCGCACGGACATCGATCATGTCGGCCTCCTCCAGGTTCAGAATCCGTTGTTCGTGAAAGGATTCTGGCCGGTCGGGGATGGCGTCACATCGTCTGTTGGGACGAGAGCGGGCGGGTCTTTCAGGACGACGCCGGCCGGGAGAGGAACGGGAATCGGACGCGCGCTAAAGCCCGGCGATACGGGTTGCAAGCGGGCGATGCGCGACGGAGAACGCGCAACGGAAGAAGGCGGGAAGCGACGGCGGATTGCCGCGACGCGGCAACCCGGCTCACTCGAACGGGTTCAGCAGCCGGACGCCGGTGCGGGCGAAATCGTCGACATTGCGCGTGACGACCGTGAGATCGTTGATCAGCGCGGTGGCCGCGATCAGCTTGTCGAGTGCGTGGGCCGGATCGGGTACGCGCAAATGGCCCCACATCTGGCTGGTCTCGAGATCGACCGGCAGGATATTCGACGCATAGCCGGACAGAATCGTCGCCATCCATGCCTCGAGCGCCGACGCCTGCGGATGATCGCCGCGATGGCGGATCAGATCGACGCCGCGCCGAAGTTCGGCCACCGTGACGATCGACAGGTAAAGCGGGCTCGCGTCGGCCTCGGCCTGCCTGAAGAACCCGCGCACGCCGCGGTTGGTTCGCTTGCCCTTCCTGATCTCGCTGATGACGTTCGTATCAATCAAAAACACGCCTGACCTCGCCGGAATCCTGAACACGTTGGAAATCCGCGTCTTCGCCGACGTCCGGCATGCTCATCAGCACTTGCGCGAATGTCCTTCGCTTCGGCCGGCCGAGCGCATCGGCCAGAATGGCCCGATGTTCGGCCTCGGCACTCCTGCCGTTCGCCGCAGCCTGCTCTCGAAGGCTCTGAACGATACTGTCATCCACGTTACGCACCAGAAGATTTGCCATGAGTCCCTCCATCCAGATTGCTATCAATGATAGCGCCAACGCGGTGAATTGCAAGCATTGCTATCATCGTCGTGATCGGACGGAAGCCGGGTGTCGGCGTTGGCCGGCGGCAGCGGACGGCATGAAGCCACCCACGTTCCGCCGTCGGCCCGACGCGTCGAACTGCTGTGATCCAAGGTAATCCAGCCGCGGCGACGAAAAAAGACGGCCGAATGGCCATTCACCGACGGGTGGTCTGCGCTGGAACGGGATGTCAGGCGCGGCGCGGCGTCGAATCCGACGCGCGCCGCACGACCATCACCAGCACCGCGACCAGAATCACGGACGCGATCGACGACATCGTGCCGGTAACGACTGCGACGAACGCCTGGGCCGGCACGGTCCAGGTGAGTGCCAGGACGATAGATTCGAGCCGGTTCGGCCGGACGTTCCGGCAGTCGAGCAACAGGCAACGGGAAGGTCTGCGGATGCGGCCACGGCACGAAAGCGTCGAACGGCCGGAGCGCGGCCGTGCCATAACGCGCGTCCCGCTCAGAACCGGTACGAGATGCCGATCTGCAGCACCGGGTACCACCGATACCGCGACATCACGCGGTTCAGTTCGTCGAGGCCGCTGGCGGTCAGAATCTGGCTCTTCTGCGGTCCGGCCGCGGCGGCGAGTTGCGGCGACAGCGTGTACGAGCAGCGCGGGATGCCGTACGCGACGCCCAGGTCGGCGACGAAACCGAGCCCCTTCGACGCCGGCCGGTGCCCGTAGCCGATCCCGACATACGGCATCACGGTCGGATAGCGTGCCTCCGCGACCGCGTACATCCCGGGGAGCGCCGGATAACGCTTGCCGGCGAACACGTAGGTCCCGTCGGTGGGCACCGACACGCCGCGGATATCGTCGTCGTTGAAGCGCAATCCGATCGTCGCGCGAAAGCCGCTGCCGCGCCACGGAAAGATGTCCGCATACAGGCCGCCTTGCCGCAACTTGATGTCGTCCTGGTAGCGGTTGCCGGCCACCGTGAAGTCATGCGTCAGATTGATCGCGTTGAAATCCGCGTGCGCGCCCAGCACCGAATTGAAGCTGACGGCCGCGCCGATGCCGACGCCCTGCGTGCCGCCCTGCAGGTAGATTTCCTGTGCGTGCGCGCCGGCCGTGACTACCATCGCCAGCGCTGCCCATTGGTTCACTGTCATTTTCACGGGCGTCCCCCCGACATGTGCCGGGCGCGCCGACCCGCCACGTGCAGCGCACGTCGCCACGCGCGGCGGGTCCCCCGGCACGACATCTTGCAAGCAAGCTTGCTGTTTGACGGATCGAGCGTACGATGCCCGTGCGTGCCGCCGATACGACGCAGCGTGTCCGGCACGACGGGCCGCTATCCCGCGGCTCGATCCGATCCCCGATATTTCGATGTCGTTACGTGCCGCTCCCGCGATTTGTCGTTGCCATCAGTCGCGATTGTGTCGAGCGGCCCCGACCTAACCGCAAGGCATGTGCCATGCGGCGCGAACCGGCACGGGACAAGCGTCGCGGCCAAACGTCCGCGGTGATGCGGGGGAGAATCGACGGAAATGTTTCAGGAACGCATCTGTTTTCGGCACGTCAGCACCGTGCCCGATGCAGCGGAGCGATGCATCGGGTGCCGCGACGCGCGCCGGGCAAGCACGCGCGGCTGTCGGCACGCGCGACATCGCAACGGCGTGCAAGCACGTGTGACGTCACGCATGGCAGGAAATGTTTCATCGACGTGACCTCGCGCGAGTCGCGCGTGGTCAGGATGCGAGAAGCGCGCAGCGCGGATCAGGGTGAATACCGAGGACGGTGCGCGCGCAACCAGTTGCCGCCGCGACGGCCGTTCATGCGCTTCGACGCATGCATGCGGGCAGTCGCTCCCGGGCGCCTGCGGCGCGAAGATCCGGGATCGATACGGCGGATTCGGCGCCGAAAGCAACCGAACGTTCGTCTGCCGGGCCCGCTCTCCCGAGCGGGCTCCGCGCATCCGCTACAACCCGTACCCGCCCGAGACGTTCAACTGCTGCCCCGTGATGTAGTTCGCGCGATCCGACGCGAGGAACACCGCCGCACGCCCGATATCGTGCGCCTTCCCCCAGCGCTTGAGCGCGAGCATCTTCTGCGTGTCGTCGATCCACGCCTGGTCGAACTGCCCCTGTTCGAGCAGCACCGGAAACATCCCGGCCTCGATCACGCCGACCAGGATCGAGTTGGCGCGAATCTCGTGACGGCCTTCCTCACGCGCGAGCCCCTTCACCAGCGCCTCGTTCGCCGCCTTCGGCGCGACCGACAAACCGTCGCGATCCGGCCAGCGCAGATGCCCGGCCGAGCCGAGCGTGACGAACGACCCGCCGCCCGACGCACGGAAATGCGGCAACGCGGCCTTCGCCGCATTGAAGAAGCCGACCGTCTCGACCTCGATCGCACGGCGCCAGTCGTCGTGCGTCATGTCGCCGATGCGACGCTGGTTCACGAACGGGCCGGCCGCCCACACGATCGTGTGCACGCGGCCGTGCGCGCCGATCGCGGCCGCGAGCGCGGCATCGATCTGCGCGGGAGCGGTCACGTCCGCGCAATGCGTGGTGGCCGCGACGCCTGCGGCGCACACCTCGCGCGCGACGCGCTCGGCCACCTCGGCCTTGCTGCGGTAACCGAGCGCGACCGGCACGCCGGCGCGCGCGAATTCGAGCGCGACGCCCTGCCCGATTCCGCCGCTGCCGCCGAACACGAGTACCGCGCCCTGCGGAAATCCGTTGTCGTTCATCCGTTCGTCCCGTTGATTTCGTGCCGTGCGCCGGCGTTCAGGCCGCCGCTTCGGTGCCCGCGCGCAGCCGGTACTTCAGCACCTTGCCGGCCGCGCTCGTCGGCAGTTGTTCGACGAACGTGAAATGCCGCGGCACCTTGTAGTTCGCCATGTTGCTGCGCGCCCAGTCGTTCAGTGCGTCGGCATCGATGTGCGCGCCGGGACGCAACACGACATACGCATGCCCGACCTCGCCGAGCCGCGTATCGGGCACGCCGACCAGCGCGACCTGCGCGATCGCCGGATGCGCGGCCAGCAGCCGCTCGATCTCGGCCGGATAGCAGTTGAAGCCGCCGACGATGAACATGTCCTTGATCCGGTCGGTGATCTTCAGGTTGCCGTTCGCGTCGACACAGCCGAGGTCGCCGGTATGCAGCCAGCCGTCGGCGTCGACGGCTTCGCGCGTCGCATCCGGCTGGTTGAAGTAGCCGCGCATCACGTTGTAGCCGCGCACCCAGATCTCGCCGGTCTCGTCCGGCCCGAGCGCCGCGCCGTCCGGCCCCGCGATGCGCAACTCGACACCCGGCATCGGGCGGCCCGACGTACAGGCGACCGTCTCCGCGTCGTCGCCGTGGCGGCACAGCGTCGCGAACCCGCACGATTCGGTCAGTCCGTAGCCGGTCAGCACGGTCTCGAAGCCGAGCTCGGCGCGCATCCGCTCGATCAGGCTCGGCGCGATCGCGGCCGCACCCGTCACCGCGATCCGCAGCGACGACAGGTCGCGCGTCGCGCGATCGGGCGCATCGAGCAGCGCGTAGTACAGCGTCGGCGGGCCGGGCAGCACCGACACGCGTTCGTCGGCGATGCGGCGCAAGACGTCGGCCGGCTGGAACACGAGATGCGGCAGCACGGTCGCGCCGCTCGACAGCGCGGCGAGCCAGCCGGCCTTGTAGCCGAACGTATGGAAGAACGGATTGACGATCAGGTAGCGGTCGTCCCGGCGCACGCCGGCGATCGTCGCCCACGCCTGCGCGGCGCGCAGGTTCTGCCCGTGCGCGGTCATCACGCCCTTCGGGCGGCCCGTCGTGCCGGACGTGAACATCAGGTCCATCACGGTATCCGGCGTCACCTGCGCCTCCCGCTCGCGCACGGCGGCGAGCGGCACCGCCGCGCCGCGCGCGAGGAATGCATCCCAGGTTTCATCGTGCGCGCCGGACGGCGGCTCGCCGTCGAACACGACGACGCGTTCGAGCGTCGCGGGCCGGTGCGGCGCGAGCAGCGCCGGATAGGATTCGCCGAGGAAGGTGCCGCAGCAGAACAGCAGCCGCGCGCCGCCGTCGTGCAGGATGCCGCCCACCTCCATGCCCTTCATCCGCGTGTTGACCGGCACGAGGATCGCGCCGACGGTGTGGATCGCCAGCGCCGCGACGATCCATTGCGGCAGGTTCGGCGCCCATACGGCGATCCGATCGCCGGCGTCGATGCCGCTCGCGAGCAGCGCGCGCGCCGCCTCGAGACGCGCCGCATCGAGTTCCGCGTAGGTCAGCCGGCCGTGCTCCGACTCGATCGCCGGATGCGCGCCGTGGCGCGCGGCAGCCCGCGCGATCAGCGCGGGCGTGGTGAGGATTTCGTTGTCCATCGTCATATGCGTCGAAACAGGGTTGCCGTCGGTGCCATCGACACGTCGCGGCTCAATCGGGGAACACCACGCGCAGCGCGTCGCTCGCGGGCCGCGCGCAGCAGGCGAGCGTCCAGCCCGCCGCGATCTCGTCGTCGTCGAGCACGTGGTTGCTGTCGAGCGTCACCGCGCCGCGTTCGACGCGGCACATGCACGCGCCGCACTGCCCCATCCGGCAGGAATTCGGCGCAGGCAGGCCGGCGCGCAGCATCGCGTCGAGCAGCGTTTCGCCGGGCGCGCTGTCGAACGCGAACGCCTCGCCGTCGAGCACCGTCTCGATCGCCGCGCCTTCACCGTCGCCGTCGCGATCGTCGTCGCCGGACGCCGCCGCCGTTGCGGTCGATGCCGCCGGATCGGCCTGCGCCGGCGCATCGGGCAGCGACGCGAAGCGCTCGACATGCACGCGCGCACGCGGCAGCCCGAGGCCGAGCATCGCGGCGAGCGCGTTCTCCATGAACAGCGCCGGCCCGCAGATGAACGTCTCCTGCTGACTGAACGGCCGCGCGAGTTCCTCGAAATGCCGCTGCAGCGGCACGCCCTGCACGCTGTCGAGCCAGTGGATCACGCGCAGGCGGCCCGGGTGGCGGTGCGCGAGCTGCCGCAGTTCGTCGCGGAAAATCACCGCGCGCTCGTCGCGGTTCGCATAGATCAGCGTCAGCATCCCGCGGCCGTGCACCAGCGCCGATTTCAGGATCGACAGCACCGGCGTGATGCCGCTGCCGCCCGCGAACAGCAGCAGGTCGCCGTCGAGCGTGCGCGGCGTGAAGACGCCGGCCGGCGGCAGCACGTCGAGCGCATCGCCCGCGCGAATGCGGTCGCACAGCCAGTTCGACGCACGGCCGTCGCGCACGCGCTTGACGGTGATCTTCGGCGCCGCGTCGATGCCCGGCGCGCTCGACAGCGAGTAGCAGCGCGCGACGGTCGAGTCCGTGCATGGCACGTTCAGCGTCAGGAACTGGCCGGGCCGATACGCGAACGCATCGCGCAACGCGGCGGGCACGTCGAACACGAACGAGCACGCGTCGTCGCTTTCGGCGATGACGTCGGCCACGGTCAGCCGGTGAAAACGGGGATCGCTCATCGCCGGCTCCTCATGCAGTGCGAGCCGCGCCGGCCGCACCCGCCGAAGCCGTATGCCAGCCGGCTTCTCCCGCACGGCACCGCGCGTCGTTCGACGCCAGCGCCAGCGCTGGCGCTGGCGCAACACCGGCGAACGCGTTCAGCACCTGCGTTTCCGCCGCGCCGATCAACTGCACGAACTCGTGCACGATCGTTGTGTCCGCACCATTCTCGATATTGCGGTTCAATCTGCGTGTCATGGATCGTCTCGTTCCGATGCGGAAAAACGCGCACCGCCGTCACGCGGCCGCGCGGGCCGCGGGCGCGCCGGGCGTCGTGTACGCACCGTCGAGATAGACGAGCGGATCGACGTCACCGCTCATCAGCACCTCGCGAATGCGCCCGATGAACACCGTATGCGTGCCGTATTCGAAGCGGCCGTCCTGCTCGCACACGAGGCTCGCCTGCGAATCGTGCAGATACGGCACACCCAGCGGCGACGTGTGCCACTCGCCGGTCGTGAAGCGCGCCTCGCCCTTCAGACGGCCGCTGCAATCGATCGCGATGCCTTCATGCCGTGCCGACAGCACGTTCACGCAGAACGGTGCCCCCGCATCGAGCGGCGGATACAGCGACGCATTGCGGTTGATGCAGATCAGCAGCGACGGCGGATCGGTCGACAGCGAATCGACCGCCGTCGCGGACATCGAGTAGCGCCGGCCGTCGTGCGCGCTGCTGATGACCGTGACGGAGCGCGCGAGGCGGCGCATCGCGAGCAGCATGTCGGTGCGCAGCGGATGGGTGGTGAGATCGCTCATGGTTGGACTCCGTCAAGTTCTGTCGTGGACGGCCGGGCTGACCGGCCGCCGGCGTCGGCCGCTTGCGCGGCCAGGTGGTCGGCGGCGATGAACCCGAAGGTCATCGCCGGACCAAGCGTCGAGCCCGCGCCGGGGTAGCTCGCGCCCATCACCGATGCACTGGTGTTGCCGATTGCATAGAGGCCGTCGATCGGCGCGCCGTCGGCGCGCAGCACGCGCGCCTGCGCGTCGGTGACGAGCCCGCCCTTCGTGCCGATGTCGCCTGCGTCGATCCGCACCGCGTAGAACGGCGCCTCGTCGACCGGCCCGAGGCACGGATTCGGCCGGTTCTTCGGATCGCCGTAGTACGTGTCGAACAGGTTGTCGCCCTTGCCGAACGCTTCGTCGATACCGGTTGCCGCGTAACGCGCCATGTCGCGCAGCGTGTCGTGCAGCCCGGCCGCATCGACGCCGATCCGCACGGCGAGCGCATCGATCGTGTCGGCTTTCACGAGCACGCCGCGAAACGCGTCCGGAATGCGGGAATCGGGCATCATCGACGCCGGCATGATCGGCCCGCACGGATACTTGCGGCGAAAGCGCGCGTCGAACACCATCCACGCCGGCACGCACGCGCCGGTGCGCGCATGGTCGCGATACATCGCCGGCACGAATTCCGAATACGGCGCGGCTTCGTTGACGAAGCGCTTGCCGAGACCGTTGACGATCACGCAGCCGGGCAGGTTGCGCTCGACGAACAGCGCGCGTTGCTTCTCCTCGCCCGCGACGCCGACCGTAGGCGCGCCCCATACGTGTTCCATCAGCGCAAGCGCGCCGCCGAGCCGGTGGCCTTCGGCGATCGCGTCGCCGGTGTTGGCCGGCGGCGTCGCGCTCCATTGCATCTGCGTCGGTTGCGGCAGGTAGCGTTCGCGCATCGGCTGGTTGCGCTCGAAGCCGCCCGCGCCGAGGATCACGCCGCGCCGCGCGGCGATCGTCACCGGCTGCCCGAAGCGCTGCGCGCGCACGCCCGTCACGCGGCCGTCGACGTCGAGCAGGTCGCGCATCGGCGTGTCGAGCCACACGGGCACGTTGCGCTCGAGCAGCGCGCGGCGCAGCCCGCCGATCAACGCGTTGCCGAGCGTCAGGCGCCGGTCGCGCCGCGTGCGGCGGCGCACGCCGAAATCGAGCCAGTAGCGGCCGAACTGCGCGATCGCGAGCCTCATGAAGCCCGGCCCGCGCGAGAACAGCGTGTGCGCCTCCTTCGACGTCACGGCGACGCGGCCGCCGATCAGCGTGCCGGGCGACGGCGGACGCAGCCGGTCGAGTTCGTCGCCGAGCAGCCCGCCGTCGAACGGCAGCGGATCGAGCGCGCGATAGCCCGGCATCGCGCCCGGCAGCTTCTGGAAATAGTCCGCGTACTTCGGCAGCGCCTGGTAGCGCACCGGCGTCTTCGTTTCGAGGTAGCGCAGCATCTCGGGCGCCTGGTCGAGATACGCGTCGAGCCGCTCGCGCGACGATGCGCCGGCCGTGCACGCGTCGAGATAGCGGCTCGCAGCCTCGCGCGTGTCGGTCGCGCCGAGTTCCGCGATATGGTGATTGCACGGCACCCAGATGCCGCCGCCCGAGACCGCCGACGTGCCGCCGTACAGCGCCGTCTTCTCGATCACGACGACGGACAGCCCGCGGTCGGCCGCGCGGCACGCCGCGAGCAGCGCGCCCGCGCCCGAGCCGACGACCACGACGTCGAACACGTATTGCTGCGCTTGCGTGTCGTTCATCGCCGCCTCGTCAGATGAAGTAGTCCGTGTTCTCGCGGCCGAGCATCACGGCGCCGAGGTTCTGGCCGAAGCGGTCCACGTTGTTCGCGTAGTGCGCGCGGGCCGCGTGCAAGTCGAGGAAGCGGCGCACCAGCGGATTGCGGTGATAGATGCCGTTGCCGCCCGCATAGCGCAGCAGCGCGTTCGCGGCCTGCGCGCAACGCTCGGCGACCTGCGCGGACTGGTAGCGGAAATGCACGCGTCGCTCGATCGACACGGCCGGGCCGCCCGTCACCGACGCCATCAGTTCCGCGAAATTGCGCTTGAGCAGCACCTTCATCTCATCGATCGCGACGGCCGCGTTCGCGCACGCGTTCTGCGCGCCCGGATCGTCGGTCGTCTTCGTGCCGCTGTTGGCCGACACGCGCGTGGCCGCATAGCCGGTGAAATCGTCGAGCGCGCCCTGCAGCGCGCCGATGCACGACGTGCACACCGCGCGCACGAAGATCTGCGCGAACGGCAGCCTGAACAGCGGCGCGTCGTTGACGGCCAGGCCCGGGCTCGTGCCCATCATTCCGTCGATCGCCTTGTGCGTGCGGTACGCGGGCACGAACACGTCGTCGACGACGATGTCGTGGCTGCCGGTCGCGCGCAGGCCGAGCACGTCCCAGTCCTGCTGGATCCGGTAGTCGGATTTCGGCAGCAGGAAGGTGCGGTATTCCGGCGGCTGGCCGGCCTCGGCCGGCGGCACCAGCGCGCCGAGGAACACCCATTCGCACAGCTCGCTGCCGCTCGAGAACTTCCAGTGGCCGGACAGCCGGAAGCCGCCTTCGACCGGCGTCACGCGGCCGACCGGCATGTAGGTCGACGCGATCAGCGTCGCGGAATCCTTGCCCCACACGTCCTGCTGCGCGCGCTCGTCGAACAGCGCGAGCTGCCAGTTGTGCACGCCGACGACGCCGTACACCCATGCCGTCGACATGCAGCCGCGCGCGAGCGCCATCTGGATGTCGAAGAAGGTTTGCGGATCGAGCTCGTAGCCGCCGTAGCGTTTCGGTTGCAGCACCTTGAAGAAGCCGGCGGCCTGCATGTCGGCGATCGTCTCGGCCGGGATGCGGCCCTGCGCTTCCGCCTGCGCGGCGCGGCCGGCCAGCGTCGGCGCGAGCGCCTCGGCCCGGGCGATCAGCGTGGCGGCCAATGCGTTCGAATCGTTGTCGCGATGCACGAATGTCTCCTGTGATACGGAGCGCGCGCGGCGGCGCCCACCCCGGTCTCTCTTTAAGTGATTCGTCGCGGGCGGCGCCGCGAGCGAGGGTCCCTGCCGACGATGGTCGGCTTCGCGCGGCCGCGCCGCATCGTCCGAAGGGACGACGGGCGCGACGTGGCGCGACACGCCTCGCCTTATGCGCAGGCGCGCTCCTGTTCCTTGTTGAAGAACGGGATCACGTGCTCGCCGATGTTGCGGATCGTCTCCATCTGCGCGTCGTGCGGCACCGTGCCCATCTGGCACAGGAACAGCACTTCGTCGACGCCCGCTTCCTGCAGGCGGCCCACGTAGCCGATGCAGTCGTCCACCGTGCCGTACGCATGGTTCGGGTTCATCATCGCGAGCGCCGGATCGGCGAAGTTCACGACGACTTCCTCCGACGCGAAGCGCGAGCGGATCACCATCTCGCCGGTATCGGCCTGCACGAGGTCGTCGCCCCACTTCGCCGGGTCCGGACGCTCGCCGCCCGTGTACCAGTACGCGAGCGATTCCATGAAGTAGCGCTGGCCACGGATGCCGATCTTGCGGGCCTTCTGGCCGTCGGCCATCACGACCGTCGGGCACAGCGCCGCGAGGTGCTGGGTCGGGCGGAAGCCGACCTGGTCTTCCGGCTTGCGGTTCGCCCACGCTTCGCGATAGATCGCGTTCTTCTTCGCGACCTCATCGGGCCCGCCGAAGCCGAGCACCAGCGCGCCCATACCGCGCTGGCCGGCGCGCAGCAGCGCGTCGGTGTTCGTGCAGGCGAGGTACATCGGCGGATGCGGATCCTGGAACGGCTTCGGATGGATCGGACGCTTCGGAATCTTGATGTACTTGCCGTCGTGCTCGATCTCGTCCTGCACGAACATCTTCGGCACCAGGTACATCGACTCGTCGATCATCGGCTGCAGTTCGTTGAGGTCGTAGCCGAACGCGCCCGCTTCCTGCTGGCTGCCGCCCTTGCCGACGCCGAAATGCACGCGGCCGCCCGACAGGATGTCGAGCAGCGCGACGCGCTCGGCGACCTTGATCGGATGGTTCATCGCCGGCGGCAGGCACACGACGCCGTGACCGAGGCCGATGCGCGTCGTGCGGCCGGCCAGGTACGCAAGGAAGGTTTCCGGCGCGCTCATGTGCGCATAGTTGGTCAGCGACGTGTGCTCCACGCACCAGATCGTGTCGAAACCGACCTGCTCGGCCAGCAGCGCCTGTTCGACCGTCTCCTTGAACACCCGGTGGTCGCCCTCGCGCGATGCGTCGGTGGTCTGGGCTTCGTAGATGAGGGAAAACTTCATTGCGTGCGTCTCCATGTATGTTGGACGAGTCGGGGTCGCGCAGGCCGCCCGCACGATACGGACGAATAGCGACGGTCCACGGATGGGAGTGTCGGCGCGCGGGCCCGCCCGGGCATCGTCTGTTTGGAGTAACGGCACGCATGCGGGGACAGAGGGGTTTCACCGTCGTCCGATCGGACTGCGTCGCGGCCGGCACCGCGCGCTAGCATCGAACGACGGTGCGGTGCGCGCCGGGCACATCACGACAAGGGAGAGAGGGAATGAAGGTATCGATGCTGCTGTACCCGGTCGACGACATCGACACGGCGCTGCCGCTGTTCGTCGACGGACTGGGCCTGAACGTGAAGTTCCGCGACGGCGACCGCTATTGCGCGCTCGACGGCGGCCCGCTGACGATCGCGCTGGTCGCCGGCGACGAGCAGATCGTCGAGCGCGCGGCGCTCACGCTGCGGGTCGATGAGGATGACGACCTTTACGCGGCGATGGCGCGGGTCGTGAAAGCCGGTGCGTCGGTGCGCGTGCCGGTGCAGGCCGGCCCGCACGAATACCGCGCGGTGCTGGAGGACAGGAACGGCGCGCTGCTGGTGCTTTCGCAGAAACGCGCGGCATGACACGGCGGTGCGTGGTGCGTGGTGCGTGGTGCGTGGCGCGCGGACCGGCCGGCGGGGACCCGGCCGGATGCCGCGCGACGCGTCGCTGTCCGATAACAACGTGCGCTACGCGCCTTGATCGACCGCGCCGGGCGCGCGCAGGTCGCTGGTTTCCGGTAGCTCGAGCAGCGTGCCGGCCGGCTGGCCGAGCCGCTTCGCGGCGCGCGCGATGCATTCGACGTCGGGCAGCGCGGGCGGCCGGTCGCCGTTCAGCGCATCGATGCATCTTCCCGATGACCACCGGAATCGGTACCATCGAGTGCTCGTAGACCGGCCGTGCGCCGGCGCGCGCCCGCTGTTGGCGGGCCGCGCCGCCCGTCGCGTCGCCGCCGCGCCGGTCGCCGCACTTCCCGTTTCGTCATGTCCCGCGAACCCTCACACTCCGCGCTGCTGTGGATCGTCGCCGCCGCGTTCTTCATGCAGTCGCTCGACACCACGATCGTCAACACCGCGCTGCCGTCGATCGCACAAAGCCTGCATGCGTCGCCGCTCGCGATGCAGCCGGTCGTGGTCGTCTATACGCTGACGATGGCGATGCTCACGCCGGCGTCCGGCTGGCTCGCCGACCGCTTCGGCACGCGCCGCGTGTTCTCGCTCGCCATCCTGGTGTTCTCGCTCGCATCGATCGGCTGCGCGGCGTCGCACACGCTCGGCCAGCTCGTCGTCGCGCGCGCCGTGCAGGGCATCGGCGGCTCGATGCTGCTGCCGATCGGGCGGCTCGCCGTGCTGCGCCGCGTGCCGGGCGAGCGGTACGTCGCGGCGATCGCGTTCGTGTCGATCGCCGCGCAACTCGGCCCGATCGTCGGGCCGACGCTCGGCGGCTGGCTCACGCAGGCGATTTCCTGGCACTGGGTGTTCATCGTCAACGTGCCGGTCGGCATGGTCGGCTTCATCGCGGTGCAGCGCTTCCTGCCGCACGACCAGGCGATGCAGCCGCCGCCGTTCGACTTTATCGGCTGCGCGCTGCTGTCGGTCGCGATGATCGCGTTGTCGCTAGCGATCGATCCGCCGATGCGCGCGCACCGCGCCGGCTGGGCGATCGGGCTGGCCGTGCTCGGCGTGGCAAGCGCGCTCGCGTACCTGCCCCATGCGCGGCGGCGCGCGCAGCCGCTGTTCCGGCTCGGGCTGTTCCGCGAGCCGAACTTCGGCGCGGGGCTGCTCGGCAACCTGCTGTGCCGGATCGGCACGAGCTCGGTGCCTTTCATGCTGCCGCTGCTGATGCAGGTGCAGCTCGGCTATACGCCGCTGCAGTCGGGGATGATGCTGCTGCCGGCCGCGATCGCCGGCGTGATCGCGAAACGCTGGATCGCGCCCCTCGCGAAACGCTTCGGTTATGCGACGTTCCTGGTCGTGAACACGGGGATCGTCGGTGGCGCGATCGCCGGGTTCGCGCTGGTGTCGGCCCGGCCCGCGCCGGTGCTGGAGATGGCGTTGCTGGTCGTGTTCGGCGCCGCGAACTCGATGCAGTTCGCCGCGATGAACGCCGTGACGCTCAAGGGCCTGTCGCACGCCGACGCCGGCAGCGGCAACAGCCTGTTCACGATGATGCAGATGCTGGCGATGGGGCTCGGCGTATCGATCGGCGGCGGGCTCGTGAACCTGTTCGCCGCGCATTGGGGCTCGATGGCGAACGGCTTCATGCTGTCGTTCGTCTGCATGGGCGCGGTCACGCTGCTGTCGTCCGTCGTGTTCCGGCGGATCGATACCGCCGCGCCGCCACGGCCGGTCGCGCCGCGGCCGTCCGCGTAAGCGCCGCCGCGGGCAGGCGCGGCCGTCAGTTCACCGGGCGGCGCTCGACGACCCGCTTGAGCACCCAGCGGATCGACGAACCGTCGGCCGGCGGCTGCGCGACGCGGTATTCATCGACTTCCAGCACATATTGATAGCCGGGCTGGTACGCAAAGCCCTCGATGCCCGCGTACCACAGGCTCCACGGCTCGGCCGGACTGCTGCGCACCTGCAGGCAGTCCATCGGCGCGACGCCCGTGCAGCGGGCCGCCTGCGGCGCGACATAAACGGTCCGGGTCACGGGCCGGCCGTCGGCCGGGCGGTCCGCGCGTGCATCCGGCGCGGCCGCGCCAGTCTGGCATCCGGCGAGTAACGTGCTGCCGGCGATCACGGCCGCGCCGAGCAGCGTTCTCATCTTGCGAATCATCTGATGGTCCTCAGGAAGCGTTGGCGGGCCGATTAGACGAATGCTGCGCCGGCAAAGTTCACAAATGGCTTACAGCGCGCGCGCCGCCACCCTCATTCGTGGGATGTCACGTCTGCACGGGCACGTTACCGTATTCCGGTGCAGGCAACCGCGCGCCGCCGCCGGCGGTCCGCATTCGCGCATGCACGCACCCGCACGCCCGGCGCACCGCGACCCGCGGCGGCAACAGGAGACAACCCGATGACCACGGCGCCCCCGGCCCTTCCCCCGTGCCTTGCCCAATCGAAACTGACGCTCGAGCAGTACGACGCGCTGCTCGCGACAATCTACGAAGGCCCGCTGGAAGACGTGCCGTGGGGCGGCGCGCTCGAACAGATCCGCGTGCACCTGGACGCGAACTACGTGACGATGATCCTGCGCTGGCCCGCCAGCGGCCACGCGGGGCTGATGATCAATGCGTCCGCGGCGAGCGCGCCGCTGACCGGCGTCGCGTCGTACAACAACTACTATTACGCGCTCGATCCGTTCGTGAACCTGCCGAGCGATCGCGTCGTCACCGTCGACGAGCTGCTCGGCGTCGGCGTGTGGCGCAGCAGCGCGATGTATCGCGAGTTTCTCGAGCCGTTCGACGTCGGCTACCTGATGGGCGCCGACCTGCGCACGCCCGACGGGATCGAATGCCGCTTCCGCGTGTGCCGCTCGCATCACGGCCGCGCGTTCTCGGCGACCGACAAGGCCGTCTGCAATGCGCTGCTGCCGCACCTGAAGCGCGCGGTGCGGCTGCATGCGAAGTTCGGGATGGTCGAATCGGAGCGCACGCTGTATGCGAGCGCGATCGACCGCATGCTCGTCGCGACCGCGATCCTCGACGAGCGCGGCACGATCATGAAGACCAATTCCGTCGCGGACGAGATCTTCGCCGAATGCGACGGCCTGCGCGTGCGCGCCGGTGCGCTCGAGGCATCGTATCCGCTGGAGGACCGCAAGCTGCAAAAGCTCATCCGCCAGGTGCTCGCGGAGCGCGCGGGCGGAGCGCCGTCGGTCGCGCAGGCGATTGCCGTGCCGCGCCCGTCCGGCAAGCCGCCGCTCGGCGTGCTGATCCGCACGGTCCCGCTCAGCGAATGGTCGGAGGACAATCCGCGCCGGCCCGCGTGCGCGATCTTCATCCGCGATGCGGAGCGCAAGTCGCAGGCGTCTCACGACATCGTGCGCAAGCTGTTCGATCTCACGCCGGCCGAGACCGCGCTGGCGCTCGCGCTCGTCAACGGATCGACGCTCGAGGAAGCGGCCGACGAACTCGACATCAGCAAGAACACCGCGCGCTCGCACCTGCGGGCGATCTTTTCCAAGACGGGTGTCACGCGACAGGCGACGCTCGTGCGGACGTTGCTGAACAGCGTGTTGTCGCTGGGGTGAGGTGTTCGACCGGCCGGGAAGCCGGATTCGTGGACGGGTTGCTCCCGACGCCGGAAAGCAGGAAGCGGTCTGCACCGAAACGGCCGATGCGGACGGTATGAGCGCCAGCCGTAAACCCGTTGCGCTTCGCCAAGTCGTGATCGTGTATTACCATCGGCGTTTCCTCGTACGCTTCGTCGCGGCGCGTGCGCCCGCCCGGCCACGGGCGAGCCGCGCCCCCTGTTCGCATGACCTCACCCGTTCCGTCCGACACCGCGCTGCGGCCGCAGCCGATCGACGCGCTGACCGTGCCGGCCGCGCTCGACGGACGCGCTGGCACCAATCGCTCGACGAGCGCGCATCCGCAGATCGCCGCGACCCATGATCTCGACGCCGTGCGCGCATGGCTCGCACGCTTCGTCGATACGCCCACCACGTTCCAGAACTACCGCAAGGAGGCCGAGCGCCTGCTGCTGTGGGCCGTGATCGCGTGCGGCAAGCCGCTGTCGTCGCTCACGCACGAGGATCTCGTCGTGTACCGGCAGTTCCTGCTCGCGCCCGCGCCCGCCGACGTGTGGTGCGCGAACGGCGGCCGCAAGCATCCGCGCGGCGACCCGCGCTGGCGGCCGTTCTACGGGCCGCTGTCGGCGGCCAGCCAGCGGCAGGCGATGGTGATCCTGAACGTGATGTTCTCGTGGCTCGTGCAGGCCGGCTATCTGGCAGGCAATCCGCTCGCGCTGTCGCGGCAGCGGCAACGGCGGCCCGCGCCGCGCGTCACGCGCCATCTCGGGCCGCCGCTGTGGCAGGCGGTCAAGGATGCGATCGCCGCGATGCCGCGCGACGATGCGCGTGCCGCCTTCCATGCGGATCGCGCGCGCTGGGTGTTCACGCTGATGTATCTCGGCGGGCTGCGCATCACCGAGGCGGCCGACACGACGATGGGGCAATTCTTTGCACGGCGCGATGCGAACGGGCGCGATCGCTGGTGGCTCGACGTGACCGGCAAAGGCGGCCGCCAGCGCCTCGTGCCGGCCACCGCCGAGATGATGGCCGAGCTCGCGCGCTACCGGCGCGCGCATGGCCTGCCCGCGCTGCCGGCCGACGGCGAAACCACGCCGCTCGTGCTGCCCGCCGGTCGCACGCGCAAGCCGCTCACGCGCGCGGCGCTGCACCGGATCGTGAAGCAGGTGTTCCGGTTCGCGGCCGACCGGTTGCGTGCGCAAGGGGATGCAGGCGAACAACAGGCGCGCGTGCTCGAACAGGCATCGGCCCACTGGCTGCGCCACAGCGCGGGTTCGCACATGGCGGACGGCCGCGTCGACCTGCGGCTCGTGCGCGACAACCTCGGTCACGTATCGCTGACGACGACGAGCCAGTATCTGCACGCGGACGACGACTGGCGACACAGCGAAACCGAGGAGAAGCACCGGATCGGCTGGTGAACGGCGCGCCGGCCCCCTGCTTCAATACACGGCGGCCCAGTGCCCGGACACCCACGCCCAGTGGTTGCCGGCCCAGCGGTAATGACCTTTCGCCCAGCGATAACCGGGCGCGGGCGGCGGCGGCATCACTTCGGCGACCGGCGCCGGCTGCGGCGGCCGCGCGGGTTCGACCACGCACGCGGACAGCAGCGCCGCGCTCGTCGCCACCCATACGGCAAGCGATACGGATCGGATCTTCATCGTCGATTCTCCCTGTTGTGCAATCGATCGGTCGGCGGAGGCGAACCCGCGTACGCCGTGCATCGAGTCGTGCATCGCGCTGCGCATCACTCCGCGCGTCACGCGGTTCCGCGAACGAGGCCCGTCATCGGCCGCGTCGCGCCGCTTTCCGCGAACAGCGTCGACGCGGTATGAGCGGGATCGAGCCGCAGGCTTTCGGCGGCCGCGCCCGCGATCAGCGCGTCGAGCGACGCGGTCGGCTTCAGGTCGCGCCCTTCGTACAGGTCGCCCGGCCGCAGGCCCGGCCAGTCGGCGATCACGCGTCCGCCCGCGACCGCCCCGCCCGCCAGCATCGCGACCGACGCCTGCCCGTGATCGGTGCCGCCCGTGCCGTTCGCGGCGGCCGTGCGGCCGAACTCGGTCGCGACGAGCACCGTGGTCCGCTGCCACACGGGCCCGAGACCGTCGCGCAACGCGGCGAGCATCGTGTCGAGCGCCTTCAACTGATTCGCGAGCCGCGCGTTCTGCGCGCTGTGCGTGTCCCAGCCGGCCGTCTCGATCATCGCGATCCGCGGGCCGTCGTCGCGCGCGAGAAACGTCGCCGCGAGCTTGCCGACGCCCGCCGGATCCTGGCGCGCATGCGCGTCGCCGGCGAGACCGCGCGCGGCCATCGCCGATTGCCACAGCGGCCCGAGCTGCGCGTCGGCCTCGTACAGCGCCGACACGCGCGCGAGCAGGTCGTCCGGTGCGGCCGGCAACCCGGACGCCGCATACGACGCGGCCTGCACGCTGCCGCGCAACGCGAGCGGCACCGTCGGCGCGAACGCGATCGCGTTGTCCCGCGTCGCCGGCAACATCGCGGCGAGCCGGTTCAGCCAGCCGTCCTTCACCTGGTACGGCGCGCGCCCGCCCGTCTCGAGCACGTTCTCGCCGTCGAAATGCGAGCGGTCGCGATACGGCGACGCGATCGCGTGGACGAACAGCGCCTCTCTGTCGCGAACCATCTGCGCGGTCCGCACGAGCGACGGATGCAGCGCGAACGTGCCGTCGATGCGGGTCGCCGTCGACGCGTCGATCGCCAGCGGGCCGCGCAACGACGCATACGCGGGTTCCGCATACGGGACGACGATGTTCAGCCCGTCGGCCGCGCCGCGCTGGATCACGAACACGAAGCGCCGGTCGGTTTCGACGTTCGCGAACACGATGCGCGGCGCGACGAGGATCGCGCCCGCACCGGCGGCGGCGATGCTCAGGAAATGTCGACGGGTAAGGGATCGGGCCATGTTCATCTCCGTTGAAAATCGGGCGACACGAGCAGCAGTGCAAGCGACGTGGTCGCGCTCTCGGCACGCGAGAGTGCCGTCGCCGTCGGTGCGCTCAGCGAGCCGGCCAGCAGCGTCTTGCCGAGCGTGCGCGGGTCGAGCCGGTCGCCCGTGCGTGCGGCAAACCGCTGCGCGATCTCGACGCGGCGCACCAGCGCGTCGGGCGCGGCCCAGCTCGCGGCAACGTCGTCGTAGCCGGCCGGCGACCCGGGCCGCCATACCGGCTGGCCGAGCTGCGCGAGCAGCGGCGCGGCCTTCAGGTCGCCGGTATCGCGCCAGCCGAGCCCGCGCAGCGACGACACGGCCCACTCCCACGGCGTCTTGAACTTGCGATTGACCGGCGACCATGCGTCCGGCGCATCGACCAGCGCGCGATAAACGGTCGGCAAATCGCCGCCGCTCGTATCGAATGCACGGGCGAGCCGGTCGGTGAGCGCGGGCGGCGGATCGTCGGCGACGAAATGACGGGCGAGCTGGAACGCGACATGCCGGCCCGTCGCCGGCGAACGCGCAAGATCGCCCAGGATCGCGCGCGCTTGCGCGTCGCCCGGCTGATCGTAGGTGCGGCTCATCACCGTGCGCGCGCCCGGTTCGTGCAGTTTCGGGCGGAACACGAACGCGCCGGGCGCCACATCGCCGGGCTGCGGCCCGCGTCCGCCGGCGATGCTCCAGCCGGTCAGCGCACGCGCGAATTCCGTCACGTCCGTTTGCGTGTAGCCGGTGCGTACCCCGAGCGTGTGCAGCTCCATGATTTCGCGCGCGAGGTTCTCGTTGAGGCCGCGCCGTGCCGCCGGATTGCGCGCGTCGGCGCGCAGCGCGGCCGGACTGTCGGGGCCGACCGAGCGCGCCTGGTCGAGGAACAGCTGCATCGCCGGATGCTGCTCGACCGCGACGAGCATGTCCTCGAAGCGGCCGAGCACGTGCGGGCGGATCGCATCGCGCTCGAAGGCGCCCGCGTATGCGGCGACCTGCCCCTTGTCGACCGACACCGCGAAATGGTTCGCCCAGAAATGCACGAGACGCTCGACGAACGGCGTGGACGTGGCGAGCGCGTTGTTCAAGCGCGCGGCGACGGCGCTGCGATAGGCGTCGTAGCCGTCGCGACGGATCGACTGCGCGGTTGCGCGCCTGGCCGCCGCGTCGTCGCTCGTCATCGTGTTGCGGGTCGTCGCGAAGCGCGTGGCGAGCGTGATCGCGTCCGGTTCGCCGGCCCATGCGGCCGGCCTCGGGTCGTAACGATCGAGCTGGGCGACCAGCGCGGCCTTCGGATCGGCAGGCGGCGCGTCGTCGGCCCGCGCGCCGAGGCCGAAGCGGTTCAGCGCGATGGCGGCCGGTGAGATGTCGTTCGGGTGGTCCATGACGGGGGCTCTCGCGATGCGTACCCGTGTTTAACGGAGGGTGGCGGGAAATCCGTCGCGGGATGAGCGAAATATTTCGGGTTCGGCGCGGGGATGTATAGCTTGCGGTCGGCTTTCAAGCAGCGGCGAGCTGCGCGCGTGCCGCGCCCGATCGTCAGATTTCCACAGCACCGGTGTTCCCTCCATCACGAGCTGCCGGACGGCAATCGTCCGAGCCTGTTCGTGACCGTCACCCCAGCTCGAACGACGTCACGCCGAACACGCGGTCGATCGCGATCGCCGGCGCTTCCTTCGTATACATCCGCGCGGTTTCGAACACGCTCGACATGCCGTGCCGTTCCGCCAGCGCGACGGCCGCGGGATTCGTTTCCGGCACGTCGAGCACGATCATCTCGCCGGGCATGCGCGCCGCCAGCGCGCGAAACAGCCCCGTGGCGACGCCGGCGTCATCGGCGAACAGTGGGCCGATCTTGCAGCCGGCGTTGCAGCGGCGCACGACGCCGTATCCGGTGATGCGACCCGCGTCGATCGTTGCGAGCGCAACGGCATCCGGCTGCGCGAGCCACGCGGAGACGAAACGCGCGCGCGGCGCAGGAAAACACTGGCGGTCGTACGCCAGCAACTGCTCGAACGGGACCTCGGCCGCCGCGGCCGCGTGCGCGCATCCGATGCCGTCGACGCGCCCCTGATAGCGGATGTTGCGATACGCGAGCCGGAACCCCGACTTCCGGTAGTTCGCCTGTTGTGCCACGACACCGTCGAGACCGACATTGCGGTCTCCCAGGTAACGCATGCCGTGCTGCCAGATTCGCATGCCGAAGCCTTTGCCGCGAAACCCGGGTTTCACGATGTACAGACCGATGAAGCCGAAGCGTTCGTCATACGCGACGGCAGCAAGGCACGCGACCGGCTCGCCACGCCACACGCCGACGAAAAAACCGGCCGGGTCCGCTTCCCTGAAACACGGCGGATCATGCAGGCCGGGGTTCCACCCTTCGGCTGCCGCCCATTCGACCGACATGGCCACCTCGTCGGCCGACATGGTGCGCACGATCAAGTCTTCGCTTCGATCCATGATTCGCCTCCGTCGCGGCACTCGAGATCGCCGCCAACCGATTCGCGAGCATGACGCGTCGTCACGCCACGCCAGTTACTGGCTCCCCGCCGCGTCGCGCTTCCTCTGAAACCTCGCGGGCAGCCGCCAGTTCCCGCTGCGCCGCAACCCGTCGACGAATTTCGCGCGCTCATCCGGCGTCAGCGTCGCCGCGAAATCGACGACGCTGCGCTCGACCTGCCCCCGCAATGCACTATCGGCCGCCCGCGTCCGATCGAGCGCCGCGTCGATCGCCGCACGATCGAGCTGCGGCGCCGCCAGCAGATCCAGCACCGTGATCCGCCCGTCACGCCCTTCCCGCGCGAAATCCCGACCTTCCTTGCGCGCCGCCTTCAGCGCCGCCGCAAACGCTTGCTGACGCGCGTCGGACAATTCGTCCGCGGCGAACCGCAACGCCGTGCGCTGTCCGGGGATCCCGGCCCCATCCAGGCCACGATGCGTCGAAAACCACTGATACGCGCCGCCGCCGATCGCGCCGAGCATGAACACGTTCAACACGACCGACCCGACGAGCATGAATTTCCAGCCGCGTTCGCTCATTCGTCGCCTCCGTCGATGCCCGGGCCGCCGAACGTCGTCGTCAGGTAGCCCGGTTCGTGTTGCGCGATCGGCGCGCTGCCGAGCATCAGCATCGACACGGCCACCGCGCCCGCCAGCGCGCCGGCGAGCCCGACGCCCGCGAACGCCGCGCCCGACCACCACACCGTGCCCCGGCGCCGCGCACGCTGCGGCGCGGGCGCCGACGCGACGATGCGTTCGACGAGCGCCGGCGCGGGCGGCTCGACCGTATCCTGCACGAGCCAGGCGTCGAGCTCGGCGGCATCGTCGAGCGCCTCGAGCGCGTCGCGCGGATGCGCTTGCGCCCACGCTTCGGCCGCCGCGCGTTCGTCGCGCGGCCAGCGCCGCGCATCCGAGCCGTACGCGGCGACGATGGTACGGAATCGTTCGGGTGTCATCGCTTGTCCTCGCTAGGTGGGTCGCCGGCCAGTTGCGCGCGCAGGTTGCGCCTCGCGCGCGCGAGCAGGCTTTCCAGCGCATCGACGGTGATGCCCATCAGGTTGGCCGCTTCAACGTTCGACATGTCCTGATAGTACTGGAGCACGAGCGCTTCCCGCTGCCTGGGCGGCAATGCGGCGAGCGCCTCGCGCACGCGCGCATCGCGCGCGCGCAACTCCGCGTGCGCGGCCGGCTCGGGTTGCGGGTCGGGCACGTCGGGCAGCGTGTCGACCGGCTCCTCGCGCCGCCCGCGCATCCGGTCGTAGCACAGGTTCAGCACCACGCGATGCAGCCACGTGTCGAAGCGCGCTTCGCCATCCCGCCAGCGCGGCGCGTGATGCCAGATCCGCAGGAAGGTTTCCTGCGCAACGTCTTCGGCTTCGGTCCGGTCGCCGAGCATGCGCGTCGCGAGCGCAAGCAGGCGCGGCAGCTTGCGTGCGACGAGCACGCGCACGGCCGACGTGTCGCGTGCGCCGACCCGCGCGACGAGTTCCGCGTCCGGATCGGCGTCGCTCAACGCGGGCTGCTCCGCCATGCGCGGCGCGCCCGCCGCATGCTGCCGGCGAGCGTGCCCGCCGTCCGGCTGAAGCTCATCGTCGTGCTCTCCTTGCATGCGTCGGGCCGGCGCCGCACGGCGCCATGCCGGCGCGTCCACGGCGCGTCGCGCGCCGTGTCCGGCATCCGCCCGGCCGGTTTCGTCGACATCCGGTTCGAACGGCATATCGATCCTGTCGATCGCCAGCCGGCCGGCGCGATCAATATACGACGACCGGCGCGGGCCGGTAATACACCGGACGCGCCGGCACCACGACACAGCCGGCCAGCACGACGGCCGCGGCTGTCAGGATCACGATGGTTCGAAAAGGCATGGCTCGACGGATGAAGTTGTGTGGAAGTCCCGCCGCACCGGCGCTGCGCGCCGCGCGGCACCCGGCGCGTCACGCCCAGTGACCCGGCACCCAGCGCCAGTTCGGGCCGCGCGCGGCCCAGTGCCCGGGCACCCAGCGATAGCCGGCGCGCACCGCTTGCCAGTGCCCGGGGATCCACACGTAGCGGCCCTGCCGCCAGTGCCAGTGGCCCTGATCCCACACGTAGCCCGCGCGCGGTGCCGGCATCACTTCGACGCGCGGCGGCGGCGGCGCGACCGGCGCGACGATGACGGCCTGCGCGAATGTGGCGGAGGTCGCCAGCGCGGCCACGCAACCCGCGGCAAACCGTAATGAAATGGAAAGTTTCATGCAAGACTCCGAAGCATCGTGTAGCGAACGTGATGGCCGGAAGTGGCCGTTCGTTCGTTAAACGACGCATGCGGAAAAATCCGTCGCGACGCGCGCAAATAAATTTCCGCCGCACCGGCGACGCCGCGCTCATCCGGCGACGCATCGGGCCCGGGCGTGGACGACCGTCTGTCACAACCCGGCAAAACTGCGCTTCGACAATGCGTGTCACCGGGATCCCGCTCGTTTCCGGCCCACGCCCCGGACGCGCTCGCGCACGGCCGGGCGGTTCCGCATTTCGCGTGTCACTCAACGAAAATACGATCATGTCGAACCAGGACAACTTCCCCGCCGAGTCGAACGAGCCGGCCGCTTCCGTATCGCGTCGCGGCTTCCTGAAACTGGCCGGCGTCTCCGGCCTCGCCACCGCCGCGGGCGGGCTCGCGGCCGCCCGTGCCGCCGGGTCGAACCCGGACGGCACCCCCGAACAGGTGCACCTGACATGGGGCAGCGACCCGGCGTCGGAAGTCGCGATCTCGTGGGCATCGCTTGCGCCGGCCGTCAATCCGCGGGCGCGGATCGTCGCCGACGGCGAACCGGCACGCACCGTGCACGGCGTGCAGCGCCTTTACACCGACGGCCTGAACGGCGAAACGGTGTTCACCTACCACGCACGCGTGCACGGCCTGAAGCCGAACACGCGCTACCGCTACGAACTGACGGCCGACAACGACAGCAACGCCGCGCAGCCGTTTGCCGCGACCTTCACGACCGCGCCGCGCGGGCGCGCACCGTTCCGCTTCACGAGCTACGGCGACCTCGCGACGCCGAACGGCGCATGGGTGCTGTCGTCGCCGCAAAGCCGCTTCGCGGTGCAGGCCGTCGAGCAGTTCCAGCCGCTGTTCCACCTGCTGAACGGCGACCTCTGCTACGCGAACCTGAACCCCGCGCATCAGCCGGAGGTGTGGCGCGACTTCGGCAACAACAACCAGACGTCGGCCGCGAACCGCCCGTGGATGCCGTGCCCGGGCAATCACGAGATCGAATTCAACAACGGCCCGCAGGGGCTCGACTCGTACCTCGCGCGCTACACGCTGCCGGAGAACGGCACGCGCTTTCCGGGCCGCTGGTACAGCTTCCGCGTGAGCTCGGTGCTGTTCATCTCGCTCGACGCCGACGACGTCGTGTACCAGGATGCGGCCGCGTTCGTCGGCGGCCCCGCTCCGCTGGTGCCGGCCGCGAGCACCGGCCGCGCGCCGATCGAACCGGGCACGTCGTTCTACGTGCGCGGCTACAGCGACGGCGTGCAGACGCGCTGGCTCGAGCACACGCTGCGTCAAGCGTCGCACGATGACGACATCGACTGGATCGTCGTGCAGATGCACCAGGACGCGCTGAGTTCGTCAAAGACGGGCAACGGCTCGGACAAGGGCATCCGCGAGGCGTGGCTGCCGCTGTACGACCGTTACGGCGTCGACCTCGTGCTGTGCGGTCACGATCACGATTACGAGCGCAGCTACCCGGTGCGCGGCTGCAATCACCGCGCGGGCGTCGATGCATCGACCGGCGAAGTCGTCGAGACGCTGCAGCCGCGTCCGGTCGGGTCGACCGATCCCGAGCGCACGACCTTCGACACGAGCCACGGCACGATCCACCTGATCCTCGGCGGCGGCGGCACCAGTGCGCCGCTCGACGTATACGGCGAGAACCCGGCGACCGGCTTCGCGCAGGCCAAGGTCTTCACGAAGCCGAACCGGCCGGTGCCGGGCGCCGCGCCGAACACGTTCGTGCGCAAGCCGGCCGATGCGCTGGAGGATGCGATCTGGTCCGCGCGCCGCGATACGGGCACCGGCTACGGGATCGCCGTGTTCGACCACGATCCGGGCAAGCCGGGCGGCCACACGACGATCACGATGCGCTACTACCATGCGCCGGGCGCGGATCAGCACCCGAGCGCACAGTACGAGCTGTTCGAGACGATCGAGCTGAGCAAGAAGCGCCGCGAGCGCTGATGCGACGGCCGCCCGCAACGCATGATCGCGCGGCGGGCGGCCGGGGCTGGCGCGTGCGGGACGGCGCGCGCGACGCGCTGATGGATACGGCGAATACGTGACGGCTGCGCCATGCGGAGCGGCTGCGTCCATTCGACCGCCGCACCTTGCATGCGCATCGGCACGCCGGTTTCCACCGCAAGCCGCGTTGCCGCCACCGTGCCCCTAGCTTCGCGATTCCAGCGCGATACGCACGGCCAGTCCGGCCAGCACGGTGCCCATCAACCCGCGCTGCACCCGCGCCCAGACGGGCCGACCGGCGAGAAACCCCGCGATCGAGCCGGCCATGCTCGCGATCAGCGCATTCACGCAGACACTGACCGCGATCTGCACGCAGCCCAGTGCCAGCGATTGCGCGAGCACGCTGCCGTGCCCGGGCGCAATGAGCTGCGGCAGCAGCGACAGGTACATCACAGCGATCTTCGGGTTCGCGAGGTTGGTGACGAAGCCCATCGTGAAGAGCCGTGCGCCGCTGTCGTGCGGCAGTTGCCGCACCTGGAACGCGGAGCGGCCGCCCGGCTTGAGCGCCTGCCACGCGAGATACGACAGGTACAGCGCGCCGGACAGACGCAGCGCGTCATACGCGTACGGCACGGTCAGCACCAGCGCAGTAATGCCGAATGCCGCGCAGAACATGTAGAACACGAACCCCAGCGCGACGCCGCCGAGCGACACCAGCCCCGCACGGCGGCCCTGGCAGATCGAGCGGGAGATCAGGTAAAGCATGTTCGGGCCGGGCGTCAGGGCCATGCCGAGCGATACGAGTCCGAAAGCAATCAGGGTGGGCAAGGCCGGCACGGCAGTCTCCTTCGGCGCGATGAAGTCGGGGCGAGTGTCCAGCAATGTATTGCATGTCGGCGTCTGTCGGCATGAATAAACTGCAAGTCATGCATGAGCGCGCTTCACCCCGCCATCGCGTCGGTCCGCCGGCCAGCTACTTGCCCTTTTTCGCGCGTGCCTGCATCGCCTTTTCCGCCTTCGCGCGTTGCGCGTCGACCAGTTTAACGAATGCGTCGGCGACCGCGTTGCCGCTCGCGTTCCACGCCAGCCGCACGGAACGATGCAGCCTGGGCGACAACGCCAGCACCCGGCCGCCGAACCGGGTATAGGTGAGCGTGATGCGCGGGACGATCGACACGCCCATTCCCGCCTCCGCCATCGACAGAATGGTCCGCATCTCGACCACGTTGAACGCGGCGCGAAGCGATGCACCGTTGCGCGCGAAGTAATCCGCGATGACCGGCCCGCACCCCGCCTTCGAAAAAATGAACGGCATCGTGGCCAACCGTTTCGCCGACACGCTCTCGCGCCCGTCGAACATGCCGTTCGCCGCCACCGCGACGAAATCCTCGTCGAGCAACGGCAGGTTGTTCGCGAAAGTCTTCGTGCCGGCGACCACGCCGATGTCGGCGGTGCCGTCGTCGAGCCACCCTTCGACTTCCGCGTCCGTGCCTTCGAGCAGCACGGCCGTCACGCCCTCATGCGCCGCCTTCAACGCTTCGAGCGCGGGTACGACGAACGCGAGCGAGACGCTCGGCAGCGACGCCACCACCAGCCGACCCTCGAGCTTGCCGCGCGCCAGGCCGAACTGCTGGCGCAGCGTCTGCGCTTCCCGGACGACGTTCTGCACGTACGGCCACAGGCGTTCGCCGGCAGCGGTCAGGACGACCGGCTGGCGGTCGCGCAACAGCAGCTTGACCTCGGTGATGTCCTCCAGTTCGGTCAACGCGTGGCTGATCGCGGATTGACTGCGGCTGAGTCGGTCGGCCGCGGCCGTCAGCGAGCCGAGTTCGACCACGGCAGCCAGGGCCTGCAACTGCGCAAGCGTCATCTCGCCTCCTTGTTGCGATGCATGTATTTTTCACATGATAGAGCGACGCATCATGAATTTGATTGATCCGGTGTCATGCGCTTCGATTGCGCGCCATCGCGTGACCTCGCCCGATGCCCCGCGCCGCGCTCGGGCAAGATTCAGCCTCGAATCATGTCGAACGCCGTCGCCGGACACGCGCGCGATTGCGCCGGCGCCCGCGCCCGTCCAAGCCCCGTCCGTCGCGCCTTCAGCTCCGATCGCCAAGACGCGTTAGACTGTCCCGATGGAACAATGCCGTTATTGCCAGAGAATCCGCGATGAATGGGATTGCCACGGGGACGAATGCCGCCGGGCAATCGCGAAGGCACTGCGCCGGCAGCGCGCGGGCCTGCCGATGGTGCCCGATCGCATCCGCAACGAGCTGCCGTCCGGCGCGCCCACCCAGCAGGTGATCGCGGTCCTGTCGCGCCAGCGCCTGCGGGCGCGCCGCGGCAACGAGGAACGCCGCGAGCGCAAGGAAATCGACGACGCCGACGGCGTCTGATCCGCCAACGCCCCCCGCCAGCCGCCGCACCTGCCGGTGCCCCGCCACCGGGCGTTCGCCCGTGCGCGATGTCTCGCCACCCGTCCGCCGTCAGTTTGCAATTCCCGCAACGCGGAACGGGGACGGATCGAACTTATGTTGGAATTGTTGCCTCACCGACAATGATCTTTCGCCGGAATCCACGTTTACCCTGAATCCACCGACGCCTACGATGTAATCAATCGCTTACGACATGGTGTCGCCGGCGAACCCAATAGAACATCGGAGGTCATCATGAAATCGCTCGTTTCCGCAGTCGTCGCCGCTGTCGCCCTGTCCGCTTCGTTCGGCGCTTTCGCACAAAGCACCGTGACCCGCGCTCAAGTCCGCAACGAACTGGTTCAGCTCGAAAATGCCGGCTACAAGCCGAGCCAGTCGAGCCCGTACTACCCGGCCGACATCCAGGCCGCGCAAGCGCGCGCACACGCTGCCGACAACAGCGGCTACGGCGCGCAGCCGGCCCCGGTCGTCCAGGGCGGCGCACCGGCGGTCAAGGTGCGCAACACGCGCGACTCGGTCTACTTCGGCCACTAAGTCCGCCGCCGCGCGCATCGCGCGCGGTCCGCCCGGATCCAGCGAGCCCGTCCCGTGACGGGCTCGCCGCGTTTTTGCCGCGCGCCGGGCCGGTCCGCCGTCAGCGGCTGCCCTCCGCCGCCACGCGGCCGCCGTCGTCGGTGGCGATACCGCCGCCGAGCAGTTCCTGGTAACGCACGCACGCGCACTGCGCGGACGCCTTCGCCGCGTACATCGCCGCGTCGGCCTTGACCAGCAGTTCCTCGGCCGACGCGCCATCCGCCGGATATTCACTCACGCCGATGCTCGCGCCCACGGCCAGGTGCCGGTCGCCGAATTCCAGTTCCTCGGCCATCACGATCTGGATACGCGACGCGATATCGCCGATCACCGCGGGCGATCGCACGTCCGAAATCAGCACGATGAATTCGTCGCCGCCGAGCCGCGCGGCCATGTCGCCGCTGCGCAGCGCGAGGCTCAGCCGTTTCGCGACCGCGACGAGCGTGCGATCGCCGGCGGCGTGCCCGTGCTGGTCGTTGATCTGCTTGAAGCGATCGAGATCGACGAACATCACCGCCAGCCCCTCGCGCACCGCGGCCGCATGCCGGATCGCGGCATCGAGATGCTCCATGAACAACAGGCGGTTCGGCAAGCCGGTCAGCGGGTCGTGACCGGCGAGGTGCGCGAGTTCCAGCTGCTTCGCGCGCAGCATCGCGACCTGCGTACGAATCTCGACGCGCATGCTGTCGAAACAGCGCGCCAGCACGCCGATCTCGTCGGCCCGCGCGACCGGCAACCGTTCGGCGGCCGGATCGTCGAACACGTGGGTCGCCGCGCGCGCGAGCATCTGCAACGGCCGCGTGATCGCGCTCGCAAACAGGATCGCGAGAATCACCGCCGCCACGCTCATCAAGAGCACCATCCGGATGATCCGCTCGCCGAGCATCCCGGCCGGCGCCAGCACGTCCGTGAGCGGACGCGCCATGCCGAGCACCACGAAGCGGTTGCCCACGTTGTTGCCGAACGGCGTGCGCACGAACGCGAACATCTGGCCCGGTGCGGCGTCGGGCTGCGTGAGACCGTTGAGCGCCACGTTCGTGCGCGCCCCGACGAACAGCAGCCGCGTGTCGGGGAAGCTGTCCTGCATCAGCACGCGGTGCCCGCGATCGAAGCCGAAGATCTGCGACGGATCGGGGTGCACGAGGAAATCGCCCCATTTGTTCGCGAGATACACCACGTAGTCTGGCGGCAGATCGCGTTCAAGCCGGTCGAACATGCGCGTCAGCTCGACGTCGACGACCAGCGCGCCGACGACCCGGCCGCCTTCGTCGACCACCGGCGTGCCCACGCGCAGGATCGGCAGCCCTTCGGCCGCATGCGAGCCGGTCTCGTGATTGATCGCGATCGGCGACAGGTAGATATGACCGGGCGCCGTCGCAAGCGTATCGAATACGTAAGGAAACTGCCCTTTTTCCTGGAATGCACTCTCCGGCAACACGACGATGCCGTGCGCGTCGCGATCGACGCGGATCCGCTCGAGCCCGAAATCCCCGCGCGCGATCAGCCGGATCTGCAGGTACTCGGGGTGATTTTTCATGAAGCTGTAATACACCTGTTCGAGCCGCGTGCGCGGCGCGCGATCGGCGCCTTCCCCGCTCGCGACGGACGCCGACGCCGGCAATTGCGCGAGCACGAGCACATCGTCGGCCACGTCGGACAGCGCGGTCGTGAAGCGCTGTCCGAGCAAGTGCGTCGACATCAGCAGGCTGTGCTGCGCTTCCTGCACGAGCATCGTCCGGTTCGCGCGGTAGGTGTAGTAGCCGGTCGTGCCGGACGCGATCACGCCGATGCACGCGAACAGCATCGACAGCTTCCACGTGAGCCCGAGCCTGATCATTTTTCGAACCGCTCCGGCCGGTCGCCCGACACGATGCGGCTCCATAGCGACTCACGCCGCGCGATGTCCTCGACCGGCTGGATCCAGACGAGGTGCTGGTGGCCGGCCTCGAGACCGGGTGGCGGTTGGAGCGTATTCGCGAGCCCCTGGCGTTCGGTCAGCAGCACGCCGATCGCCGGTTCGAGCATGTAGTTGATCCACGCGAACGCCAGTTCGCGATGCTCCGCGCCGCGCGTGACGCCCCAGCAGTCGAGCCACGCGAGCGCGCCTTCGTCCGGAATCACGTAGCCGACATCCGCACCGGCGCGACGCAGCTGTTCGACCTGTTGCGTGCCATAGTTGCCGAACATCAGCGCCGCGCGATGCTGGACGAACAGCGTGGTCGCCTCGTCCGGAAGCGTGTAATACGTGAGCAGGTTGCGCCGCAGTTCGACCAGCTTGTGCGCGACGGCAAGCGTTTGCGCGGGCGACAGGCGAAACGGGTCGGGATAGCCGAGCGCGAGCGCGGTGAACGAAAAATTATGCGGCGCGCTGTTGAAGTCGAGCACCTTGCCGCGGTAACGCGGATTCCAGAGTTCCAGCATCGAGCGCGGCGCGACCGGCACCTGCTTGCGATCGTAGATCAGTCCCATCGACGAATACGTGAACGGAATCGCATAGGTCGAGCCGTTGCGCACGAGTCCGCCGATCGTCGCGAGCTGCTGGAAATTCGGCAGTTGCCGCCGGCGGTTGGGGATCTGCGACAGGTCGATCGGCGTGAGCAGGCCGTCGCTCGCATAGCGCTGGATCTCGGCCGTGTTGGCCGCAAGCACGTCGTACGGCGGCGGCGACGCGCTGTGCATCCGTGTCCACAACGCTTCGTCGGAATCGACGAAGGTTACTTCGACGTGCACATGAAAGTGCGTCTCGAATGCATTGACGACATCGTTGTCCGCGTAGCCGGGCCACGCAAGGACACGCAGTACGTTGTCGCCGACGGTCTCGGGGGAAGCGGCGCAGGCAGGCAGGCCCTGCCAGCCCAGCGTCAGGACGACAAGCCACCGGCACGCGGCGCGGCGCGCACGGCGCGCGCCGATTCCCCTGATCAATCGGTCCTCGTCCGAATTCCCCGTATGCATTCGACTGTCCTTTTTTCGAGTCGATGCTTGATCGTGCAACAAGACCACAAAAAATATCGCCGCGCAATTGGAACAAGCCGCACGCGCACTGCATCCGCCTATTCGGAGCGCGTCATCCGCGTACGCGTTCGATCGCACGTCGCTGCACGCGCTCGAACCCGGCCACTCGAACGGAGAATCATCAGGTGAAAGGCAAGACGCGACGTGTGCCAACTCCGCTTGCAGCCACGGCGCCACGCGGTATGTACTGCGTATGCGTTCGGAGCGTTCGGCGACGCGCGTCATCCATCGCGTCGTGTCACCACCTCCGCCTGCATGCGCGTCGAGCCATCGCATGCGCATCCGCGCCACGCAGGCATGAACGCCGCGATCACGCGCGACGGATGCGCACGCATCGGCATCGCCACGACAGCGCGACCGGCCGCGGCCGTCGCGCTTTCCTTTTCGGGCCGCTCGTCGGACAATGACGCGCGCCCGCCGGCGCGGCGCCGCATCGGCCCCGCGCGAGCGGCACCAAGCATGCTCCGCCCGCGCCGATGAAACGCTACGAAACCCTCGCCCAGACGATCGCCGACGAAATCCGCAACGGCAACCTCGCGGTCGGCACGCGCCTGCCGTCGCTGCGGCAGATCATCGCGCAGCATGGCGTGAGCCAGTCGACGGTGTTTCGCGCGTACTACCTGCTCGAACAGTGGGGGCTGATCCGCGCACGCGAGCGTTCCGGCTATTACGTCGCGCCGGGCGCAGGCCCGGCGGCGAACCCGCCCGCGAAACGCCGCGCGAGCCGTGCCGGCGCCACGCGCAAGGTCGACATCAGCGACCTCGTGTTCTCGGTGCTCGACGCCGCGACGCAGCCCGGCATCGTGCCGCTCGGCTCCGCATTTCCCGCGCCGCAGCTGTTTCCGCTGCCGCGCCTCGCGAAATCGCTCGCGCAGGCGACGCGGCTCGTCAGCCCGTGGAGCACGGTCGTCGACCTGCCGCCCGGCAGCGAGGCGCTGCGCCAGCAGATCGCGCGGCGCTATCTGGCAACCGGTGTCGCGCAACCCGTCGACGAGATCGTCGTCACCAACGGTGCGCTCGAAGCGCTGAACCTGTGCCTGATGGCCGTCACGCGGCCCGGCGACGTCGTCGCGGTCGAGTCTCCCGGCTTCTATGCGGCGCTGCAGGCGATCGAGCGGCTCGACCTGCGCGCGGTCGAGATTCCCGTCGATCCACGCACGGGCCTCGATCTCGATGCGCTCGCGAACGCGCTCGACCGGCACGACATCCGCGCGTGCTGGTTCATGACCAATTTCCAGAATCCGACCGGTGTCACGCTGTCGCTCGACAAGAAGCGCGCGCTCGTCGAGCTGCTGGCCGCACGCGAGGTGCCGCTGATCGAGGACGACGTATACGGCGAGCTGCATTTCGGCCCCGACTACCCGCTGCCCGCGCGCGCATTCGACCGGCACGGCCTCGTGATGCATTGCAGTTCGTTCTCGAAGACGCTCGCGCCCGGCTACCGGATCGGCTGGGCCGCCGCCGGCCGGTTCGCGGAGAAGGTGCAGCGGCTCAAGCTGATGACCACGCTGTCGGCGAGCATTCCCGCGCAGGCCGGCATCGCGAACTATCTGGAGCACGGCGGCTACGATCGTCACCTGCGCAAGCTGCGCGGCACCCTGCAGGCGCAGCTCGCGCGCATGGACGACGCGCTGCGGCGCTGGCTGCCGCCCGGCGTCGAGTGGGTGCGGCCGGACGGCGGGTATTTCCTGTGGCTGTCGTTTCCCGACGCGATCGACGCGATGGAACTGCACCGCCAGGCGATCGCGCGCGGCATCAGCTTCGCACCGGGGCCGCTGTTCTCGGCCGCGCACGGCTTCGAGCGCTGCGTGCGCGTGAACTTCGGCCATCCGTGGAGCCGCGACATCGAGCGCGCGATCCGCGTGCTCGGCGAGCTGGTCGCCGGGCCGGCGGTACGCAAGTCGGGCTGATCGCGCCTCGTGCGCACGCTGCGCGCCGCGCGCATCACGTCCATGCAGCGAAGCCGCGCGCGGGTTACATTGCTGGTCCCGCCGCTCCTTCACGATTGCCCATGAGCCAACTGCCCTACCTCGATCACGACGCGTTGCTGAAACTGGCGGCCGAAGCGGCACACGTTACGCAGCCGTGCACGTGCACGAGAACCTCGCTCGCCGGCTGGACGACCCTGCCGCTGTCGCTGCAGGACACGCAACTGACCGAAGTGGCCACGCTTGCGCCGCCCGGCGAGACCGAGCCGACCTACGACGAATATCATCCGGCCGGCACGCGCTATGCGTCGGACGACGCGCCGATCGCACCGCGCCACTTTCCGTACAACCGCTGCAACGTCAGCCGCTGCGTATCGTGCGGCCGGCTTTATCTGCGCTATCAGGAAGGCGGCGGCTACTTCATCGACCAGCGCATCCGCGCGCTCGATCCGGCGTTGATCGTCGACGCACCGGCGCAAGCCTGAACCCGACGCGGGGCATGCGCAATGCATGCCCCGGCACACAACGGCGCGCTCCGCCGATCTGCTGCGTCCTTTCCATTTCGATCTGCGCCGTTTCCGCTCCGATCTGCTGCGCCGTTTCCGCTCCGATCTGCTGCTTGTCCCGCCGCCCCGCGTTCCCTACGCTGTCCCTGTTGCCCGACACCCGTCGCAACGTCCCCTCCCGAGCGGCGCGCGCCCCTGCGCCGCCGCTCCTCTCGCGTATCACGTCATGTACCGATATACCGATTTCGACCGGGCGCTCGTGCACAGCCGCGCCGCCCAGTTCCGCGACCAGCTCGAACGCTGGCAGCACGGCACGTTGAGCGAGGATGCGTTCCGGCCGTTGCGCCTGCAGAACGGCTGGTACGTGCAGCGCCATGCGCCGATGCTGCGCGTGGCCGTGCCGTACGGCGAACTGTCGAGCGGGCAGCTGCGCGTGCTCGCCCGTATCGCACGCGACTACGACGTGCCCGACGACGCCACCTACCGCGCCGCGTACGACGCGCAGGCGCAGCTCGGCACGCTGCGCCTGCCGACCCGCAACGCGCACTTCACGACCCGCACCAACGTGCAGTTCAACTGGATTCCGCTCGCGAAGGCGGCCGACGTGATGGACCTGCTCGCGACCGTCGACATGCACGGGATCCAGACGAGCGGCAATTGCATCCGCAACATTTCATGCGACGAGCGCGCGGGCGTCGCGCCGGACGAGATCGCCGATCCGCGCCCGTTCGCCGAGGTGATGCGCCAGTGGACGACGCTGCATCCGGAATTCGCGTTCCTGCCGCGCAAGTTCAAGATCGCGATCACCGGCGCGGCCGAGGACCGTGCGGCGACCGACTGGCACGACGTCGGGCTGAAACTCGTGCGCAACGACGCGGGCGAACTCGGCTTTCGCGTGAGCGCCGGCGGTGGCATGGGCCGCACGCCGCTGATCGCGACGCTGCTGCGCGCGTTCCTGCCGTGGCAGCAGGTGATGAACTACATCGAGGCGATCGTCCGCGTGTACAACCGCTACGGGCGGCGCGACAACAAGTACAAGGCGCGCATCAAGATCCTCGTGAAGAGCGAGGGACAGCGCTATATCGACGACGTCGAGGAAGAATTCCGCCAGATCGTCGAGCATGACGGCGGCCCGCACACGATCCCGCAGGCCGAGTTCGACCGCATCGCCGCATCGTTCGTGCCGCCGCGCCTCGCGCGCCGCACGCTCGACCCGCACGACCCGCACGACATCGAAGCGCGCATGGCCGCGCATGCCAGCCGCCATCCGGCCTTCGCGCGCTGGCTCGCGCGCAATGTCGCAGCGCATCGCGACCCGGCGCTGCGCATCGTCACGCTGTCGTTCAAGCGCCGCCTGCAGGCGCCCGGCGACGCGTCGCCCGAGCAGCTCGACGCGCTCGCCGAACTCGCCGAGCGCTTCTCGGCCGGCGAGGCACGCGTCACGCATACTCAGAACGTGGTGCTGCCGTGGGTGCACGTCGACGACCTGTTCCTGCTGTGGGAGCATGCGCGCGCGATCGGCCTTGCCAGCGCAAACGTCGGACTCCTGACCGACATGATCGCGTGCCCGGGCGGCGATTTCTGCGCGCTCGCGAACGCGCGCTCGATCCCGATCGCCGATGCGATCGCCGAGCGGTTCCAGGATCTCGACATGCTGCACGACGTCGGCGACATCGACCTGCACATCAGCGGCTGCATCAACTCCTGCGGCCATCATCACAGCGGGCACATCGGCATCCTCGGCGTCGACAAGGACGGCGCCGAGTGGTACCAGCTGACGCTCGGCGGTTCGGACGGCTCGAGCGCGAGCGGCCCCGCTCGGCCGGGCAAGGTGATCGGCCCGTCGTTCTCGGCGGACGAGATCGTCGATGTCGTCGACGCGCTCGTGAATGTCTATCTCGACGCGCGGCTCGACGCCGACGGCCGCAGCGAACGATTCATCGACACGGTGCGCCGCATCGGCGCCGAGCCCTTCAAGGCCGCGGCCAACGACGCCCGTCACCAGGCGAAGCACGCATGACACCGACCGACGCACACGCCAGCACGAACGTACGCATCCGGCTGCTGACGCCGGCCGAACACGCCGACGATACGAATGCGCCGGACACCGCGACCCGCACGATCCTGACGATCGGCAACGACGAGGAACTGCGGCCGCTCGCCGCTCGCATCGCGCAGGCCGCGCGCATCGACCTGCACTTCCCGTCCTTCACCGACGGCCGCGCATACAGCCAGGCGTATCTGCTGCGCAAGCGCTTCGGTTTCGCCGGCGACGTGCGGGCGACCGGCGACGTGCTGGTCGATCAGTTGCTGTTGATGGAGCGCACGGGGTTTTCGAGCGCAGTGCTCGGCGCCGATGCCGATCTGGCCGCCGCGCGCCGGCAGCTCGACCGGTTTCCCGGCTTCTATCAGCGCGATGCGAGAACGGCGGCGCCGCGGCAGGACGCGGCGCCGCAAGTCGAGACGCAAGCCGGGAAATGAAAACGGGCGGCCCGCAGGCCGCCCGTCCGATGAACCGCAAGCGCCGCGCCCGCCACTCAGCGGGCGCCGGCGTTCAGCGCGCCGCCACCGGCTTGCCGAACGCACCAAGGATCTTCTTCTCGAGCGCGATGTAGTCGTGGCCGAAGTGGTGGTCGCCGCCCGTCTTGATCACGTCGGCACCGGTGTTCGCGAGCGCCGGACACATCGTGTCCTTCTCTTCCGCGCCGTAGAAGCATTGCACGAGCTGCGGCGGCACCTTCGCGATTTCCGGCGCGACCTTCATCGCCTTGTCGCTCGCCGGCATCCCGAGCCAGCCCGTCACGCGGATCTGGAAATCCGCCGCCGGCGCGAAGCCGAGCAGCGACATCACCGCCACCTTGTCACGCAGGTCGGCCGGCAGCCGGTTGTACGCGAACGGCATCACGTCCGCGCCGAACGAGTAGCCGACCAACGCCACGCGGTTCGCATGCCAGCGCGCCATGTAGGTGCGCATCACGCGCGCCAGGTCGCGGCTCACCTGCGCAGGCGGCTTCTCGCTCCAGAAGTAGCGCAGGCTGTCGATGCCGACCACCGCCACGCCGTCGCGCTGCAGCGCCTCGGCGATCGTCTTGTCGAGATCGCGCCAGCCGCCGTCGCCCGAGATCACGATCGCGAGGCGGTCGCTGCCGCCCTTGGCCGGCAGCTCGACGAGCGGCAGGTCCGACACGTCGAGCTCGTCGGTGCTGCTGGTGTCGTGCAAGTGCGACGTGACGAGCGACACGAGCTTCGCGGTGTCGCCGGCCGCGGCCGTTTCGACGAAGCCCGGCATCGCGCGGCGCACGATCGTCGGATCGGGCGGGCACGGCTTGAAGCGCGCATCGAGCTTCGCCGCCGGCGCGACCGAAGCGACACCGGCGATCGTGTTCTCCGGCGCCATCGACAGGATCTGCTTCGCGATCGCGCCGCCCTGGCCCACGCCCGCGACGATCGGCGTGTAGTAACGCGCCGATTGCGCGAGGCGTTCGAGCTGGTGGCTGACCGCTTCGGCATCGCCGTCGAGGTGGTGACAGGTTTCCTGCTTCGCGGCGAGGTTCGCCGCATAGCGCTCCGAATCCACCCCGACCGTCATCGCGCCCGCTTTAGCGAGTGCGTCGGCCGCCTGCTGGTCCGCGGCGCCCCAGCCCCGCCCGCGCGAAAACAGGACGACGAAGCCGCGCAGCGGGCCGCCCGGCTTCGTCACGGTCACGGGGCCGTAGCGGCCGCCCGACACGGTTTCCGGTTGCGCCGCGGCCTGCGCCGCGAACGCCGCGCCGGCCAGCATCATTCCCGCGCAGGCGACTGCCGCCCGCGCGATACCCTTCTTCAACATCATGAACGCCGACCTCCAGCCAGCAGGGACAGATCCGCGAGCGTGACGAACACGCCGACCGAGCCCGAGGCCGCGAGATAGCGCGGCTCCCAGTGCGGCTCGAACTTGCTCTTGAATGCACGCAAGCCGCGGAAGTTGTAGAAGCGGCCGCCGAAGCGCCAGACCATCAGCCCGAACCGGTGCCACGGCGACGGCATCTTCGCCGCCCCCATCCCCGAGAACGGAGCGATGCCCAGGCTCAGCTTGCGGAACCCCGCTTCCTTCAGATGCAGCGCGAGCTGCGTAAACAGATACTCCATCGCATACGGCGACGCGTCCGGCAGATGACGCATCACGCCGACCGTCGCCTCGGTGTTGAGGTCGGTCGTCATGAACGTGACGAACGCGATCGGCTTGTCGGCCTGGCGCACGAGCATCACCGACTGCGTCGCGAGATAGCCGTCGTGGAACGCAGCCACCGAGAAGCTCTTCTCGCGCGCGTCGCGGCTGTCGAGCCAGCCGTCGGAGATGTCGCGCAGCGACGGCAGCGCGGCCGGCACGTCGCGCGGCGCGATCACCTCGACCGTCAGCGCGTCCTTGTCGCCGCGGCGCAGCGCATAGCGCAGGTGCGACCGGTTCGAACCCTTCAGGTCGAAGCGGTCGAGCGCGATATGCGCTTCCTCGCCGAGCTTCATCAGCGTGAGCCCCGCGTCGAGATACAGCGGCAGCGCGTTCGCGCGCACCTGGTAGAACGCCGCGCGGCCGCTGTGCGCGTGCGCCAGCGCGATGAACTTGCCGATCAGCGCCGGCCATTCCTCGCGCGGGCCGACCGGATCGTGCAGCGCGGCCCACGTGCGGCCGTTCTTCGCATACATCAGGAACGCGCGGCGCGATTCGGAGAACAGGAACGACTTGTCGCCCATCAGCGCGAGGCCCGCATCGCTGCACTCCTGCGCGCGGATGATCTGCTCCGCATCGATCAGGTCCTGCTCGGCGGGCTTCACGAAACGCCCGGGCGCCGGCCGCAGCAGTTGCCACAGCGCGAACATCGCGACGAACACGCCGGCCGCCAGCGTCGCGCGCAGTGCCCGCGGCGCGCGCTCGTCGAACGCGAAATGCGACCACAGATCGCGCGTGTAAGGCACGTCGCGGAACGCGAAGCACAGCACCCACACGGCGAGCACGAGCACCATCGTCACCGACACGAACCAGCTCACCGTAAAGCGCTCGGCGAGCAGCGACGAATGCCGGTTGAAGCGGCGGCGGCTGACGAGCAGCAGCACCAGCAGCGTGCCGAGCACGCCGGCCTCGACGAACGCGAGGCCCTTGGCCAGCGACAGCGCGAGGCTCGCGAGCGTCAGCGCGAAAGTCATCCACCATGCGCCGTCGAGCCGGCGCAACAGCCCGCGCGCGACGAACAGCAACGCGACGCCCAGCACGCTGCAGATCACCTGCGAGCCTTCGAGCACCCACAGCGGCACGATGTTGCGCAGGATCGCGATCCGGTGCCAGAACGCGGGCGTCGCGCTCGAGATCACCAGCATCCCGCCGACCGCGAAGGTCACGAGGCTCAGGAACAGCGGCGCCAGCTGCGACACGCGCGCGGCCTGCCGCGTCACGAGCCGGCGGCGCAGCGCGCGGCCCTCGAACCCGGCCAGCAGGCCGGCCGACAGCACGAGCGGCACGCCGAAGTAGATCGCGCGATAGGCGATCAGCGCGGCGACCATCGCGTGCGCCGGCACTTCGCGGCCCAGCGTGAAGACCATCGCGGCCTCGAACACGCCGATCCCGCCCGGCGTATGGCCGATCATCCCGAGCAGCAGCGCGGCCGCGTACACGGTGATGAAAGTCGGCAAGCCGACTGGAGCGGCCGGCAGCAGCACCCACAGCGTCAGGCCCGCGGCCACGACGTCGAGCACCGCATAAACGACCTGGGCGACGAGGTCGCGCCGCGCCGGCACGTCGAACGCGAGCCATTTGAAGCGCGTGACGACCGGGCGCGCGGTGCTGCCGCACAGCATCGTCATGACGGCCAGCACCACGAGCAGCGCGGCGCCGCTCCACGTCAGCACGCCGGGCGCGACATGCAGCATCGCGGCGAGCGTCTGCGGCACGCAGACCATGCCGACCGCCGTCATCAGCACCAGTGCGAGTGCGAGCGTGCCGCTGGTGAAGACGGTCATCCGGCCGATCTGCGCGGGGGTGACGCCCGACACGCCGTACACGCGCGCGCGCACGGCGCCGCCCGTCAGCGCGCCGAAGCCGGTTGCATTGCCGAGCGCGGAGCCGGCGATCGCGCCGATCCACAGCGCGGCGCGCGGCACTTTCGCGGCGACGTAGCGCAGGCCGACCGCATCGCGGGCGACGAGCGCGAGATAGCTGAGGGCCGTCGCGGCCAGCGACGCGCCCCACTCGCCCACGGACAGGTGGCGCAGTTGGCGGATCACCGAGCGGTAGTCGACGGATTCGGACAGGTGCTGGAACACCACGATCAGCAGCAGGCCGATGCCGAGCGCGAGCAGCGGCGACAGCACGCGCTCATTGCGGATCAGCGTCGCGACACGGGCGATCGCTGCCGCGGCACGGCCGGGCTGGCCAGGGTGGCGGGAAGACATAGAGTGTTCAGTGGTGGTGCGTAGCTTGTCGCGGCGCAGGGTGGCCTCGCGGCGACGAATCTGGTTGTTCTGCGTGGGCGGTCGGCCTGGGACGAAGCCAGGCGGCGCCTGAATCAGAAATTACGAGTATACGGATTTTATATTACAGAATCTTTCGATCCCGTACTGAGCGGTTCGGGCGCGGCGGTCGCATCAACGACGCGTCAAATTCATGCGCAAGGTGCGCATCATACCGGGAACCGCCGGGAATTTTTCATCGAATGAATGACTTGCGACGCTTTTGGGAGAAATTCTCCC
This sequence comes from Burkholderia sp. Bp9015, assembly GCF_003853505.1. Classification (NCBI taxonomy): domain Bacteria; kingdom Pseudomonadati; phylum Pseudomonadota; class Betaproteobacteria; order Burkholderiales; family Burkholderiaceae; genus Burkholderia; species Burkholderia sp. Bp9015. The sequence continues at coordinate 73,291 of NZ_QTPZ01000029.1, forward strand.
GGCCCGACCGAGCCCGCGAGAGCAAACCCGCGACCGGCGCGGGATTCGGGGAATGGGGACGGATTCCCGTGCCCGCCTCACCGGCCCTTTGTCGCGCCGTCATCGTGCCAGTCGGCGCCGGCCCGCTCCCGCAGTATGTCGATGAATGCGCGCAGCTTCGCCGGCACGTGCTTGCGATTCACGTAATAGAGCCACATCGGCGGCAGCGTCCGGCACGCGCCCGGCAGCACCTCGACGAGCGTGCCGTCGCGCAGGTCCGCGTCGATGCGCTCGCGCATGAACGCGAACGCGATGCCGACGCCCTCGCGCGCGGCATCGATCACCGCATCCGCGTCGTTCGTCACGAGCACGCCTTCCGGGTCGAGATCGACGTCGTGACGCCCGTCGCGCAGCAGCCACTTGTGCAGGCGCCCGCTCTCGGAGAACCGGAACCGGATGCACGCATGGCGCGCCAGCTCGGCGATCGACGCGGGCGTGCCGTGCCGCGCCAGATAGCCGGGTGATGCGACCAGCGCGCAGGTCAGCGCGGGTGCGATCCGCACACCGATCATGCCGGGCTGCAGCCGGTCGGCAAGACGAATCCCCGCGTCGAAACCCTCCTTCGCGATATCGACCAGCTCGTTCTCGTAGCGGATTTCGAGCCGGACCCTCGGATAGCGCGCGCGGAACGCGGCCAGTATCGGCGCGATCACGAGCGAACGCGCGAGCGGCAGCGCCGTGACGCGCAGCAGCCCGCCCGGCTCGCTGCGCACCTCCTTCAGCGCGTCGCGCGCCTGCATGACCTGCCGGTACGCAGGCTCCGTCTGCTGCCGGTAATGCTGGCCGGCTTCGGTCAGGCTCACGCCGCGCGTGCTGCGGTTGAACAGCTTCACGTTCAGTTCGCCTTCGAGCTGGCCGATCGCAAGGCTGACGGCAGCCGGCGTCAGGCCGAGCGCGGCGGCAGCACGCGTGAAGTTGCCGGCCGTCGCGACCGTCATGAACACGTGCAGCCCGGCCATCGGATCGCGTCTGCTCATCATTAAAAAAACTTGAAACTCCTTCGAGTGGAATGCCGATTCTCCCATATACAAGAACTACCTACACTGGCCCCGTCGTCTTCCACCGGAGCATCGAATGAATCCGCATCACAGCCCCGCCCTGCCGCTCGCAGCCGTCCGGCAGACGATCGAAGCCGCGCTCGCGCAGGCCGCGTCGCTGCAGGTCGCCGGTGTGTCGATCGCGATCGTCGACGCCGGCGCGAACCTGCTCGCATTCATCCGCACCGACGATTGCTTTCTCGGTGCGATCTACCTCGCGCAACGCAAGGCGCTGACGGCGATCCGCTTCCGCGCATCGACCGCCGCGCTCGGCGCGATGTCCGGCGACGGCCCGCTGCGCGGGATCGAGCACAGCCACGGCGGGCTCGTCACGTTCGGCGGCGGCGAGCCGCTCGTCGACGGCGACGGGCGCTGCGTCGGCGCGATCGGCATATCGGGCGGCAGCGTCGAGCAGGACGACGCGATCGCGCGGCATTGCCGCGATCGCTTTCACGCAACCTTTCCCACCTCGAGGTAAGCACATGGCACAGAAACGCATCCTCATCACCGGCGCGGGCAGCGGCTTCGGCCGCGAAGTCGCGCTGCGGCTCGCACAACACGGTCACGCGGTCACGGCCGGCGTCCGCACGACCGCCGAGATCGACGCGCTGACGGACGCCGCCGCGCAGCGCGGCACCGCACTGCGCGCGGTGAAGCTCGACGTGACTTCGGCCTACGACCGCGCCCGCGCGGCCGAATTCGAAGTCGACGTGCTCGTGAACAACGCGGGCGTCGGCGAAGCCGGCGCGCTGGTCGACCTGCCGGTCGAGATCGTGCGCGAGCTGTTCGACGTCAACCTGTTCGGGCCGCTCGAACTCACGCAGCAGATCGCCCGCGGCATGCTCGCGCGCGGGCACGGCAAGATCGTGTTCGTGTCGTCGATCGCGGGGTTGATCACGGGGCCGTTCACGGGCGCCTATTGCGCGTCGAAGCACGCGGTCGAATCGGTCGCCGAGGCGATGCACGCGGAGCTGGCGCCGCACGGCATCCGTGTCGCGGTCGTGAACCCGGGCCCGTACAGCACCGGCTTCAACGACCGCATGATGGAAACGCCACGGCGCTGGCGCGATCCGGCCGTTCACACCGTGACGCCCGAGCGGCTGACCTTCCCGCTCGAGCAGCACGATCCGGAGGAAATGATCGCGAAGATGGTCGACGTGATCGAAAACGACGGCGGCGCATTCCGCAACCTGCTGCCGCAGTCGTCGGAAGCGTTCGTGCGCGCCGAGCAGGCGCGCGCGTGGGACCGGCAGCAGTGACGCAGGCCGGCGTCGGCAGGCGGGTCACGCAGGAACGCCCTGCCCGCCGCCCGGCCTGTCGCGTACGACGTTCGCCGTCGATGACCTTCCCGACGGCGCGAACCGTCGCGGGTCAATGCGTCGCCGAAGCCGGGCCCGCAACCGGGCGGGCCGCGTCGAGCCGCGCCGAGCGCGCTCAGTACACGTCCCGCATGTAGCGCCGCGCCTTCGAGAGCTTCGCGACGTAGTCGTTCGCGGCTTCGTCCGACATCCCGCCGTGCTCGGCGACGACCGCCTTCAGCGCGGTATCGACGTCCTTGGCCATCCGCGCGGCGTCGCCGCACACGTAGAAGTGCGCGCCTTCCTCCAGCCACTTGTACAGCTCGGCGCCCTGCTCGCGCATCCGGTCCTGCACGTAGATCTTGTCGGCCTGGTCGCGCGAGAACGCGAGATCGAGCCGCGTCAGGAAGCCGCTGTCGCGCATCGCGCTCAGTTCGTCGCCGTAGTAGAAGTCGGTCTGCGCATGCTGCTCGCCGAAGAACAGCCAGTTGCGGCCGCGCGCGCCGCGCGCCTGCCGCTCGTGCAGGAAGCCGCGGAACGGCGCGACGCCGGTGCCGGGCCCGACCATCACGACCGGCACGTCGCCGTTCACCGGCGGCCGGAAATGCGCGGACTTCTGCACGAACACCGGCACGCGGCCGTCGTCCGCGCGATCGGCGAGGAACGTCGACGCGACGCCTTTGCGCGCGCGGCGGCCATTGTGATAACGCACGGCCGACACCGTCAGGTGAATCTCGCCCGGGTGCGCGCTCGGGCTCGACGCGATCGAATACAGGCGCGGCTGCAGCCGCTTCAGCATCCCGACCAGCTCCGCGCCCGACAGCTCGACCGGGAATTCGTGCAGCACGTCCGCGAGCTGTTGCCCCCACAACCATTGCTTCAGGTCGGCCTTGCGATCGTCGCCGAGCAGCGCCTTCAGCGCGCCGTTCGCGCTACGCGACGCGATGAACGCGAGCGTGTCGGGATGCGGGCGCGTGATGTCGAAGTGGCGCGCCAGCGCATCGCCGAGCCGCATGTCGCCGACGCCCGCGACCGACACGGGGGCGTCGGCCTTCAGCGCGGTGACCGACAGCAGCTCGTCGACCAGCTCCGGGCAGTTGGTCGGCCACACGCCGAGCGCGTCGCCGGTTTCGTATTCGAGGTTCGCGCCTTCGGTCGACAGCGACACGTAGCGCGTGTCCTTCGCGGCGCCCGGCCGGTTGAGCCGCAGGTTCGCGACGAGCTTCGACGGCGCCGGATGCGCCTTGGTCGGCAGCAGCCCCGACGCGCTCATCCCGGCGGTCGGCACCGCATGCAGCGCCGCATCCGCCTCCTTGATCCGGGCGACCACGCGCTCGAGCCACTGGTCGGCATCGCGCTGGAACTCGACGTCGCAATCGACGCGCGCGCACAGGCGCGCCGCGCCGAGTTCAGCGAGCCTCGCATCGAGCCGGCGGCCGTGCCCGCAGAACTGGTCGTAGTTGCGATCGCCGAACGCGAGTACCGCGAAGTGCACGCCGTCGAGGCGCGCGGCGCTGCCGGCCCGCAGCGCGTCCCAGAACTCGCTGCCGTTGTCGGGCGCGTCGCCGTCGCCGAACGTGCTCGTCATCAGCAGCACGTATTGCGCGCCGGCCAGCGACGCGACCGGATAGTCGGACATGCACGCGGTGCGGATCTCGAAGCCGGCGTTCATCAGCTGCGTCGCGTAGTCCTCGGTCAGCGATTCGATGTTGCCGGTCTGCGACGCCCACAGCAGCACGACCTTCGGGCGCGTGCGCACGATCCGCACGCCGCCCGGCGCGGCGGCCTCGGTCGGCAGTGCGGGCACAGCGCCTTGCGCGGTGTGGGCCGGCATCGCGCGGCTGAACAGCCCCGCCAGCATCCCGTCGAGCCAGAACCGCACCGGCGGCGTGAGCGGCGCGCCGGCCGGCAGCACCGGCACGCCGCCGTCGCGCCGGCCGGCGCTCGCCTTCAGCCCGCTGACGAGGCCGGCCACGTACAGGCGCTCCGCGTCGGTGAGCGGCGGCGGCGCGAGATCGGCCACGCCGAGCGCGGCCGCGAAAGTGTCGAGGTCTGCCATGTCGGATTCCTGTGAAGCCGTGATCTGCACCGCCGCCGGCACGGGCCGCGCGTCGCCGGCGGCGGCATCGGGTCGCGCCGTGTCGTCGGCGGCGGACGCGAACGCGTCCGTGTCGACGCGCGCGAGCGCGACCGCGCAATACTTCAGTTCGGGTTGCTGCGATTCCGGATCGATCGCGTCGTTCGTCACCGCGTTGATGCACAGGTCGTCGCCGTACACGTCGTTCCAGTGCATCGGCGCGAAGCAGTTGCCGCGCTGCACGCGCTCGGTCACGACGGCCGGCAGCACGGCGCGGCCGCGCGCCGAGCGAATCTCGACGCTGTCCTGCATGGCGATGCCGAGCGCGCTCGCGTCGTCCGGATGCAGTTCGACGAACGGGCGCGGATTGAGCTTGTTCAGCATCGCGACCTTGCCCGTCTTCGTCATCGTGTGCCATTGATGCTGCAGCCGGCCGGTGTTCAGCACGATCGGGAACGTATCGTCCGGCAGCTCGGCCGGATCGACGTGCGGCCGAGCGAAAAAGCGCGCCTTGCCCGACGGCGTCGGGAACGCGAGGCGCGGCGCAGCGCCGCCGTCGGCTGCCGCGCGCGGCGTCTGGCTCACGCCGTCGTTCAGGTAGCGGACCGGGTGCCGCTCGCGCGCGGTGCCCGGCGCGACCGGCCATTGCACCGGGCCCTCGCGCAGCGCCGCATGGCTCGCGCCGCGCAGGTCGTAGCCGGTCGCCGGATTCGAAAAGCGCACGATCTCGTCGAACACGTCGGCCGCCGACGCATAGTCGAACGCATCGCCGAAACCCATCTCGCGCGCGACTTCCGCGACGATGCGCCAGTCCGGCAGCGCGTCGCCGGGCGGCGCAACCGCGGCGCGCATCAGCGTCATGTTGCGTTCGGAGTTGATCATCACGCCGTCGCCCTCGGCCCACAGCGCGCCGGGCAGCAGGATGTCCGCGTAGCGGTTGGTCTCGGTGTCGAGGAATGCGTCCTGCGCGATCACGAGCTCCGCGGCCTGCAGCCCGGCGATCACGTTCTGCCGGTTCGGCACGGTCGCGACCGGATTCGTGCAGACGATCCAGCACGCCTTGATGTCGCCGGCCGCCATCCGTTCGAACAGGTCGACGGTGCCGCGGCCGGCGTCCTTGCGCAGCGTGCCGGCCGGCACGCGCCACAGGTGTTCGACGAAGCGCCGGTCGTCGTCGGACAGCACCGAGCGCTGGCCCGGCAGCCCGGGCCCCATGTAGCCCATCTCGCGCCCGCCCATCGCGTTCGGCTGGCCGGTCAGCGAGAACGGCCCGCTGCCAGGCCGGCAGATCGTGCCCGTCGCGAGATGCAGGTTGCAGATCGCGTTGGTGTTCCACACGCCGTGCGTGCTCTGGTTGAGACCCATCGTCCAGCAGCTCATCCATTCCTGCGCGTCGCCGATCCATTGCGCGGCCGTGCGGATGTCGGCTTCGGCGAGGCCAGTGATTTCGGCGACGCGTTCGGGCGTGTAGTCGGCGAGGAACGCGGGCATCGCGTCCCAGCCTTCGGTGTACGCATCGATGAACGCGGCATCGATGCGGCCGTTCGCATGCAGCAGGTGCAGCAATCCGTTCGTCAGCGCGAGATCGGTGCCCGGCCGGATCTGCAGGAACAGGTCGGCCTTGTCGGCGGTGCCGGTGCGGCGCGGATCGACGACGATCAGCTTCGCGCCGGCCTTCACGCGATCCATCATCCGCAGGAACAGGATCGGGTGGCAGTCGGCCATGTTCGCGCCGATCACGAAGAACAGGTTCGCGCGATCGAAGTCCTGGTACGAGCCGGGCGGGCCGTCCGCGCCGAGCGACTGCTTGTAGCCGGTGCCCGCGCTCGCCATGCACAGGCGCGAGTTCGACTCGATGTTGTTGGTGCCGACGAAGCCCTTCGCGAGCTTGTTCACGAGGTATTGCGCCTCGATCGACATCTGCCCCGACACGTAGAACGACAGCGCGTCGGGCCCGTGCGCGTCGAGCACCGCGCGCAGCCGCCGCGCGGTCTCGGCGATCGCGTCGCGGGCCGGCAGCGGCACGAGGTCGTCCTCGCGCGCGCGCCGCACGAACGCGCGGTCGAGCCGCCCCGAGCGGCGCAGCGCGACATGCGCCGACGAACCCTTCGTGCACAGCCGTCCGAAGTTGGCCGGATGGTCGGAGTCGCCCGATACCTTGACGACTTCGTCATCCTCGACGTGCAGCACCATCCCGCAGCCGACGCCGCAGTACGGGCACACGCTCTTGACGGGGGTGGCGCTCATGCGTGCTCCGGGGCGTTCAGGCGGCGATCCATACGAAGCCGTCCTCGACCCGCGACGGATACGCGTTCACCGACTGCTCGGGCGCTTCGAGGCATTCGCCGGTCCGCAGGTCGAAATGCTGCTTGTACAGCGGCGACGCAACCACCACGCGCTCGCCGAGGCTGCCGATCAGCCCGCGCGACATCACCGCCGCCTGCGACACCGGGTCGACGTTGTCGATCGCGAACACGCCGCCTGCTTCGGCATGCGCGACGTGAAAAACCGCGACCTGCTCGCCGTTGACGAGCGCGCACACGCCGGTGTTCGGCACGATGTCGTCGAGCGGGCACACGCGGGTCCAGGACAGGGGATGACGATCGTTCATGATGGGCTCCTTGGAAAAGACGCTGGTGTCGGTCGAAGTCACACGGTGGCGGGTTCGGCGACGACGGGAATCGCAACGGGCCTGCCGCCCGCGCGCTCGGCCGGCGTGGCAGGCCGGATCTGGCCGCGCGTCTCGACGAATGCGATGGTCGTGTCCGGCGCGTCGCTGTTCACGAAGTGGCGGAAGCGCTTGCGCGTGTCCGGGTCTGTGACGGCCTTCTTCCATTCGCATTCGTAGGTGTCGACCACGTGCTGCATGTCGGCCTCGAGTTCGGCCGCGATCCCGAGCTTGTCGTGCACGACGACGTCGGTCAGGTAGTCGAGCCCGCCTTCGAGGTTGTCGCGCCACACGCTGGTGCGCTGCAGCCGGTCGGCGGTGCGCACGTAGAACATCAGGAAGCGGTCGATGTAGCGGATCAGCGTGGCGCGGTCGAGGTCGGACGCGAGCAGTTCCGCGTGGCGCGGCTTCATCCCGCCGTTGCCGCACACGTACAGGTTCCAGCCCTTCTCGGTCGCGATGATCCCGACGTCCTTGCCTTGCGCTTCCGCGCACTCGCGCGTGCAGCCCGATACGCCGAACTTGATCTTGTGCGGCGCGCGCAGGCCCTTGTAGCGGTTCTCGAGGTCGATCGCGAGGCCGACCGAATCGTCGACGCCGTAGCGGCACCACGTCGAGCCGACGCACGACTTCACGGTACGAAGCGCCTTGCCGTACGCATGCCCCGATTCGAAGCCGGCCGCGATCAGTTCCTCCCAGATCGACGGCAGCTGCTCGACGCGCGCGCCGAACAGGTCGACGCGCTGGCCGCCGGTGATCTTCGTATAGAGCCCGTACTTCTTCGCGACCTGGCCCACCGCGATCAGCCCTTCCGGCGTCACCTCGCCGCCCGGCATGCGCGGCACGACCGAGTACGTGCCGTCGCGCTGGATGTTCGCGAGGTAGTAGTCGTTCGAATCCTGCAGCCCCGCATGCTCCTTCTTCAGCACGAACTCGTTGAAGCACGACGCGAGGATGCCCGCCACCGCCGGCTTGCACACGTCGCAGCCGAGCCCGTGGCCGTGCTTCGCGAGCAGTGCGTCGAAGGTCGTGATGCGCTCGACGCGGATCAGGTGGAACAGCTCCTGGCGCGAATACGGGAAGTGCTCGCACAGATGGTTGTTGACCGCGAGGCCCTGCTTCTTCATCTCGGCCTTCATGATCTGCGTGACGAGCGGCACGCAGCCGCCGCACGACGTGCCCGCGCCCGTGCACGACTTCAGTGCGCCCAGGCTCGTCGCGCCGTCGGCCACCGCCGCGCAGATCTGCGACTTCGACACGTTGTTGCACGAGCAGATCTGCGCGCCGTCCGGCAATGCGTCGACGCCGATCGCGGGCTTCGCCGCGCCGTCCGACGACGGCAGGATCAGGAATTCCGGCGACTCGGGCAGCTCGATGCGGTTCAGCATCATCTGCAGCAGCGTGCCGTATTCGGTCGCGTCGCCAACCATCACCGCGCCGTGCAGGAACTTGCCGCAGTCCGATACCACCAGCTTCTTGTAGACCTGGCGGCGCTCGTCCGCGTACTGGTAGGTGCGGCTGCCGGCCGTCGCGCCGTGCGCGTCGCCGATGCTCGCGACGTCGACGCCCATCAGCTTCAGCTTGGTGCTCATGTCGGCGCCGGCGAATGCGGCGTCGGCCGCTTCTTCCGGGGCACCGCCGAGCTGCTTCGCGACCACGCGCGCCATGTCGTAGCCCGGTGCGACGAGCCCGTACACCATCCCGTTCCAGGCCGCGCATTCGCCGATCGCGTAGATGTCGGCGTCGCTCGTGCGGCACGCGTCGTCGATCGCGACGCCGCCGCGCGGGCCGATTTCGAGGCCGCACGCACGCGCCAGTTCGTCGCGTGCGCGGATGCCGGCCGAGAACACGATCATGTCGGCATCGAGATGCGAACCGTCGGCGAACGCCATCCGGTGCGTGCCTTCTTCGCCGTCGACGATTTCGAGCGTGTTCTTGCCCGTATGCACGGTCACGCCGAGCGCCTCGATCTTCGCGCGCAGCATCCGGCCGCCGCCGTCGTCGACCTGCACCGCCATCAGCCGCGGCGCGAATTCGACGACGTGCGTGTCGAGCCCCATGTCGCGCAGCGCCTTCGCGCATTCGAGGCCGAGCAGCCCGCCGCCGATCACCACGCCACGCTTCGCGTGCGTGCCGCACGCCTGCATCGCTTCGAGATCCTCGATCGTCCGGTACACGAAGCAGCCCGCGCGATCGCGCCCCGGCACCGGCGGCACGAACGGACGCGAGCCCGTCGCGAGCACCAGCTTGTCGTACGCGAGCGTTTCGCCGGACGCGAGCGTGACCGTGTGCGCGGCACGGTCGATCGATGCGACCCGGGCGTTCAGCCGCAGGTCGAACTGCGGATGACGCTCGAAGAAGCCGGGTTCGACGAGCGACAGGTCGTCGGCCGACTTGCCCGCGAAGAATTCCGACAGGTGCACGCGGTCGTACGCCGGACGCGGTTCCTCGCCGAGCACCGTGACCTGCAGCGCGCCCGCCGCGCCGGCTTGCGCGGCGACGCATTCGAGGAGCTTGTGGCCGACCATCCCGTGGCCGATGACGATGAGTTTCATGATGACGTTTCCTTCGGTCGATCAGTTCGCGGCGCCGGCGGCGGCGAGCGCGCGGTCACGCAGCTCGGCCTCGCGTGCCTTGTGTTCCTCGCTGAAGCGCACGGCCATCGCGCACAGCGCGGTCGCGGTGACGGCGAGCCCGAGCAGGCTCAGCGTGTGCTGCACGTCGCCGACGCCCTTCAGCAGGAACGCCGCGGCCACCGCGCCGACGTTGCCGCCCGCGCCGACGATCCCCGCGACGCCGCCGAGCGCCTTGCGGTCGATGAACGGCACCAGCGCATAGGTCGCGCCGCAAGCCATGTGCGTGAAGAGGCCGAAGGTCAGCATCGCGACGAGCGCCATGCCGATGCCCTGCGCATGCGAGAACCAGACCAGCCCGAGCCCTTCGCCGACGATCAGCGCGCACAGCAGCGTCGCGCGCACGTCGAGGCTGCGGCGCGCGGCGATCTTGTCGGACAGCCAGCCGCCGAGCGCGCGGGCGAACAGCGCGAGCAGCCCGAACATCCCGACCGCGAAGCCCGCGTCCTTCAGCGACAGCTTGAAGTGATCGACGTAGTACAGCGCGGCGATGTTGTGGATGAACACCTCGACGCCGAAGCACGCGCCGTACGTGACGAACAGCATCCACACACGATAGTTGCCGCACGCGGCGAAGAAGCTCGCCCAGCCGCCCTTCTTGCCGCTGTCGACCGTCACGCCCTGCTTGCGCAGCGCGACGAAGTCGCCTTGCGGGCAGTCTTGCGTGAAGCGCCAGTACGCCCAGGCCATCGCGAGCATCGCGACGCCCGGCACGACGAGCGCGATGCGCCACGACGCGTCGTCGCCGAAGCCGAGCATCAGGCCGGCCGCTACGAGCAGCGGCATCATCGCCTGCGTCGCGCCCGCGCCCGCGTTGCCCCAGCCGGCGGTGGTCGCGTTCGCGGTGCCGACCACGTTCGGCGCGAACATCACCGACGTGTGGTACTGCGTGATCACGAAGCCCGCGCCGATCGCGCCGATGCCGAGCCGGCAGATCAGGAACGTCACATAGTCGTGCGAGAACGACACCGCGAACACCGGAATCGCGCCGAGCGCGAGCAGCCCGACATACACGCGGCGCGGGCCGAAGCGGTCGCACATCGGGCCGACCAGCAGCCGCACGGCGATCGTCGCGGCCACCGCGGCGATGTTGATGTTCGCGACCTGTGCCGCGGTGAGATGGAACTCGCGTGCAATCAGCGGCATCAGCGGCGCGCATGCGAACCACGCGAAGAAGCATACGAAGAACGCCATCCACGTCATGTGGAACGCGCGCATCGGCGCGGTGCGGAAGCTGAAGAGATCGATACGGGTAGCTTTGTCGGTCATGTCATCCGCCAAACGAAAAACGGCGTCCTGCACACCCGGTCTCGTCGAGACCCGATGTGTAGGACGCCGTTGCCCATGAAGCCCGTTTCCGGGCGCGTCGGTAATCGGTACTGCGGACGAATCGCCATTGACCCGCCCGAGCCAGCTTACGCAAACGCCGTGCCATATCGGCCCGAATCGCACCTGCAGCCCCGCCGCACAAGGCTCGCCGGCCGTTGCACGCGTCGCTGCACGACGCCGCGCATGATGCGTCGGGATGCAGCGAGGCACAGATACGGTGCGCTGCAGCACTGTCGCCGTGCGACATCGCGGTGCGCGTGGACGGGGCCGCGATGCACGCCGATGCGGCATCGCGTGCGCCGCGGCCCCGCGGCCGCATGCGGGCCGGCGTCCGTCGTGGCGGTCGCGCCGTGTGTATCGCCGCACTTATTGCCGCATTTGTCGCCACGTCTGTTGCCGCGCTCGCCGCCCGGTTCGAGCAGGTTGGCCCGGATATTGCTGATTCCGGACCACACCGGCAACGGCGCCGGTGGGCAGTCCCCGCAAGTCGGGCCCGCCGTTGCAGGCGGGCGCAACAGATCAGGACAACGACGTCCCCCCGTGCCCGGCACGGCCGGATGTCGCGATCGCGTCGACCGCCCGCCGCCGCCGCAAGCAACAATGCGTTATCGATCGCCGCACGCACGCGGCACTGGAACACGACATGACGACTGGAAAAGTCACGCTGCTGGGCGCCGGGCCCGGCGATCCCGATCTCCTCACACTGAAGGCCGTGAAGGCGCTGGCGGCCGCCGACGTGCTGCTGCTCGACGATCTCGTCGCGCCCGGCATCGTCGAACTCGCGCCGCACGCGCGCGTGATCCGCGTCGGCAAGCGCGGCGGCTGCCGCTCCACGCCGCAGGCGTTCATCGAGAAACTGATGCGCCGCTGCGCGCTGCGCGGCGCGCACGTCGTGCGCGTCAAGGGCGGCGACGCGCTGCTGTTCGGCCGCGCCGGCGAGGAACTCGCGACGCTGCGCGCCGCCGCGATTCCCGTCGACATCGTCAACGGCATCTCGTCGGGCTTCGCGGCCGCCGCGAGCCTCGGCATCTCGCTCACGCACCGCGAGCACTGCCAGGGCGTCACGTTCGTCACCGCACACCGCCAGGACCACGGCGAACCCGACTGGGCGGCGCTCGCGGCGACCGGCACCACGCTCGCGATCTACATGGGCATGAGCCGCGTCGACAGCATCGCGGCGGGCCTGCTCGCCGCCTTGCCCGCGTCGACGCCGGCCGCCGCCGTGCAGTGGGCCGGCACGCCGCACGAGCGCCGCTGGGCAGGCACGCTCGGCGGCCTCGCGCGCGGCGTCGCGGCGGCCGGGCTCGGCAGCCCGGCCGTGATGCTGGTCGGCGCGGCGATCGGCGAAACCGCCGTGCGGTGCACCGATGTCGCCGGCGAGGCGCTCCTGTCGCGGGCGGCGTAGCATGGGTCACGTCACGCGGCACCGTCCGCACGCCCGTTCCGCTCACCGCGGCCGCGTTCACGCCGGCTGCCGGGGATGCATGCGCGAGGTTCCGCGCACATCGACTTCCGCCCGCACCCCGCAACCCCCGTTCAACCCTTGCACCGAAGCCGGTCCGTCCCCGTTCGCGTCATGAGTTCGTCCGTCCCGCCCGCACGCCTGCGCGTGCTGCTCGTCACCGACACCGACAAGCCGATCGGCGAACTCGGCGACGCGCTCGCGCGCCTCGGCTACGAGATGCTCAACGACGTCGCGACGCCCGCGCGCCTGCCCGCGGCCGTCGAGGAGCAGCGCCCCGACGTCGTGATCATCGATACCGATTCGCCGTCGCGCGACACGCTCGAGCAACTGGCCGTGATGCACGCGACCGCGCCGCGCCCCGTGCTGATGTTCAGCCACGATGCCGACCAGGCGCTGATTCACGCGGCGGTCGGCGCCGGCGTCAGCGCGTATCTCGTCGAAGGGCTGTCGGCCGAGCGCCTCGCGCCGATCCTCGAAGTCGCGCTTGCGCGCTTCTCGCACGACGATGCGCTGCGCCGCCGGCTCGCCGACGTCGAGCGCGAGCTCGCCGAACGCAAGCTGATCGATCGCGCGAAGCGCCTGCTGATGGATCAGCGCAGGCTGTCCGAGCACGATGCGTATGCGTTGCTGCGCAAGCGCGCGATGGACCAGGGCCTGCGCATCGTCGACGTCGCGCGGCAACTGCTCGATGCGTCCCAACCGTCATGAATGCCATGAACCCTTCGCCTCCCGCCGCGCCGGAACGCGCGCATCTTCGTCTCGGGTTCGTCGCGCTGAGCGACGCGGCCCCGCTGATCGTCGCGCAGCAGCTGAATCTCGGCGCGCGCCACGGCCTGACGCTGGAACTGAGCCGCCAGCCGTCCTGGGCCGCCGTGCGCGACAAGCTGCTGAGCGGCGAACTCGACGCCGCGCACGCGCTGTACGGGCTCGTGTGCGGGCTGCAGCTCGGCATCGGCGGCCCGCAGGCCGACATGGCCGCGCTGATGGTGCTGAACCGCAACGGCCAGGCGATCACGTTCGCCCGCGGCCTCGCCGACGCCTACCGCGCCAGCGGCGACGTCCGCGCGGCGCTCGCGACGCTCGGACGCAAGCCGCTGCTCGCGCAGACCTTCCCGACCGGCACGCATGCGATGTGGCTGAACCACTGGCTCGCGTCGCACGGCATCGATCCGTTGCGCGACGTGCGCAGCGTCGTGATTCCGCCGCCCGAGATGGTCGCGGCGCTCGCGAGCGGCGAACTCGACGGCTTCTGCGCGGGCGAGCCGTGGCACGCGGTGGCCGAAGCGTGCGGCGCGGGCCGGACCGTCGCCGTCACCAGCGAGATCTGGCCCGATCATCCGGAGAAGGTGCTCGCGGCCCGGCGCGATTTCGTCGCGCTGTATCCGGCCACCGCGCGCGCGCTGATCCGCACGCTCGTCGATGCGTGCGCGTGGCTCGACAGCGCCGCGCACCGTCGCGACGCGGCCGGCTGGCTCGCGTCGCCCGATGCGCTCGGCGTACCGGCCCGGCTGATCGCGCCGCGCCTGCTCGGCGACTACGGCCCGGGGCCGTTCGCGCAGCCGCCGCTGCCGATCCGCTTCCACGACGGCGGCGCCGTGAACCGGCCGGATCCCCAGGAAGGCCGGTGGTTCCTGTTGCAATACCGCCGCTGGGGCATGCTCGACGGCACGCACGACGACGCGGCCATCGCCGCGGCGATCGCGCAGACGGCGTTGTATGATGCTGCGGTCGCCGAAGGCGGTGCGGCGGACAGGTGATCCCGGCACGGATGCCGGGGCCGCCGCGCAGCACCATGCCGCGCCCCGCGGAATGCCTGACCCGATGCGCCGGTCCGCTCCGGCTCGCCGCGCCGCCAGTCCGTCCCCGTTCAGAATCGATGCCGAAACGAACGCGCACACCGCTCGACGTGCTGCTCACCGAAATCCGCGCGTGCCGCGCCTGCGAAGCCGACCTGCCGCTCGGCCCGCGCCCCGTCGTGCGCGCCCATCGCGACGCCCGCATCCTGATCGTCGGGCAGGCGCCCGGCGCCCGCGTCCATGCGAGCGGCATCCCGTGGGACGATGCCAGCGGCAAGCGGCTGCGCGACTGGCTCGGTGTCGACGCCGACACGTTCTACGACGAGACCCGCTTCGCGATCGTGCCGATGGGATTCTGCTACCCAGGCCGCGGCGCGAGCGGCGACAACCCGCCGCGTCCTGAATGCGCGCCACTGTGGATCGACCGGCTGCTCGCCGAATTGCCGTCGATCCGGCTGACGCTGCTGATCGGCCAGTACGCGCAGCGGCATTTCCTGCGCGACACGCGCCAGGCGACGCTGACCGACACCGTGCACGCGTGGCGCGACTACGGCCCCGACGTGCTGCCGCTGCCGCATCCGTCGCCGCGCAACCAGGCGTGGTTCAAGCACCATCCGTGGTTCGATGCCGAGGTCGTGCCGGAACTGCGGCGGCGCGTCGCACCGCTGATCGCTGGCTGACCGAAACCGGGCGCGCCCCTGCTCCCTGTCGCGACGAACCGGAACGACATCGACTTTGTTCGGCCGCCTGATTGCGGTGTCGCCGGGCCGGATGGAGCGTGTCCCCGCCCGTCCGGCCTGCGCGGATCGGCCCGCGGATTCCGGCCGCGCCCGGTTCGCTGTACCATCGCGGCTCAACCGCGTCACCAACAGCAGAATCCTTCATGCCCTCCACCGCCCCGCCGCGCCTGTACGGGATGCCCGAACGCAGCGACCGGCTCGATTTCTACATCCGCGACCAGGCGTCGCGCCAGGCGATCACCGAGCCGCACCGGCACGCGTATTTCCAGATCCAGTTCAACCTCGGCGGCGACACCGAGCAGCGGATCGGCGGCGTCACGCGGCCGTTTCCGCGCGGCGCGCTCGCGTTCGTGCTGCCGCACCGAGAACACCTGATTCCGCATCCGGAAGGCGCGCACTTCATCGTCATCAACTTCAGCCAGGCGTTCCTGCGCGCCGATCTCGACGTCGATCCGCTCGATCTCGAGGATGTCCCCGCGCAGCGCTTTCCGGAGCTGACGCCGTTCCGCTTCCAGGAACATCTCGACTTCATCCTGACCGGCGACGCGTTCGACGAGGCGCGGCGCCTCGCGCTGTGCATGCTCGATGCCGACCGCGTGCGCACCTTCGGCTCGACCACGTTGCTGCGCGGCTACCTGCTGCAGCTGATCGGCCTCGTCTGCACGCAGTACGCGGGCGCGCTCGACAAGCTCGCGCAGCGTGGCGCCCAGCGCGCGGGCCGGCGCGACGCCCTCGCGCGCGTGCTGCGCCACGTGCGCGCGAACCTGACCCGCGAGGACCTGACGCTCGCGGCCACCGCCGAGGCCGCATTCCTGTCGCCGAACTACCTCGCGCACCTGGTGCGCAAGGAAACCGGCAGCACCTTCACCGATCTCGTGACCGAGCGCCGGATCGCGCTCGCGCAGTCGCTGCTCGCGCATACGAGCCGGCGCATCGCCGACATCGCGCGCTCGGTCGGCTTCCGCGACGAAGGGTATTTCGCGCGGCGCTTCCGCGCGCGGGTCGGCGTGTCGCCGAAGGCGTACCGGGATGCCAACGCCGCGCTGCCGGACGCCGACGCAGCGCCGACGGCCGGCGACGCGTAGATTTGTCCGGTTAAAGCGCAGTTGCGTCGCATCCCGGCGCGCATGCGTCGGGTATCGTTCCATGCATGCCGGCCCGCGGCGCATTGCGCGGGCAACGGCATCCGTCTATTCATCGAACGAGGTCATCCGATGTCCGCATACGTCATCGACGCTTCCGAGCGTCCTTCCGTCGAAGTCGAACAGTCGTCCGCGCGCTTTCCGGTGCGCCGCGTGTTCTGCGTCGGCCGCAACTACGCCGACCACGCACGCGAAATGGGCGCCGATCCCGACCGTGAGCCGCCGTTCTTCTTCACGAAGCCGGCCGACGCGATCGTCCCGGCCGCTGGCACCGTCCCGTATCCGCCGCTGACAAACGACCTCCATCATGAAATCGAGCTGGTCGTCGCGATCGGCAAGGACGGCCGGTCGATCGACCCGGCCGATGCGCTGTCGCACGTGTGGGGCTACGGCGTCGGCGTCGACCTCACGCGCCGCGACCTGCAGGCCGAAGCGAAGAAGCTGAGCCGGCCGTGGGACTGGGCGAAGGGCTTCGATGCGTCGGGCCCCGTGACCGCGCTGCGCGCTGCGACCGCGACCGGCCATCCGGCAAGCGGCCGGATCTGGCTCGCGGTCAATGGCGAAACGCGCCAGCAAGGCGATCTCGCCGACATGATCTGGGCCGTGCCGGACGTGATCTCGTACGTGTCGCGCTCGGTCGAGCTGAAGGCCGGCGACCTGATCTTCACCGGCACGCCGGCCGGCGTCGGCGCGCTGCAGCCGGGCGACCGCGTGACGGGTGGCGTCGACGGCGTCGCGACGTTCGAGTTCACGATGGGGGCGAAGCCGTAAGGCATCGTGCGGGCGCATGCGACGCGCAGTCGGTCGGACGGCTGTCGGGTCGGGTCGTATCGCTCCTTGTCGATCCGGGCAGCGATCGCATCGCGCCGGATCGGCATGCCGGTCCTGTCGCGTCGATCACGCGCGCCGTTCGCGGGCGTCGAAGATTCGTACGCACACCGCGGCCGCCAGCGCGATCGCCGTGGACTGGTCGCCATCGCACAGCCCAGCGACCCGAGCGTGAAGATGCCGAGGCGCGTCAGCATGATCGGTCGCCGCCCGGACCGGTCCGAGAGCGGCCCCATCACGAACTCGAGCGACACGGCGACCGCCGCGTAGCCGCCTAGCGACAGCGCGACGAGCGCATAGTCGGCGCGCAGGTCGCGCGCGATCGCCGGCAGCGACGGCAGGAACAGGCTCAACGGCAGCACCGAGAACGCGCACAGCAGGATCAGCGTTGCGTGTCGCGGTGCAGCCGGCTCGGAAGCGATCGGCAGGTTTGGATGCAAGCGGGTGCCCACCCCGCACGCGTCGCGTGGACGTGCGCAATGCAAAAGACGTTCTTCGTGGATTTCCGGGGAGGTCGGTTGTCGACCCTGAACGGCCCTTCGGATTTATCCAAAGCGGCCAATCGTTGTGACCTGCAGCGGGATTTTGTAGCCACGCTCGATGAGTATCTTGGCCTCGGCGCGACTGCGGAATCATGCCCGATTAAATTGCTTCTCCCGCAGCGTGCCGTTGGAACCCTCAACGGAATCGTTCTGCCAAGGGCGGCAAGAACGGACACAGCGTGTACGATCTGGTCTTCAAGAAAACCATCCAAGGAGAGAGGAATGAATCCGGAACAGGCCCGAGCCGAAGAAACCCAGGCGATGGAGCGCATGGTGGCCGCCACGCTGCGCGTGCAGAGTACGTTCGCCTCGATGCAGAAGCAATTTCCGCCGCAAGGCAGCGGCGAGCCCTCGCCGTTCGCGCTGCAAACCTTTGATGCCGCCCTGCAGGAACTTGAAGACGCACAGGCCGCGTTCGATGCGCTGCTGAACGATCTGATCGACGGTAACCGCTAAAGACCACGCCCTTATCTGCACCGATTGTCGACGATCTAAAAAGCTGTGTCGAACGGCCGTTTGTGGCCGAACACTGCCCAACTAGCCGTCAATTCATAAAGCAGTCGATCGAAGAACCTCCCCCGAAGATGCCACCGACCGCGGCCAAGTTCCGCGTTCGCAAAACCGGTCCCCCACCAGGACTCACGGGCGCAGCCCGAACACGCCGTGCCACAGAGCGCTGAAAAAATCCGTATGCGCGTGTTCGTCACTCCTTCGTGCGTCGCTCTTTGGTGCCTGCTCCGATGCCTCCTGTGTCGCCCTCTCGTCGCCTTGCGGCATCTGCTCATCACGCTGCCCGTCCCGCGATGCGCCCGGCTGGCGCGACGCATGCAGCTCGACCACACTGCCGGCAATGCGCTCGGCGAGTTGAACATCGCAATCACGGCCGAGCAGAACACCGAACACGACGTCGCGGTTGTGCCCTTGCTCGGCGAAGCGCATCGCCAATGCCACGAACCGCGCATATTCCGCTTCGCGCTCTGCCTTCAGGCGTTCCTCTTCTTCGCGAAGCCGTGCGTGACGGCGCATTTCCTCTGCGTAAACGGTGTCATAGACGCGGCGCAGCTTCGGGTCCGAGAGAATCGCGTATGCCTCCTTGATCTCCTGAAATCGCGCATGCGCGTCCGCTTCGCACCCGACATTGCGGTCAGGATGCGCTTTCATCGCTGCTTTTCGGTAGCCGCGCTTGATTTCCTCGTCGGTGGCGTTCTCGCACACACCGAGCAATTCATACATTGTCGTCATGGTGCGTCCGGATGAAAGTCGGATCGCGTTGATCGTAGCATGTCGCCGCGGCGCCCATCCGTCGGGTCGAGAATTCACCAGGTTCTGGACACCCTGAGTGCAGGTCAGGGGCGCCGCTTTCGAGCGGCTATCGAAACACGGCTGCCACCCAGGTTCGTCGTAGTCGACGAGCCAATCCGTTCAACCCTGCCTCTTCGTGAAGCGCTCCCGTTTTGTATCTCCATGCTGGAACAACGGTGCGTACTCGTGCAAATCTCGCGGCGAGATGTCGAAGGCTCGACGGAATGCACGAGTAAAGCTTGATGCATCATTGAAGCCCAACCCCGAGGCAACGTCCTGTACCTCCACATGGGGAAAGCGCACCAGTTCATCGGCCGCCATTCGCAGCCTGCGGTTGCGGATATAAGCGGCCAAGCCCCCTTCATGCTCGAATATTCGGTACACGCTGGCGCGTGAGAGATTAAGCGACGCCAACACGCTGTCGGGCGACAAATTCGGATCATGCAGATTTGCCTCGACGTGCCGCCGCACTTGCCCGTATACAGCAGCGCGGACCGCCGCGCGGGCATTGCCGGCAAGACCCGCCTGGCGGCAGAAGGCCGCAACGATCAACTCTACCGCCGTGAGCAAGGACCGATGCGCTTCGTCCTTGCTCAGTCCGACGATGGTTTTATTGAGCGCCACCAGATGCTCGATCAGCATGCGCGTCAGAGGATCGGTAGCGTGAATCCAGCGGCCATGCAGCGACGCCGCATCAGGGAATGACTTTTCCACCAGTGCGCGTGGCACAAACAGGAGAAGTATCCGGCTATGAAAACTCCGGACCGTGCACGGCTGATCCATGTCCAGGGCGAGGATACTTGGCACGTGCGGCACGTGCGGCGCGTCGGACCGTGGTTTGCCGCCCAGGAACTGCCCCGGCGATCCTTCAAGGTATATGCTGAACGACACATCCCGCACGCTCTCGGTCGAAACCCGACCCAACGATCGCACGGCCAGGTTCGGCCCCGTGCGAAAGTCGAAGATGCTCAGATTGTCGATCGTGTAACGGGACATCGATGCATCGAACGTATCCTCGGCTTGCTTCGACGAAGGCAATATGTCGTAGACGGGACTCATGCGCTCTTGCCAGGCCAGCAAGCTTCGACGGGCGTCGCCTTGAACGCTGAAACTGCTGTGCACGATGCCGGGCGCGAGCACCGGCCGCTCCGGCGGCAACAACAGGCGGCCTGGCGGTATCGCAGTGTGTAGTGGGTCGTCGTTCAATGCGGCGCTCTTCGCTGATTTTCGTCCGGCTTTGATCTGCCCAGCACTCCTGAACGCCATATCGATCCAATCGCTCGCCCGGAACGCGCTAGTGCAGCATGGGAAGCATACCAGTACGTGCTTTGCCGTAGCACACGGCGCGTCCCCTCCCGCTTATTCAGCATCACGCAATCGTTTGCGAATCGCGATTTCACCACCTGCGCGAAGGCGAGCCTGATCGCTCGTGCTTCCGGCAATTCGACCGGGCCCAGCGCATCCGATAGAAGTTCCGTTTTTTTGAGACGGAGTGTCAAGCCGACCCGACCGCCCTTTCTAGAATTCTCGGGGCCGCATGTCCGCGGGTGCTTGCCTGTTTCAGGCGGCCACAGGCTGTCGAATCCGGCCACGCGATAGTTGTCGAAGGCCGCCTGTAAGGCATGCGTCAACGGCTTCGAGTTGCAGAGCCCGAAGCGGGCCGCTGCCGGTCAACAACATCCTTGGGGAATCACCGATGGAATCGGAGCACTCCACCCTATCTCGCTCGCGGATGCCCACCGCAGGGGCGCCGACGCGAGTCGACATTGTGCTGTCCAACGGATTTGCACTGCACGACGTCGCGGCGATCATCGAGATTTTTCATAAAGCAAGTGCGCTGACCACAGCTCGTCCGTCCGGCGAGGCGCGCTATGACGTATCGCTGGTGTCCGCTGCTGGCGGCAGAATTGCCGCCTCTTCATCGGTCTTCGTCTGGACGGAAAGCATCGATTCGCGGCGGCGCGTGGAAGGCAAGCAGATCATGTTCGTCGCAGGCGGAGCGGCTGCTGATCCGGCCTGTCGCGACAAGCGGCTGATCGATTGGCTGCGCCGCCAGCATCCGCTATGCGAAACCGTTCATCCGATCGCAGACGGAAAGCTTCTCCTGGATGCGGCAGGTCTTCCGAGCGGATTTCGTGCCGCCAACGACACGCCCGACATGCAGGCCGCCAGATCGCCGGGCGGCGAGCCTGATGCCATTCGCATTGCGTTGCGCGTGGTCGAAGACGATTTGGGCGGCGAGCTCGCGCGGCAAGTGTCCGGGTCTCTGGCGATGCCGGCGCCTGCACCGTCGGATGCGTTCGTTGCGGCGAGCAACGCGCCACGTGTGAGCGAGCAGATCACGGCATCCGCGCGCTGGCTGGAGGCGAACGTCGACCGGCCCGTCTCGATCGATGCTGCGGCGCAAGTCGCGGCCATGAGCGCGCGCAACTTCCTGAGAAGGTTCAAGAGCGAGATCGGCATGACGCCATCCGACTACCTGCAGCGCGCGCGCTTGAACATGAGCTGCAGGATGCTGGTGGAATCGAGCTTGCCGGTCGACAAGGTCGCGCGTCGCTGTGGCATCAACAGTGGCGCCCAACTGGCGCGGCTGTTCCGGAAATACCTGTCGACAACGCCGACTGAATATCGCATGCGTAACGATGCGACCACCGGCATGGCGTGAGTGCAACGTACATCGGCCGATGAAGCGCGTCGCAACCTGTTCGCCGTTTTCGGTCAAGCCGTCGGATGCGCTGCGTCGTCCACATGACGAATCGACGGAGCGCCGCCGCTCTTCCCCGCGCCCCCGTCGACACCCTACCGCGCCCGCACCGACACGAACTTGCGTGCGTTCTCGCGCTGAATCAGCACGGCGATCACGCCGCCTTTCGCTTCGAGCGCCTGCACGTCGTCCGGCGTTTCGAGCAGCGTGTCGTTGAGTTCGAGCACGACGTCGCCGGGCCGGATGCCCGCGTTCGCGGCCGGCCCGTGCACCGCATCCACCATCATCCCGACCGCGAGCCCGGTCGAACGCCGTTCGGCGTCGCTCAGCGGATGCATCGTCAGCCCGAGCCGATCGCCGGAGTCTGCCGGCCGCGCGGCGGCCATCGCCACGCCGGCGGCACCGGCCGTGCCGACCGTGCCCGCACTGCCCGCACTGCTGCCCGTCGCGGCCGCGGTGTCGATCGCGTCGCCGGCCCCAGCTCCCGCTCCCGCTCCCGTGACCGTCAGCATCATCGGCGTGCGGTTGCGGATCAGCCGCAGCGGCGCCTTTCCGCCGGGCGGCAACGCGGCGGCCAGGTCGTTCAGCTCGGCCGACCGTCCGATCGGCTTGCCGCCGAACTTCACGATCACGTCACCGGGCTTCACGCCGGCCGCGGCGGCGGGCGAGCCGGCATCGACGCCGTTGACGAGCGCGCCCGCCGGACGCGGCAGGCCGAACGCCGCGGCCAGCCCGACGCCGACATCCTGCACGTCGACACCCAGCGCATTGCCGGACGACGCACGCTGCGCCTGAGCATTGGCCCGCATCTGCGCCTGCACCTGCGCACGCACCTTGATGGCGAGTGCGATCGGAATCGCGAACGTCGTGCTCGCATAACGGTCGGCATCCGTATAGACCTGCACCGCGATGCCGATCACGTCGCCCGCGCGATTGAACACGGGGCCGCCCGAGTTGTCGGGGTTCACCGCGATATCGGTCTGGAAGAACGGAAACGCGCTGCCGTCCGGCAGCGCATGCGACGTCGCGCTGACGATGCCGGCCGTGACCGTGTTGCCCGAGCCGTCCGGCGCGCCGATCGTCATCACCGGTTCGCCGGCACGCACCCGCGACGAATCGCCGATATGCACGACCGGCAGCTTTGTCGCGTCGATGTGCAGCACGGCGACGTCGCTCTGCGGATCGACGGTCACCACCGTCGCCTTCAACTCTCGACGATCGGCCAGTCGCACCGTCACATCGGTCGCGTCGGCGACGACATGCGCGGAAGTCAGGATCACCCCGTCGGCGCCGACGATGAAGCCCGAACCGATGCCCGCGATCGCGCGCGGCGACGTATCAGGCGCAGGCGCCTGCGCGCCTTGCGCGGGCGGCAGCGGCGCGCCGCGGCGGAAGAACGCGGCAAGCGGATCGTCGGGATCGAGGTACACGAAGGACGGTCCGCCGGCCTGCTGGTCGGTCGCCGCGGTCATGACGGTCACGATCGTCGGGCCGTAGCGATCGACGATCGCCGAGAAGTCGACCGGCATCGAGTAAGACCGTGCGGCGGGCCTGTTCTTCATCACCGGTGGCGTGGCGAGCGGCGCGATGGTCCCGGCAGCGGCCGGCGGCGCCGCCAAAACCAGGGCGAACACGCCCCCGATCAACGCGGTGCGAAGCACGGCGCGAGCAAGCGTCTGGCGAACCACGGTGCACCTCCCCCGGGCAGTCGCGACGCCGACCCGCGCGAGACGCGCGGACGCCCGACAAGCACCGGTACACCCCTCCATTTATAGTCCACGCCACCTCCGGAACATACGAATCGAAACCCGCATGCCGGGTGGTCGGGCAGCGGCGGAACCGCGACAGCGTTCGTTCCGGACAAAGTTCGCGGTTCGTCAATCGGAACATTCCCCCGACGCGGCGGCGAGGCGCGACGCAATGCGTCCCGCGCTACCAGGCCAGCGCCAGAAAATTGCGCACCACCGCCGACGGATCGTCGCGCCGCGACGCAATCGCGAGCCTCGCGCGCAGCCCGTTGCCCGCGACCTGCCGATACACGACGCCCGCGACCTGCACCTGCGTGATCGCCTTCGGCACGATCGACACGCCGAGCCCGGCCGCGACGAGCGTCACCGCCGAAGCGATTTGCGGCGCGGGCTGCGCCATGCGCGGCTGGAAGCCGGCGGCATTGCACGCGGCGACGATGTCGTCGAACAGCGCGCTGCCCGCTTCGCGCGGCACCTGCACGAACGCCTCGTCGGCCAGCTCCGCCAGATCGATCCGACGCCGCTGCGCGAGCCGATGCGCGACCGGCATCGCGACGAACATCGGCTCCTCGTCCCAGTCCGCTGCCTGCAGCGTGTCCGCGATGCGGCGTTCCGGACGAACGATCGCGACGTCGAGCCGCCCGGCCGCCAGCGCGTCGAGCAGCACGCCGGAGGTCGCCTCCTGCAACGTCAGATCCGTATCGGGAAACGCTTCGCGAAAGCGGCGAATCAGGTCCGCTACTTTCGAATTGAAGGCCGCCGTCCCGGTGAACCCGACCCGCAACTGCCCGATCTCCCCGCGCGCCGCCCGTCTTGCCGCCCGCGCCGCGCGCTCCGCGTCGGCGAGCACGCGCCGTGCCTCTTCCGCGAACACCTCTCCGGCCACGGTCAGTTCGGCGCCGCGTGCGGTCCGCTTGAACAACGCCACGCCGAGTTCGTTCTCGAGCGCCTTGATCTGCTGGCTGAGCGGCGGCTGACCCATGCCGAGCGTTTCCGCGGCCTTCGTGAAGTTGGATGTGGCCGCCACGGCCAGAAAGTATCGGAGATGCCGAAGTTCCATGCGTTGACGTGATCCCGGGGTAGATGGAGGCGGCGTTCGAGCCAGTCGAAAAACGTATCGCTACGGTTCATTTCATATATTGGACATATACATGAGCGTGCGCAAGAATTCGGGCATTCCCTGACCCATCGGGCACCTGTCATGTCCACTCCCGCAATGTCACCCGCCACGAATCGCGCCGCGAACGCCGCGCCGGATGCGCTGCCTATCGGCGTGTCGCCGCGCTCGGCAGCCTACAAGCGCATCGCGCTGGCGCTGTTCCTCGCCGGCTTTTCCACCTTCTCGCTGCTGTACTGCGTGCAGCCGCTGCTGCCCGCGTTCGCACGCGAGTTCAACATCGGCGCGGCGTCGAGCTCGCTGTCCCTGTCGCTGTCGACCGGGCTGCTGGCGGTCTCCATCCTGTGCGCCGGCGCGCTGTCCGAACGCGTCGGACGACGCGGGCTGATGTTCGCGTCGATGACGCTGGCCGCGCTGTTCAACCTGCTCGCCGCGATTTCGCCGAACTGGAACCTGCTGCTGCTCTGGCGCGCGCTCGAAGGGTTCGCGCTCGGCGGCGTTCCGGCGGTGGCGATGGCCTATCTCGCCGAGGAAATCGCCGCCGACGGGCTGGGCCTGGCGATGGGACTTTACGTCGGCGGCACCGCGTTCGGCGGCATGATCGGGCGGATCGGGATGAGCGCGCTCGAAGAGTATTTCTCGTGGCGCACCGCGATGCTGACGATCGGCGTGGTCGACCTCGTCGCGGCGGTCGCGTTCGTGATGCTGCTGCCGCAGTCGCGACGCTTCGTGAAGCGCACCGACCTGACGCTGCGTCACCATCTGCGGCTGTGGAACGCGCAGCTGCATCACGCGCGGCTGCCGTTCGTGTTCGCGATCGGCTTCCTCGTGATGGGCGCGTTCGTGACCGTCTACAACTACGCCGGATTCCGGCTGACGGCCGCACCGTTCAACCTGAGCGCGACCGCCTGCGGGCTGATCTTCGGCGCCTATCTGTTCGGGATGGTGTCTTCGTCGAGCGCCGGTGCGCTCGCCGATCGTCTCGGGCGCGCGCCCGTCCTCGTCAGCGGCATGCTCGTGTTCGCGGCCGGCCTCGCGCTGACGCTGTCGCATTCGCTCGTCGCGATCATCGTCGGGATCGTGCTGATCACGATCGGCTTCTTCGTCGCCCATGCGGTCGCGAGCGGCTGGGTCGGGCATCTCGGCGGTTCCGCGAAGGGGCACGCCGCGTCGCTCTACCTGCTGGCCTATTATCTCGGGTCGAGCGTGCTGGGCTCGGTCGGCGGCTCGTTCTGGCAACACGGGGCGTGGAGCGCCGTCGTCGCGTATGTCGCGGTGCTGCTCGTGCTCGGCCTGGCGGCGGCGCACCGGATCATGCGCGCGGAACGCGTGCGGTAAGCACCGGCTCGCCCGCTGCGCCTCCCGGTGATTGGCGGCGGATTTGCGGTGAATTCGCGGCGATGCGACTGCGCCTCACTCGCCCGCGACCCGATGCGCGATCGTCGACAGCGTCCGCAGCATCGGCGCGAACGCATCGGCCGACGTATTGCCGAACCCGAGCACGAGCCCGTTTGCCAGCGACGTCGCGTGGATCGAGAACCCCGACAGCGGGAACGGCCCGATCCCGTGCGCGCGCGCCGCTTCGACGATCGCGCGGTCGCGATAACGGGCCGGCAGCCGCAACGCCAGATGCAGCCCGCACGGCCCGCCCTCGACCTGATGCGGCACGGTGAACGCGTCGTCCAGCGCGGCGAGCAGCGAGCGCCGCCGGTCGCGATACAGCCGTCGCATCCGCCCGAGATGGCGCCCGTACTCCCCCGTCTCGATGAAATCGGCGAGCGCGAGCTGCACGTGGCGCGTGCCGCCGCGCAGCATCTCCGGCAACGCTGGCCGCACTGCGGCGAGCAGCGCGTCGGGCAACACGAGAAAGCCGATCCGCAAGGCCGGAAACATCGTCTTGCTGAACGAGCCGAGATAGACGACCGGCGAATCGGCCGCGAGCCCGTGCAACGCGCCGATCGGCTCGCCGGTATGCCGAAACTCGCTGTCGTAATCGTCCTCGATGATCCACGCGCGATGCCGGCGTGCGGCGTCGATGAGCGCGAGCCGGCGCGAGATCGACAGCACCGCGCCGGTCGGGAACTGGTTCGACGGCGTGGTGTAGACGAGCCGGGGCGTCCGTTCGCGCCAGTCCGTGTCGGCCGCGCGCAGCCCCTCCGCGTCGACCGGCATCGGCACGACGTCGAGATCGGCCGCCTGCATCGCGGTGCGCGCACCGCGATAGCCGGGCTCCTCGACCCAGACCGTGTCGCCGGGGTTCGTCAGCAACTGCGCGCACAGCGCGATCGCGCCCTGCGCGCCTTCGGTGATCACGATCTGCTCCGGATCGCAGCGCACGCCGCGCGTCACGGCCAGGTGGCGCGCGATCGACTCGCGCAGCGCGCGTTCGCCGAGCGGGTCGCCATACGCGAGCAGGTCGCGGCCGGCGCGGCGCAGCGCGCGGTCGATCGCATGCCGCCATGCATCCACCGGGAAATGCGACAGCGCGGGCACGCCCGGCCGGAAGCCTTCCGACTCGCCGGCGCCGATCAGGCTCGGGCGGATCCGGCCGAGCCGCTGCGCGACGGCCGGCGGTGCGACCCGCCGGCGCGGCGTGGCCGGCCGCGACAGGCCGACCACGCGCGTTCCGCGGCGATCGGATTGCAGGAAGCCTTCGGCGACGAGTTGCTCGTAGACGGCCGCCGTCGTGTTGCGCGACACGCCGAGCGTCTCGGCCAGCGCGCGCGTGCCGGGCAGCCGCGTTCCGGCCGGCATCGCACCGCCGAGAATCGCGTCGCGCACGCGGCGCAGCAGTTGCCGCTGCAACGAAGGCGCGCCGGCCGTGCGCGCGAGCGGCGCGTCGAGCGGCAACAGCGGTGCGTCGCCGGAAGGAAAGGCAGTCGTCATCGGGATATCGCGGCGTGGAAGTCTCGGTGCATGGCGCGCCGATCGCGGCGCCGGCATGGCACCGGCGCGGCGCGTTCGTGGCACCTTCGTGGCACCATAAATTTGCTGTCGTCTGGCGCTTCTCATGGTACCTCGCCGGGACTACGATCGTCTGCATGCCGGCATGTCGCCGGCCGCCAACCGAAGCGAGATCGACCTTGTCCACGCTCACCAACGACTTCCAGCAGCCCATCGGCCACCCCGTTCCCGACTGGTCCGCGCGCCCTCGCCCGGAACGCATCGTGCTCGAGGGCCGCTACTGCCGCCTCGAACCGCTCGACGCCGACCGCCATGCCGCCGACCTGTACGCCGCGTACGCGCAGGCGCCGGACGGCAGCGACTGGACCTATCTCGCGCACGGGCCGTACGCCGACGAGTCGAGCTACCGCGACTACGCGCGCGGCGCGGCGGCCAGCGCCGATCCGCTGCACTACACGGTGATCGACCGCGCGACGAACCGCGCCGTCGGCACGCTCGCGCTGATGCGCATCGACCCGGCCAACGGCGTGATCGAGGTCGGTTCCGTCACCTTCTCGCCGCTACTGAAGCGCACGCCGATTTCGACCGAAGCGCAGTACCTGCTGATGAAGTACGCGTTCGACACGCTCGGCTACCGGCGCTACGAATGGAAGTGCGACGACCTCAACGAACCGTCGCGCAAGGCGGCCGCGCGGCTCGGCTTCCGTTACGAAGGCACGTTCCGGCAGGCGATCATCTACAAGGGCCGCAACCGCGACACGGCATGGTTCTCGATCGTTGACGGCGAATGGCCGGACGTGCGCGCCGCGTTCGAAGCCTGGCTCGCGCCGGAGAACTTCGACGCCAGCGGTACGCAGCGCGAGACGCTCGTCGCGATCCGCCACGCGCGGGCGCGTGCGCGCGACGCGGCCGGCCGCGCGAACGACGCGACGCGCGTCACGGTCCGGCCGCTCGTGGCCTCCGACGAAGCCGCGTGGCGCCCGCTGTGGCAGGGCTACCAGACTTTCTACGAGACCGCGCTGAGCGACGCCGTGTTCGCGACGACATGGGCGCGCCTGATGGATCCCGCCGAACCGATGTTCGCGCTCGGCGCCTTCGACGCGTCGGGTACGCTGGTCGGCATCGTGCACGCGATCTATCACCGCTCGTGCTGGACCGAAGGGCCGTACTGCTATCTGCAGGACCTGTTCACGGCGGCGGACGCCCGCGGGCAAGGCGCGGGCGGCGCACTGATCGAAGCCGTGTACGAGCGGGCCCGCGAAGCCGGCGCAAGCCGCGTGTACTGGCTCACGCACGAAACCAACACGACCGCCCGCGCGCTGTACGACAAGCTCGCGAACAACGCGGGGTTCATCCAGTACCGGAAGGATCTCAAGTAACGCGAGAGTGCAACCGGTCGCTCAGCCCGGGGTATCGACCGGATCCGTCGCCTCGCCGCGGCCTGGTGCCGCGCGACACGCGGCGCCAGCCGCAGGCGGCACCGACGCGGGGTGGATCATCTCGTCGCCGTTGACCGGCACCGGCCGCCGCACCGGCCGGTACACCGGTTCGCCCGGCTCGATCGCCTGCCCGGAGATCGCGCAGCGGCCCGCCTGCAACGCGACGCGCAAGCGCCAGCGTTGCTCGCCGTAATGGCAGCGCCCGCTTTCGCTCCAGCGCACCAGCAAGCCGTCGTCGCCCGCTTCCAGAACCGACACGAACAGTTGCGGCCGCAACGGTGAAACGCCAGGTGCGACAGGCTCCGGAGTCGGCGCGCGATCGGCACGCTCCTGTGGCCGCGCCATCCCGACGTCTGCCGGTAACGGCATCGCGTCCCGCTCTTCGGCTACCAGCATGTGGTACGACACATACTCGCAGATCAGGCATTCGATAACGTTTGGCATGCTTGACGACATTCCGTGAAGATTGAGACGAGCCGCGCTCGGCCCTTCGCACGGCAGCAACGACCGATTCGGTCATGCACCCCGCCTCCGGTGCAACCGCCATGCACGCATGGCGATCGGACATTGCCGCAGATGATACAAATTGAAGTTAACTTCAAGTAAAGGGGAAACATGCGCAACGATGCGTTTCGCTGATCGCCAATGGACCGCAACGACCGCGGCTACGACGCCCACGACCGAACCGCGCGTCTCGCGTTTCGTCTCAAACGGCTGAGACGAATGTCCCGGCGTCTCACCCGCCGCGTCCCGTCGCAATCGCAGCAAATTTCGCGTTTGACTCGCCCGGCCCCGGCTGACGTCGATGCAGCGCGGCCTGCTGCATCGCACACGGCCCGCCCGGCGCCTTCGCCACCCGAGCGCCGATTCGAGCTGGCCCCGTTCCTGCATGTCGGTCGCTCGCGCAATCGCGCGACGGACGAACCGGCCCCCTGGGTCGCGCGTCCGACGACAACCTGACGGAGACAGCAACGTGAGTACACCGGCATCGAACACCGCTCCCAGCATGAAGGCCGCCGTCTGGCATGGCCGCCACGACATCCGCGTCGAAGAGGTTCCCGTTCCGGCGCATCCGCCGGCCGGCTGGGTCCAGATCCGCGTGCACTGGTGCGGGATCTGCGGCTCCGACCTGCACGAGTACGTCGCCGGGCCCGTGTTCATTCCCGTCGACGCACCGCATCCGCTGACGGGCCTGAAGGGCCAGTGCATCCTCGGCCACGAGTTCAGCGGCGAGATCGCGGCGCTCGGCGCGGGCGTGACGGGCTTCGCGGTCGGCGAGCGCGTGACGGCCGACGCCTGCCAGCATTGCGGCACCTGCTGGTATTGCCGGCACGGGCTGTACAACATCTGCGAGAACCTCGCGTTCACCGGGCTGATGAACAACGGCGCGTTCGCCGAATTCGTGAACGTGCCGGCCGAGCTGCTGTACAAGCTGCCCGACAACTTCCCGACGGAGGCCGGCGCGCTGATCGAGCCGCTCGCGGTCGGGCTGCATGCGGTGAAGAAGGCCGGCAACATCGTCGGCCAGACCGTCGTCGTGGTCGGTGCCGGCACGATCGGCCTGTGCACGATCATGTGCGCGAAGGCCGCGGGCGCCGGACGCGTGATCGCGCTGGAAATGTCGGCCGCGCGCAAGCAGAAGGCGCTGGAGGTCGGCGCGACGGTCGTGATCGATCCGAAGGCGTCCGACGCGGTCGCGGAAGTCAAGGCGCTGACGGGCGGCTACGGCGCCGACGTGTCGTTCGAGTGCATCGGGCACACGGCCACCGCGCAGCTCGCGATCGACGTGATCCGCAAGGCCGGCAAGTCGGTGATGGTCGGCATCTTCGAGGAGCCGACGTCGTTCAACTTCTTCGACATCGTGTCGACCGAGAAGGAAGTGATCGGCTCGCTCGCGTACAACGGCGAATTCGCGGACGTGATCCGCTTCATCGCGGACGGCCGCATCGACGTGCAGCCGCTGATCACCGGCCGGATCACGCTCGGCGACATCGTCACGCACGGCTTCGAGGAGCTGGTCAACCACAAGGACCGGAACGTGAAGATCATCGTCCAGCCCGCGGCCGCCTGACGAACCGTTGACCGGACGATGACGGCCGCGCGGCGGCCGGACGCGGCACCGAACGGTCCCGGGGCATCCCGGGCGCGGCCCCGCCCCGGGCCACCGCATGTTTCCGCCCGTTTTCGGTGCGTGCACAACCGCGCCGGTGCGGCGCGCGGGGTCGGACTTCGATATACTCGAAGCGACATCACCGCCCCGCGCGCCACCCGCGCGCCCGCTTCCGTGAAACCACGAGCCGGCCTGATCCTCGAACTCTTCGTCAACCTGATGCTGCCCTGGGTCGCGTACCGGGTCGCGCATCCGTATTTCGGCGAAACCGGCGCGCTGTACGCGTCGGCGATTCCGCCCATCGTCTGGTCCGTCGTCGAATTCATCCGCTCGCGCCGCATCGATGCGGTGGCCGCCGTCGTGCTGCTCGGCATCGCGCTGTCGATCGCCGGCATGGCGCTCGGCGGCAGCGCGCGCACGCTGCTGATGCGCGAATCGCTCGCGTCCGGCACGATCGGCGTCGTGTTCCTGCTGTCGTTGTTCCGCGATCGTCCGCTGATCTTCTATCTCGCGCGCGCGACGGTGGCCCGCGAGATGGCCGGCGGCGCCGCGCGTTTCGAGACGGTCTGGGCCGAGCAGCCGGGGCTGCGCCAGATGCTGCGCCTGATGACCTTCGTGTGGGGCGCCTGCATGACGCTGGAGATGCTGCTGCGCCTGTGGATGGTCGTCACCTGGCCCGTCGAGCGCGTGCTCGTCGTGTCGCCGATCATGGGCTACACGGTGTTCGGCACGCTGCTGCTGTGGACCTTCTGGTACCGGCGGCGGATGCGCGAGCGCAACAGCGTCGACATCCCGACCCGCGACGGCGTCACCGAGATCGCCGGCCGCTGAGCGCCCGCCCCGTCCGCCCGGCGCGGCCGTCACGGCCGCTGGGGTATGATGCGCGGCTCTCGTTCGCCGCCTGCATCGCCCCATGTCTCTCTCGCTTCTCCCGTGTGCCACGATCTGGCTCGCACTGTTCGCGGCCGCCGCGTTCGCGTGGCAGCGCCCGCTGCATGGCCTGAGCATCGCCGTTGCCGCGCTCGGCTATGCCGGCGCGCTGGCGTTCGGCAAGCTCGAACCGATCGTGCTCGCGCCGCTCGCGCTGCTCGCGGCCGCCGCCTGGGGCGTCGCGCCGGGCCGCCCGCTCGCGCTGCGGATCGTCGCGCACGTCGTGTTTGCCGCGCTCGCGATCGCGCTGAGCCTGCACCTGCTTCCCGGCTTCCACAATCCGCGCGTGATCGAGCCGACGCGTTTCACGCCGGATGCCGTGCCGTTCACGATGTACCTGAATTTCGACAAGCCGCTCGTCGGCCTGTGGCTGCTGTGGGCGCTGCCGTGGGTGGCGCCGGACGTCCCGCCGGCACGCGCGCTGCGCACCGGCGCCGTGGCGGCCGTCGCGACGGCGGCGGCCTGCCTGGCCGGCGCGCTCGCGTTCGGCATGGTCGGCTGGGCGCCGAAATGGCCGGCGTCGGGCTGGATGTGGCTCGTCAACAATGTGCTGCTCGTCACGCTCGCCGAGGAAGCGCTGTTCCGCGGCTACGTGCAAGGCGGGCTCACGCGCGTGCTCGGCCGGTTCGGCTGGGGGCCGTGGGCCGCGCTCGCGATCGGCGCTGGGCTGTTCGGCGCCGCGCACGCGGCCGGCGGCTGGCCCTGGATCGCGCTCGGCACGGTGGCCGGCATCGGCTACGGCCTCGCATGGCGGCGCGGCGGACTGCTCGCATCCGCGCTCGCGCATGCGGGGCTGAACGTGATCCACTTCGCGCTGTTCACCTATCCGATGTTCGCCGCCGCACGCTGAACGCCGCACGCGGCGGCATCCCGCCGGTTTCGCGCGGTCGAACTCAGTTGAAGCCGGCTACCGCGTGCGGCACGTAAGGGCCTTCGAGCGTCGCGATTTCATCGTCCGTCAGCTTCAGCTGCAGCGCGCCGAGCGCATCGTCCAGATGATGCGGCTTCGAGATGCCGACGATCGGCGCGGTGACGCCGCGCTTGTGTGCGACCCACGCGAGCGCGACCTGCGCACGCGGCACGTTGCGCGCGGCGGCGATCGCCGCGACGGCCTCGACGACCGCGCGATCGGCACCGGCCGTCGCGTCGTACATCCGCTGACCGACCTCGTCGCTCTGCTGCCGGCCGGACGACTCGTCCCAATTGCGCGTCAGCCGGCCGCGCGCGAGCGGGCTCCACGGAATCACCGCGATGCCTTCGGCCTCGCACAGCGGCAGCATTTCCCGTTCTTCCTCGCGATACAGCAGGTTCAGGTGGTTCTGCATGCTGACGAAGCGGGTCCAGCCGTTCTGCTTCGACGTATACAGCGCCTTCGCGAACTGCCACGCGAACATCGACGATGCGCCGATGTAGCGCGCCTTGCCGGCCTTCACGACGTCGTGCAGCGCCTCGAGCGTCTCCTCGATCGGCGTGCCGTAGTCCCAGCGGTGGATCTGGTACAGGTCGACGTAGTCGGTGCCGAGCCGCTTCAGGCTCTGGTCGATGTCGGTCATGATCGCCTTGCGCGACAAGCCCGCGCCGTTCGGCCCCGGGCGCATCCGGTAGAACACCTTGGTCGCGATCACGACGTCGTCGCGCTTCGCGAAGTCGCGCAACGCACGGCCGACGATCTCCTCGGACGTGCCGTCCGAATACATGTTCGCGGTATCGAAGAAGTTGATGCCGGCCTCGATCGCCCGCTGGATGATCGGGCGGCTTTCCGCTTCCGGCAGCGTCCAAGGGTGGGTGCCGCGCGACGGCTCGCCGAACGTCATGCAGCCCAGCACCAGCTTCGACACGTCCATCCCGGTCGACCCGAATTTCACGTATTCCATCGCTCGCCTCGTCATTGAAGTGGGGTTGCGGCCGGATGCGCGGCACCGGCTCGGTGCACCGGGCACGAACGCCGTGCGCAGCATCGGCCAGACGTCGCATGGTATCGCGCAGCGCGCGAACGCGTAGTCGACGCGACGGCCTGCTGCGGCCGGGTCGCCCAGGAACGCCGACGCGCCGGAACCGCAGCCCAATCCCACTCGAGCAAGGCTTCGACGGCGCACACCAACGCGCCACGCCGCATCCATGATCAGAATGCGCGGCGTGGCGCCGCGCCGGTTGCCGCGTCGACGAACGAACGGATTACTCGCGAACGACGAACGGCTTACTTGATCTGGTCGGCGAGCGGCTGCAGGAATTCGGAGAAGCCGGTCAGCATGATCTGCACGCCGATGCACAGCAGCAGGAATGCCGACACGCGCTTCGCGACCTTGGTGCCTTCGGTGCCGAGATAGCGGGAGAGCAGCGCGGCACGGCTGTAGGTCAGCCAGATCACGACCGCGACGAGCGCCGACACCGAGATCGAC
>NZ_QTPZ01000030.1:0-102817 GCF_003853505.1 Burkholderia sp. Bp9015
AGCAGACGGCCGAATCGCTGCGCCAGTCGTCGCAGGCGATCGACGATCTGACGCTCGTCGCGAACCAATTGCGCACCAGCGTGTCGCGCTTCAAGGTCGACGCGTGACGCGCGTCGAGTCGCACGGCGCCGCGCACGCGCTGTTCCTGATGTTCGAGCTCGACGGCGAGCGCTACGCGCTCGACGCGGCCGACATCGACGAGGTGTTGCCGCTCGCGACCGCCAAGGCCGTGCCCGGCGCGCCCGAATGGATCGCCGGGCTGCTGATGCGCGGCGGCCAGCCGGTGCCCGTGATCGACGTGCCGATGCTCGCGCTCGGACGGCGCGCGCATGCGTTGCGTTCGACGCGGCTGGTGATGGTCCGCTACCGCGCCGGGCAGCTTGACCGCGAGCGCGTGATCGGCCTGATCATCGAGCGCGCGACGCAGACGCTGCGGATCGACCGCACGGCGTTCCGCGCCAGCGGCGTATCGACCGCGCGCACGCGCTGGCTCGGGCGCGTCGCGAACACGCCCGACGGGATCGTGCAGCAGGTCTCGGTGTCCGACCTGATCGACGACGTTGCGCGCCTGTATCTGTTCGACGGCCTGCCGGGCCACGGAGGGGAATCCGCATGAAAGAGTCCGATTCGCGATTTCGCGGCTGGCTGCTGCGCGAGACCGGCATCGACCCCGATTCGCTCGGCAACGATTTTCTGAGCCGCGCGCTGACGGAGCGCGTGCAGGCGCTGCAGGGCGACGGCGAGCGGCTGCCGTCGGCGGCGCGGCCGCCCGTCACGCCGGAAGCGCTCGACGCGTACTGGCAGCACCTCAACGCGTCGGCCGACGAACGGCGCGCACTGATCGAGCTGTTCATCGTGCCGGAGACGTGGTTCTTCCGCGATCGCGAGGCGTTCGCGACGCTCGCGCGGCACGCGGCCGAGCGGCTCGCCGCGACGCCCGGGCGCGTGATCCGCGTGCTGAGCGCGCCGTGCTCGACCGGCGAGGAGCCGTATTCGGCGGCGATGGCGCTGCTCGACGCCGGGCTCGAGCCGGCCAGCTTCACGATCGACGCGCTCGACCTGAGCCCGCGCGCGATCGAACAGGCGCGGCTCGGCTGCTACGGGCGCAATGCGTTTCGCGGCACGGCGACCGAGTTCCGCGGCCGCTACTTCACGCCGGTCGCCGACGGCTGGCTGCTCGACGAGCGCGTGCGCGCGTGCGTGCAGTTTCGCCAGGCGAACCTGATCGAACCGGGCACCGATACGGGCATCCGCTACGATTTCGTGTTCTGCCGCAACGTGCTGATCTATTTCGACCGCGACGCGCAGGACCGGGTGATCGGTTCGCTCGAAAGCGCGCTCGCCGACGACGGCATGTTGTTCGTCGGGCCGGCCGAAACGGGCGTCGCGATGCGGCACGGGATGCGTTCGGCCCGCGTGCCGCTCGCGTTCGCGTTTCATCGCGGGCGCGATGGCGCCGCGGCGGACGGGTACGCGGCCCGCCATGCGGCGCCGATACCCGCGATTGCGCCGTACCGGCGCGCCGAGCGTTTCGCCGTGGCGCCGCCGGCTGCGACACGCCCGCTGCTGGCCGTCGTCCCGCCGGCGTGGAGCGATGCCGCGCCGTCGCGCGCTGCCTTTGAACCGGCCGGGCGACCGACGGCGTTCGGGCCGCGGGCCGACGCGCGCGTCGATCCGCTGGGCAATGCGGCGAACGTGGCCGACACGCCCGCGCCCGCGCCGGCGGCCGCCGACGGCGCCGCGCCGACGCTCGAGGAAGCGCAGGCGCTGGCCAACGCGGGCGCATTCGACGAGGCCGAGCGCGTGCTCGCGCAGTTCTCCGCGCACGCCGGGCCGCACGCCGACGCGTTCTACCTGAACGGGCTGATCGCGGATGCGCGCGGGCGCGTCGCGGAAGCGGGCGATTTCTACCGGAAGGCGCTGTATCTGCGGCCGACGCACCACGAAGCGCTGACGCATCTCGCGACCTTGCTGGACGTCGGCGGCGACGGCGCCGGCGCGCAATGGCTGCTCGAGCGTGCGCGGCGCTCGGCCGGATAATGAGAATACGGGTTGGGAGCCGACATCGGGATGACCGAGGAACGAATGAACCGCGACGCCGTTGCCACTGACGACACGACGATCGGCGTCGACGATTGCTGGAACCGGATCGGCACGCACGGCGACCGCTCGTGCGAGCGGCTGGCCGATTGCCTGCGCTGCCTGAACTGCCCGGTCTACGCGTATCACGCGGCGAAACTGCTCGAACGCCCGCTCGGCGCCGCCGAGCTGGCCGACGCGACGCAGCGGATCAGCGCGTTCGACGCGACCCGCGCGCACGGCGACGACGATACGCATCAGGCGGCACTGGCGTTTCGCGTCGCCGACGAATGGCTTGCGCTGCCGATCGGCGTGCTGCGCGAGATCGCCGGCACGCGTCCGATCCATTCGCTGCCGCATCGCCGCCATTCGGCCGTGCGCGGCGTGGTCAACATTCGCGGCACGCTGCGCATCGCGATCTCGATCGGCGCGCTGCTCGGCCTCGACGCGGGCAATGGCCGCGAGGGTGGCGCGGACGGCCGTTTCACGCGGCTGCTGGTCGCCGCGCACCAGGGCGAGCCGGTGGTGTTCCCGGTCGACGAAGTCGAGGGCGTGCTGCGCTTCGGCGCATCCGAATGGGTGCCCGTGCCGGCGACGGTCGGGCGCGCGAGCGCCGGCCTGTCGCGCGGCGTGCTGTCGTGGCGCGGCAAGTCGATCGGCTTGCTCGACGACGATCGGCTGTTCGACGCCGTGACACGGAGCATGCGATGAGCGGCGATGACGATCTGAGCCAACTGTCGCTGCTCGAGCTGTATCGCGAGGAGACGCGCACGCAGACCCAGGCGCTGTCCGAGCGCCTGCTCGCGCTCGAATCGGGCGAGCCCGACTCCGTCGCGCTCGAGGCGTGCATGCGCGCCGCACATTCGCTGAAGGGCGCCGCGCGCATCGTCGGCGTGCCGCTCGGCGTCGACATCGCGGGGCGCATGGAAGAATGCTTCGTCGCGGCGCAGGCCGGTACGATCGCGCTGACGGCCACGCATGTCGACGTGCTGCTGGCCGGCGTCGACCTGCTGGTGCGCGTCGCCGATCCGCAGGCGCAGCCCGTGTCGCCGGCGGAGATCGAGGCGTTCGCGCTGGCGCTGACGGGCGCCGACGGCGCGCACGCGATGCCGGCACCGGCTTTCGCGCCGCCGCCGGCGGCCGCGGCGCCGTCCGTCGTGCCGTCTCGCGAGCACGACGGCGCCGCGAACGAGCCCGTGGGGGCCGGCGCCGCGGTGCCGCCGCTCGCGCTGCCGGCGGCCGTGCCCGATCCGGTCCAGGCCGGCCGCGCGGCCGGCGCGGGCGCGATGCGCCGCGTGCGGGCCGATACGCTGAACCGGCTGCTGAGCCTGTCCGGCGAGTCGCTCGTCGAATCGCGCTGGCTCAAGCCGTTCGCGGAGTCGATGCTGCGCGTGAAGCGCGCGCAGCGCGACGCGGCCCGTTCGCTCGATCTGTTGTACGAACAGTTTGCCGACGATCTCGATGCGGGCGTGCTCGCATCGGTGAACGAAGTGCGGCACATGCTCAACGACCTGCAGCGTTCGCTCGCCGAGCGCATGGACGAATTCGACCGCTTCGAGCGGCGCAGCACGCATATCGCCGAACAGCTGTACGACGAGGCGCTGCAGTGCCGGATGCGGCCGTTCGGCGACGCGACGCGCGCGTATCCGCGGATCGTCCGCGATCTCGCGCGCTCGCTCGGCAAGCAGGTGCGCTTCTCGATCGTCGGCGAAGGCACGCAGGTCGACCGCGACATTCTCGACCTGCTCGACGCACCGCTCGGCCACCTGCTGCGCAACGCGATCGACCACGGTGTCGAAGCGCCCGACGCTCGCCTCGCGCGCGGCAAGCCGGCCGAGGCGAGCGTGACGCTCGAAGCGCGGCATAGCGCCGGCTCGCTGCTCGTCAGCGTGATCGACGACGGGCCGGGCGTCGACATGGATGCGTTGCGCGCTGCGGTGGTGCGCCAGCGCCTGACCGACGACGAGACGGCCGCGCGGCTGTCCGATCCCGAACTGCTCGAATTCCTGCTGCTGCCGGGCTTCTCGATGCGCGATGCGGTGACCGACGTGTCGGGGCGCGGCGTCGGCCTCGACGCGGTGCAGGAGATGGTGCGCGGCGTGCGCGGCGCGGTGCGCATCTTCAACGAGCCCGGCGCGGGCATGCGCTTCGTGCTGCAGTTGCCGCTCACGCTGTCGGTGATCCGCAGCCTGCTGGTCGAGGTCGGCGGCGAGCCGTACGCGTTCCCGCTCGCGCACGTGCGCCGCACGCTCGAACTGTCGCACGACGACATCGACGTGCTCGAAGGCCAGCCGCATTTTCCGTTCGACGGCCGGCGCGCGGGCCTCGTCGCCGCGCACCAGCTGCTCGATGCCGGCGAGCCCGGCGTCGCGCGCGCGAGCACGGCGGTCGTGGTCGTCGGCGGCGAGCCCGAGCTCTACGGTGTCGCCGTCGACCGCTTCCTCGGCGAACGGATGCTCGTCGTGCAGCCGCTCGACAGCCGCCTGCACAAGATCCAGAACATCGCGGCCGGTGCGTTGCTCGAGAACGGCGACCCGGTGCTGATCGTCGATGTCGAGGACCTGATCCGCTCCGTCGACAAGCTCGTGCGCGGCGGACAGCTCGCGAAACTCACGCGCGACCGGCAGCTCGCGCTCGCCGACCGGCGCCGCCGCGTGCTCGTCGTCGACGATTCGCTGACGGTGCGCGAGCTCGAGCGCAAACTGCTGGAAAAGCGCGGCTACGACGTGACCATCGCGGTCGACGGGATGGACGGCTGGAACGCGGTGCGCAGCGACGCGTTCGACCTGGTCGTCACCGACGTCGACATGCCGCGCATGGACGGGATCGAACTCGTCACGCTGATCAAGGGCGATCCGACGCTCAAGCGCGTGCCGGTGATGATCGTGTCGTACAAGGATCGCGACGAGGATCGCCGGCGCGGGCTCGATGCCGGTGCCGACTACTACCTCGCGAAGAGCAGTTTCCACGACGAGGCGCTGCTCGACGCGGTGCACGACCTGATCGGGGACGCACGCGGATGAACATCGGCATCGTCAACGATCTGCCGCTTGCCGTCGAGGCGCTGCGCCGCGTGATCGCGCTGCGCACGGATCATCGCGTGCTGTGGGTGGCGACCGATGGCGACGAGGCAGTGGATTTCTGCGTCGCGCATCCGCCCGATCTCGTGCTGATGGATCTCGTGATGCCGAAGCTCGACGGCGTGGCCGCGACCCGGCAGATCATGGCGCGCGCGCCGTGCGCGATCCTGATCGTGACCGCGAGCGTCAGCGCGAACACGTCGTCGGTCTACGAGGCGATGGGGGCCGGCGCGCTCGACGCGGTCGACACGCCGACGCTCGCGCTCGGCCTGACGTCGGATGCGGCGCCGCAGCCGCTGCTCGCGAAGATCGACCAGATCGGCCGGCTGCTCGAAAGCCGGACCACGACGCTCGTGCCGCCCGGGCCCGCACCCGCGCGCGGCCAGCCGACGCTGATCGCGATCGGCGCGTCGGCGGGCGGCCCGACCGCGCTCACCGCGCTGTTGCGCGCGCTGCCGGCCGATTTTCCGGCTGCGCTCGTGATCGTCCAGCACGTCGACCAGGCGTTCGCGGTCGGCATGGCGGAGTGGCTCGACGGCTATACGCGGCTGCCCGTGCGCGTCGCGCGGCAGGGCAGCGTGCCGCAGGCGGGCGAGGTGCTGCTCGCGGCGACCAACGATCACCTGTACATCTCGCCGCGCGGCGTGCTCGGCTATACGCGGCATCCGGCCGAGACGCCGTACCGGCCGTCGATCGACGTGTTCTTCAACAGCGTCGCCGACGGCTGGGAGGGCGACGCGCTCGGCGTGCTGCTGACCGGGATGGGGCGCGATGGCGCGCTCGGGCTGAAGGCGATGCGCGCGAAGGGGTGCTACACGATCGCGCAGGACGCGGCGACGAGCGCCGTCTACGGGATGCCGAAGGCGGCCGCAGCGATCGGCGCGGCGTCGGCGATCCTGCCGCTCGACCGGATCGCGCCGCAACTGATTTCGCGCGTGACGCGCATGCCGCTCGACTGACGGCGCGCCGCGGCCCCGGCGGGCCGCATTGCGCGCGCCGTGCGGCGTCGCGTACAATTGCCGCCTGCGGAGATGGCATGCCTCCCTGCGGTCGATCCCGGCGCGTCGCGCGCGGTTCGGCCCTCAACCGCCGGTTTGCCCGGCTGATGATGCCTGCGTGTTCCTGGGTCGTCAGGAGGTCGCAGGCCGTCCATGCGGTATTCTGCCGCCCAGGTTTTGATGTCCCGTCGAATCTGGAAATCATGTTTTTCTCGACTTCTGCCGATTTTTTCGCGACCGTGCGCTACGTGTGCCGCTGGCTCGCGCTCTCTGCGTTGCTCGGCGCGCTGGCCGGCACGGCTTCCGCGTTGTTCCTGATCGCGCTCGACTGGGCGACCGGCACGCGCGTCGCGCATCCCTGGCTGCTGTGGGGGCTGCCGGCCGCCGGTTTGGCGACCGGCTGGGTCTACCACCGGTTCGGCCAGTCGGTCGCGCGCGGCAACAACCTGCTGATCGACGAGATTCACGACCCGAAGGCGCTGGTGCCGAAGCGGATGGCGCCGCTCGTGCTCGTCGCGACCGTCGTCACGCACCTGTTCGGCGGGTCGGCCGGCCGCGAGGGCACGGCCGTGCAGATGGGCGGCGCGCTCGCCGATCGCGTCACGCACCTGTTCCGGCTCGATCGCGAGCACCGGCGCGTGCTGCTGATGGGCGGCATCGCGGCCGGGTTCGCGTCGGTGTTCGGTACGCCGCTCGCGGGCGCCGTGTTCGGGCTCGAGGTGCTCGCGATCGGCCGCGTACGGTACGACGCGCTGCTGACCTGCGTCGCGTCGGCGATCGTCGCGGATGTCGTGTGCCGCGCGTGGGGCGTGCATCACACCGCTTATGCGATTCCGTTCGTGCCGGCCGTGTCGGCGACGGGGCTGGCCGCGACGGTCGTCGCGGGTGTCGCGTTCGGCGTCGTCGGCCGGCTGTTCGCGTTCGCGACGCATGCGCTGACCGCGTGGTTCCGCCGCGTGATCCGCTATGCGCCGCTGCAGCCGGTGCTCGGTGGCCTGCTGGTCGCGGTGGCCGCCACCGTGCTGAACGTGCCGCAGTATCTCGGCCTCGGCATCCCGACGATCGAAGCCGCGTTTCACGGGCCGCTGCCGGCTTACGATTTCGCGGGCAAGTTCGCGTTCACCGTCGTCACGCTCGCGTCGGGGTTCAAGGGCGGCGAAGTGACGCCGCTGTTCTACATCGGCGCGACGCTGGGCAACGCGCTCGGACAGGTGCTGGCGCTGCCGGTGCCCGTGCTGGCGGGGCTCGGTTTCGTCGCGGTGTTCGCGGGCGCGGCCAACACGCCGATCGCGTCGACGATCATGGCGATCGAACTGTTCGGCGCGGATGTCGGCGTGTATGCGATCGTCGCCTGCGTGGTCGCCTATCTGTTTTCCGGACACGCGGGGATTTATCGCGCGCAGCGGGTGGCGGTGGGGAAGGGGGCGCAGGTGGAGGTGGAGTAAGGCGGCGTGCGGGGCGGCCGGCCGCATCGCGACGGAAGCCGACGCCCGGTGATACCGGGCATCAGCGGGAACGGCGGCGCTCTTCGCCGTTACGCCTTCGGCAGCTTCGTGACGTTCCGCGCGAGCAGTTCCTCGATATCGATGCCCTTCTCCGCGAGCAACGTCGTGACGACGCCGGTCAATTCCCCGAGGGTTTCCTTGACCGATTCGCGGATCGTATCCACGACGACCTGCGTGCCGCGCTCGATCTCGATATTGACCTTGTCGCCGGCGCCCTTCGCATCGAAGGTGGTCGCGCGTCGCGTTTCGGGAATCAGCCAGACGTCGAACCAGCCTTCTTCGCGATTGACATCCGACACGGTGAGGCTGCAGCCGTTGATCGCGATATAGCCTTTCGCAAACACGTAGCGCCTGAAATCGGCCGGCACGCCGATGCGGATCATCCGGTTGTGTTCGGATGACGCGATGTTCGCGATCGTTCCCATGAAGTCGACGTGTCCGGACAGCGGATGTCCGCCGATTTCAGCGCCGTCCTTCGCGGCCCGCTCGACGTTGATCCGGGCGCCGGTCGTGAGGTCGGCGAGCGTGGTGATGCGCAGGCTCGGCAACATCACGTCGAAGTCGATCAGCTCGGGCGAGTGGATGGTCGTCACGGTCAGGCAGACGCCGTCGACCGAGACGCTTGCGCCGATCTCGATGTCGGTGGTGAACCGCTCGGGGAATTCGATGCTGAACGTTCTCAGTTCGCCGTGATCCTTGATGGCCTTGATGACGCCAACACCCTGAACAATGCCTGTAAACATGATCCGCCTTTCGTCGCAAATTGCCTGGCCGGTATGATAAGTGATCCCGGCTCGCCTCGTTCGCAACGGGTTTGCCGGGCAGCGCACGGCGGCTCGCGTGGCGCCGTCGAATGGAATCGACGACGCACGCAACGGCCTGGTGAATTCCTGACGATCGCATCGACGTACCGTGTGGCGCAACCGGGCGCGGCGGCGGTGTGCCGCGCGTCCGGTTGCGATCGGGTTGCCATCAGGCTTGCGCCGGCTCCCCAAGCGGCCCGGCATTATCGTCCGCCGTGCGCCGCGGCGGATCGATCAGGCCCTTCGCGAGTTCCAGCGCCTGCCGCTCGAACAGCCGGCGATACGTCCCGCCGTCGATGCGGATCAGCGCGTCGTGGCTGCCTTCCTCGATCACCTTGCCGCGCTCGAGCACGATCAGACGGTCGAGCGCGCGCACCGTCGACAGCCGGTGCGCGACGACGAGCGTCGTGCGCCCGACCATCAGCCGCTCCATCGCCTGCTGGATCAGCACCTCGCTTTCGCTGTCGAGGCTCGACGTCGCTTCGTCGAGGATCAGGATCGGCGCATCGGCGAGGAACGCACGCGCGATCGCGACGCGCTGGCGTTCGCCGCCCGACAGCTTGATCCCGCGCTCGCCGACGAGCGTGTCATAGCCGTCCGGCAGCGCGACGATGAAGTCGTGCGCGCTGGCAAGACGCGCGGCGCGCTCGATCTCCGCACGGCTCGCGTCGGGGCGCGCATACGCGATGTTCTCCGCGAGCGTGCGGTGGAACAGCACGGGTTCCTGCTGGACGATCGCGATCTGGCTGCGCAGCGAATCCTGCCGCACTTGCGCGATGTCCTGGCCGTCGATCGTGATGCGGCCGCCCGACACGTCGTACAGGCGCTGGATCAGTTTGATGAACGTCGTCTTGCCCGACCCGGAATGGCCGACGAGGCCCACGCGTTCGCCGGGCGCGATGCGCATCGAGAAGTCGTCGTACAGCGGCACCGGATGGTTGCCGTAGCGGAACGTCACGTGCTCGAAGCGGATCTCGCCTTGCCCGATCCGGATCGCGGGCGCGCCGGGCCGATCGTCGATGCCGAGCGGCTGGCGCTCGAGCGCGACGAGTTCTTCCATGTCGTTGACCGAGCGTTGCAGGTTGCGGATGTGCATGCCGACGTCGCGCAGGTAACCCTGCAGCATGAAGAACATCGTCAGCGAGAACGCGATGTCGCCGACGCTCGCTTCGTCGTTCGCCCACAGCCGCAGCGCGACGCCGATCATCGCCGCCTGCATCGCGACGAGCATCGCGCCCTGCAGCCCGCCGTTGAACGTGCCGCGCACCCACGTGCGGCGCGTGCGCTGGCGCCACTTGCCGATCACGCGATCGAGCCGCGCTTCCTCGCGCGTTTCCGCGCCGAACGCCTTGACGACCGCGTTGCAGCTCACGGCGTCGGCGAGCGCGCCGCCCATGCGCGTGTCCCACAGGTTGCCGAGCCGCGCGGCCGGCGCGACGATGCCGAGCGATACCGCGACCGTTACCGAGATGTACAGCAGCGAACCCGCACCGACGACGAGCCCCATCACCGGCCAGTGCGTGCCGAGCAGCACGGTCGCGCCGACGAGCATCGTGACCGACGGCAGCAGCGCGATCAGCACCGTGTCGTTCAGCAGGTCGAGTGCCCAGATCCCGCGCGTGATCTTG
The DNA here is from genome assembly GCF_003853505.1 of Burkholderia sp. Bp9015. Classification (NCBI taxonomy): domain Bacteria; kingdom Pseudomonadati; phylum Pseudomonadota; class Betaproteobacteria; order Burkholderiales; family Burkholderiaceae; genus Burkholderia; species Burkholderia sp. Bp9015. The sequence continues at coordinate 10,094 of NZ_QTPZ01000030.1, forward strand.
CGCACGGTCGATCCCGCGAAGCTGTTCGCGTGCCAGTCGGTCGAGAAACGCTGCACGCGATGGAACGACGCCGCGGCGATCTCGCTCATCATCTTCAGCGTGAGCGTGATGATGTTCAGGTAGACGCCCTGCCGCAGCAGCGTCGCGCCGATGCCGAGCGCGGCCAGCGTGCCGAACGCGGTGACGGCCGCATGCCACGCGGCGGCGCGGTCGGTCGGGCCGCTCGACAGCGCATCGACGAGGCGCCCGGCGAACAGCGGCGTGAGCACGTCGGCAAGCGCGCCGAGCAGCGCCAGCGTCGTGATCGTCGCGATGCGCACCGGCTGCTTGCGCCAGTAGCGGAACGTGAAGCCGAAGACGGCCTGGAATGCCTGGCCGCCCAGATGGGTGGTTTTTCTGGTCATGTATCGTTGCCCGGCGCATCGCGCGACGGGACTTTCCGGTTCGGAGAACGTCGAAAACGCGACAGCCGGACCGCGCGCACGACGCGGGCGAAACGAAACGGGCTGTCGGGAAATTGCGCGGGCGGGCGGGTTAGCGGAGCACCCGGAAGCCGGCGCGGACGACGGGCTGGATCAGCCGCGCCGTGGGACCACGTTCGGGAAGGTTGCTGGCATTCGGAACATCTGCACCTCCCTGAAGTGAACGGTTGAAAGGGCGCCGAAAAAGACGTGAAGGAATTTTATCAGCAGAGCCGGACGCGCCGCAACGTCTGACGAATACGGCGTTGCAGCAGCGATGCGGTTAGTATTCGGGGTTTTGGCCCTCTTTCGTGCGTGTTCCGCGGTGCGGTGCCGCACGGGGCGGCGGGCGGCATCGATTACACTCTGCCGTTGCGCGCCGGCCGCTGCGGCCCCGCGGATTCACCCCGATACACTCCTGAGGAAACGATGAGCGACGTTCAGCAAGGCATCCTGGCTCCGATCGACACGGCGGCCCGATACCTCACTTTCACGATTTCGAACAACGTCAATGTGGCCGCGGCGCTCGCGGCATTGCGCGAGCTCATCGACGGGCGCGACGCGGTCGCAGGCTTCGGGCAGGCGCTGGCCGCGCATCTCGGCCGCCCGGTTCCGGGGCTCACCGAATACCCGGCGTTCGCGGTGAACGACCGTACGCTGCCGATCACGCCGGCCGACGTCTGGGTCTGGCTGCGCGGCGACGATCGCGGCGCACTCGTGCTGCGCGCGCGGGCGATCGAGCGGGCGCTCGCGCCGGCGTTCGTGCTGCAGGACGCGGTCGACGGGTTCCGCTATTCGACCGATCGCGACCTGTCGGGTTACGAGGACGGCACCGAGAACCCGACCGGCGACGACGCGCTGGCCGCGTCGGTCGTCACGGGGCAGGGCGCGGGGCTCGACGGTTCGAGCTTCGTCGCGGTTCAGCAATGGCTGCACGACTTCGACCAGATGGAGCGCATTGCGTCGGGCGACATGGATCACATCATCGGCCGCCGCCGCTCGGACAACGAGGAACTCGACGACGCGCCCGAGTTCGCGCACGTGAAGCGCACCGCGCAGGAGAGCTTCGAGCCGGAGGCATTCATGCTGCGCCGTTCGTCGCCGTGGTCCGATGCGCGCCGCGCGGGGCTCTACTTCGTCGCGTTCGGCCGTTCGTTCCGCGCGTTCGACGTGCAGATGCGCCGGATGAGCGGCGCGGACGACGGCATCGTCGACGGCCTGTTCCGCTTCACGCGACCGCTGACGGGCGCGTATTTCTGGTGTCCGCCGGTGAAGGACGGCAAGCTGGACCTGTCCGCGCTCGGACTCTGAGCGCCGGACGACATCCGCAAACGGGCGGGCCGCGCATCGCGCGCGGCCCGCCCGTTTTGCTTGTGACGCGGCGATCGCGTGCGGCGCGGTACGCCGCCCGTCAGTTCAGCGTCGTTTCGATGCGCGTGCCGCGCTTGATGAACAGCGTCACCGGCGTCTTCTCGCAGATTTCCGCGAGCCGCTGGCGCTGCGCGTCGTCGAGCGGGCCGTCGAGCGTCACGACGCGGCGCACGTATTGCTGCCCTTCACGATCGGCATGCAGTTCGGTGCGCACGTCGATGCGCGCGGCCGGCCACGTCTTGCGCTGCATGTACATGCGCAGCGTCGCGGCCGTGCATTGCGCGAGGCCGGCCAGCACGAACTCGAACGGCGCCGGCCCGAGGGCCTGTCCGCCTTCGCGCGGCGCTTCGTCGCCGGTCAGCGCGTGCGTGCCGGCCTGCAGCTGGACGACGTAGTCGGGCGCGTCGGCGGCGAGGGTGGCGGCAGCGTGGATGAGCGGCATGGCAAGTCTCCGGTAAGCGGGTAAGAGGCGGCCGCGACGATGCGCGGCGTGCGAGCCGTCAGCATACCGTCTCGACGAAAAACGCGGGCGCCACGCGCGTCGACGGGGCTCGCCGGGATCAGCCGGCGACGCCGGCACTCCGGCGCACGAGCGTGGCGACGCGTTCGCGCACCCACTGGTGCGCGCGGTCGGTCTCGCGCGACTCGTGCCAGTACGCGAGCAGCGGAAACGGCTTGAGCCGCAGCGGCAGCGGCTGCACTGCGATCGGCAGCATCGCCGCCATGCGCAGCGCATACGTGCGCGGCAGCGTCAGCAGCAGGTCGCCCGCCGCGGCGATCTGGCAGGCGGCGAAGTAATGCTGGCAGACGAGCTGGATGTGACGGAAGCGCCCGTCGTTGCCGAGCAGCACGTCGAGCGATTGCGGTTCGCCGAGCGACGACACCGCGACATGCCGCGCGGCGAAATAGTCGCCGCGCCGCAGCGGACCACCGGCCAACGGATGATCGTGCCGCATCGCGACGACGAGCGAATCGTCGAGCAGGTGCTCGGTCACGATGCGCGGGCCGGTCTGCACGCGTCGATCGACGGCCAGATCGAGATTGCCCGACGCGAGTTCGCGTTCGATGTCGTGCACCGCGACGCGGCGGCTCACGAATCGCAGGCCCGGCGCTGCGCCGGCGAACGCGGCGACGATCTGCGGCAGCGCGATCGATTCGAGCACGTCGCGAATGCCGACCGCGATGCTCAGGTCGAGCGTCGCCGGGTCGAATGCCGCCGGGTCGCGCGCGGCGCGCTGCAGGCCGGCGAGGTGAAGCTGCACGTCCGCGATGATCGCGCGCGTGCGCTCGGTCGGCACGACGCGGTTGCCCTGGCGCACGAACAGCGGGTCGTCGAAATGCGCGCGCAGCCGGTTGAGCGCATGCGTGACGGCCGGCTGCGTCAGGTGCAGCGCACGGGCGGCCGCGCCGATGCCGCCGTGCACGTAGACCGCATCGAGCACGCGGAACAGGTTCAGGTCGAGACGATGGTCGGCGGGCACGGACGAAGGCGGCGTGGTGGGCGGTGGGGCGATTCTAATGGATGCGCGAACAACGGAACGCGGGTGCGCGTTGTACCGGCGACCGATGCCGTCCGATGCATGCCGATGACGATCGTCCCGCTACGCGAGCGTGCGTGGAGCCGATGCGCGATACGAGGCAGGCGTCACGATCCGAGTCCGCCCGTCGACACGCGCATTTCCGCGCGGCCAGATCATCGGTCGGCGATAGCCTGTAAAAATCCGCCATCATGCTGTCCCGGTCGGCCATTTCGTGACAAAGAGACGACCCGTTCGGCTAGTTCGGCTAAGATGCCGTCGCTTCATATTTCGAGATAGCCGTCCCTGTCGCACGTGTTCAAACCAAATATAAGCCTGACAGTTCGACGGCAATTAAAAGAAGTCGAAACAGTCCGGGGGCTTGGCCAGTGGAAGCAGCAGATCAGAGGTGGGTCGTAATCTATTTGAGTACGGGGTTTTCCTTGGCCGAGGCCGCGCGTCTGAGCGAGGCCTTCAACCTGGCGAATCGCCTGAACGCGTTCAATGCGGATTACCAGCTGAAGTACGTATCCGAAAAGGGGGGCTTGCTGCAGTCGTCGTCCGGTGTGCAGATCGCCGCCGATTCGCTCGGCGACGAGCATGGCCATCGTGCACACGCGTTCTTTCATCTTCATGGTGAGCGCGCGTCGATCAACTGGAACGATGCGTTGCGGCGCCGCCTGAGCGACATCCGCCGCCATGCGCGCTGGATCGTCGATGCGATGGGCCTGTCGACGCTCGCCGCGTCGCAGCGGCAGACGGAAGCCGATCGCGCGCGAACCGATCGCGCCCGCGGTGCGGCGGCCACGATCGAACTGCAGGCCGGCGAGGCCGACGTGTTTGCGACCGTGCTCGACATGTTCCGCGCCGATCTCGGCGACAGCGCCGCACAGGAGATCGCCAGCAACCTGATGCAGCCGGTCGAGCAGCGCTATGCGCAGTCGATGTGGGCGTTTCGCGAACTGAGCGCGAGCCCGTCGATCCGGATGTCGGTGCAGCGGCTGCGCGCGCAGAGCGCGAACCGCATTTCGGTTGCGGAAGTCGCGCAGACGGTCGCGATGAGCGAGCGCAATTTCCTGCGGCGCTTCAAGAAGGAAATCGGCGTGACGCCGACCGAGTTCGTGCAGCACGTGCGGCTCGAGCGCGCCTGCCACATGCTGGTCCACACGACGCTGCCGGCCGACAAGGTCGCGCGGCGCACGGGCTTCGGCAGCGGCGAGCGTCTGGCCAAGCTGTTTCGCCAGCGCCTGCTGGTGTCGCCGACCGAATTTCGCGTCGCCGAGCGCGAGCGGATCCTGACGAACGGTGCCGGGACGCCGCACCCGCAGGCCGATCGGCAGCCCGCGCCGCGGCTCGCGACTGCCGACGGCGAGCGGGCGAGCCGGGGTGTGCGCGGCGATGCGCGGGAGAAAGCGGGGCGGATGAACGTAAAATCACCGTGTCGCGATCACGATCCCCGGTTTCCATGCCCCTGCTTCCCACTACCGCCACAGCCCCCTTCTGCCCGTCGGAAGTAAAGGGCAGCATCACGATCGACGCCGGCGCGTCGCGCTGGATGAAGCTCAAGCGCTTCTTCGGCCCGGGCCTGCTGGTCGCGATCGGCTATATGGATCCCGGCAACTGGGCCACCGACATCCAGGCCGGCTCGCAATTCGGCTATTCGCTGCTGTGGGTCGTCGCGTTCTCGAGCCTCGCCGCGATCTTCCTGCAGATGCTCGCCGCGCGGCTCGGCCTCGTCGCGGGCAAGGATCTCGCGCAGGCCAGCTACGACCGCTATGGCACCTTCGGCCGCATCGTGCAGTGGGTGACCGCCGAGGTGTCGATCATCGCGTGCGACATCGCCGAAGTGCTCGGCTGCGCGCTCGCGTTCAAGCTGCTGCTCGGCGTGCCGCTCGCGTGGGGGATCGTGCTGACCGCGCTCGATACGGTGATCGTGCTCGGGTTGCAAGGCAAGGGCGTCCGGCAGATCGAGGCGATCGTGCTCGGATTGATCGCGACGATGGCGTTCTGCTTCGTCGCGCAGGTCGCGATCACGCCGCCCGACTGGCATGCGGTCGCGAAGGGGCTCGTGCCGGGCAATCCGGGCCATGACCGCAAGGACGCGATCGTGCTCGCGCTCGGCATCGTCGGCGCGACGATCATGCCGCACAACCTGTATCTGCATTCGTCGGTCGTGCAGACGCGCCATGTCGTCGGCGGCGCGCGCGGCCTGATCCGCGACACGCTCGCGCTGGTGCGCATCGACACCTGCGTGTCGCTGTTCGTCGCGATGCTCGTCAATGCGGCGATCCTGGTCGTCGCGGGCGCGGCGTTCCATGCGACCGGCCAGCACGACGTGACCGACATCGAACAGGCGTACCGGCTGATCACGCCGATCGCGGGCGGCGCGGCCGCGCTGCTGTTCGGCATCGCGCTGCTCGCGTCGGGGCAAAGCTCGACGCTGACCGGCACGATCGCCGGCCAGGTGATCATGGACGGCTTCCTGCATACGAAAATCCCTTGCTACCAGCGCCGGCTGATCACGCGCGGGCTCGCACTGGTGCCCGCGCTGATCGGCGTGCTGTGGCTCGGCGAAAACTCGGTCGGGCAATTGCTCGTCTGGAGCCAGGTGCTGCTGAGCCTGCAGCTGCCGTTCGCGATGTGGCCGCTGATCCGGTCGGTCAGCGATCGCAACACGATGGGCGAGCATGCGATCGGCCGCGGGATGCAGGCCGCCGCCTGGGTACTGTTCGCCGTCATAACGGGCACGAACCTGCTGCTGATCACGGGTGTCGCGGGCTGATACAGCTTGTCACAGGCTGAAACAGGCGCGTGGCGCGCCTGCGTTAAACTGCGCCTTTTGCCAGCCGTTCGACGTCCGTCATGTGGAGTGAAATCAGCAACATCGGCGATGCCGCGCTGACCTTGCCGGTCGCGCTGACCTGCGCCGTCTGGCTCGCGCTGTCCAACTGGCGGCTCGCGGTGCGCTGGATCGTGCTGCTCGCGGCCGGCATGAGCCTGGTCGGGGCGACCAAGATTCTCTATGCGGGCTGCGGGGTCGAGATCCCGCAGTTCGATTTCCGCGTGATCAGCGGCCATACGATGCTGTCGACGTCCGTGTGGACCGTCGCGCTGTCGATGCTGTGGCAGGCATTCCGTCCGGGCAAGGAGCCGGGCGTGGCGGCCGGTCTCGTCGTCGGCGCGCTGACGGGCGTCGCGCGCGTGTTCGACCATTCGCACACGGTCCCGGAAGTCGTCGTCGGCTGGCTGCTCGGCGCGCTGGTCGCGCTGGTGTTCCTGCGCGCCTACCGGCGGGCGCACAAGCGCGCGTTCTCGCCGCGCATCGCGGCCGTCTGCCTGCTCCTCGTGTCCGGCATCGCGTACGGGCATCGCGCACCGTTCCAGCAGATGATCGACACGCATTCCCCGCAGTTCTGCGCGTTCATGCGCACGTCCGGCGACGGGTTCTGACGGCTGTTCGTTGCCGCGCGTCGGTGCGCCGGTGCCGGATGCGGTCGTCGCCGCGGCGGTGGCCCCCCGAGTCCCGTCCCATTCCTTCTTGGTTATTGTCAAAAGCCGTTTCCCGATCGTTATCGAGCCGACATCGGCGATGATCGGCTGTGCTGTGCTGTGCTGTGCTGTGCTGTTGCTGTGCCCGCCCGCCCGCCCGTCCGCCCGTCCGCCCGTCCGCCCGCCCGTCCCGCCGCCCGCGGATCCGAAGGTCATGAGTGATGTCTATGACCGGGCATTACGAAGATTCATTTCATCGATTGGCGGCAATCGCGTACGCTGGCGTTCGTTCGAGCGGGGCCGGCAGCGGCCGGCCGCCGGATTCGTCCGGCCCGGTGCGGCCGGCTCGCTATACTCGCGCATACCGCGCGGCCGTCGGCCGGCGCACGGCAACCGCCGTCGCGGCACCGGTCCGCCGCGACGACTCACGACAGGAGCAGGTCCCATGACAATCGTTTCCACGCGCCTCGCAGGCAAGTGCGCGTACATCACGGGCGCCGCCGGCGGCCTCGGCCGCGCGATCGCGCGCCGGATGGTCGAGCAGGGCGCGCGCGTGTTCCTGACCGACGTTGCCGACGCGGCGGTGCTCGATGCATTCGCCGACGAACTCAACGCGGGCCACGCGACGCCGGTCGCGTTTGCCGCGACGCAGGACGTCCGCGACGAAGCGCGCTGGCAAGCGCTGCTCGCGCAGGCGGTCGATGCGATGGGCGGGCTGTCGGTGCTCGTCAACAACGCGGGTGTCGGCTCGATCGGCTCGCCCGCGCAGATCGAACTGGACGAATGGCGGCGCGTGATGGCGGTCAACGTCGAGAGCATCGTGCTCGGCTGCAAGCATGCGCTGTCGTATCTGGCCGAGAGCCATCCCGCATCGATCATCAACATCTCGTCGGTGGCCGCGTTCAAGGTCGAGCCGGATTTCACCGCGTACAACGCGTCGAAGGCCGCGGTCGCGTCGCTGACGAAGTCGGTCGCGATCGACTGCGCGCGCCGCGAGCTCGACGTGCGCTGCAACTCGATTCACCCGGCGTTCATTCGCACGGGGATCGTCGAGCCGCTGTTCCAGTCGCTCGGCGAACGCGATGCGACGCGCAAGCTCGCACGCGGCATTCCGCTGCGCCGGCTCGGCGAACCGGACGACGTCGCGCATGCGGCCGTCTATCTGGCATCCGACGAAAGCCGCTTCGTGACGGCCGCCGAACTCGTGATCGACGGCGGCATGTGCGCAGTTTGACGCGCATCGATAAACACAACCGGAGGAGAACATCGTGTCGACACCCGTGAACCGCCAGCTGCTGCTGAAGACACGCCCGGAAGGCCGGGTCGGCCGCGAACACTTTTCGTTCGTCGAAACGCCGGTGCCGGCGCTCGCCGACGGCGAAGTGCTCGTGCGTGTGCTGTATCTGTCGATGGATCCGACCAACCGCGTGTGGATGAGCGACGTGCCGCAATACCTGCCGCCCGTCGCGATCGGCGAAGTGATGCGTGCGCTCGGCATCGGGCGCGTGGTCGGGTCGCGCCACGCGGGGTTCGCGCAAGGCGATCTCGTGCAGGGGCTGCTCGGCTGGCAGGACTATGCGCGGGTGCCGGCCGACCAGGCCGCGCAACTCGTGAAGCTGCCCGCGCAGTCGGGCCTGCCGCTGCCGACGCTGCTCGGCGCGTGCGGGATGAGCGGCCTGACCGCGTACTACGGGCTGACCGACATCGCGCCGGTGCAGCCTGGCGAGACGCTCGTCGTGTCGGCGGCGGCCGGGTCGGTCGGCTCGATCGCCGGCCAGATCGGCAAGATCCACGGTGCGCGCGTGGTGGGCATCGCGGGTGGCGCGGACAAGTGCCGCTACCTGACCGAGACGCTCGGCTTCGACGCGGCCGTCGACTACAAGGCCGACGATTTCCGTGAGCAGCTGAAGGCGGCGACGCCGGACGGCGTGCACGTGAACTTCGAGAACGTCGGCGGCGAGGTGATGCGCGCGGTGCTGTCGCGGATGGTGATCGGCGGGCGCGTCGCGCTGTGCGGCGTGATCTCGAACTACAACAGCGGCCGCGCGGCGGACGACGTCGGCGTGCTGATCTCGAAGCGGATCACGATGCGCGGCTTCCTGATCCTCGACTACCGCAAGAGCCGCGAAGCGGTGCAGACGCTCGCGGGATGGCTGCGCGACGGCCGGCTCAAGGCCGAGGAAACCGTCGCCGACGGGCTCGAAAACGCCCCCGACGTGCTGAACCGCCTGTTCGACGGCGACCATCGCGGCAAGCTCGTGCTGCGCGTCGATCCGGACGCATGAGCCGTCGCGCTCGCGCGCATTGAGTCCGAATATTCCGGTATCAGTTTAGGACTTGTCTCATTTATTGTTCCGGCCGCTCTCCCTAAAGTAATTGCCGGCAAGCGGCGGCGTGACCTGCGCGTCACGCCGCCGTTTTCATTTGCGCGGCGAGAAGCGGGAAGGGAGGCGGAACATGCAGATGAAGACGACATGGGCGGCACCGACGGCGGCGCGCGATCGAACGAAGCGGCGCATCGGTGTCCGGGCGCGGATGGCGGCAGCGGGGATCGGCATCGCGCTCGCAGTGTCGAGCGCCGGTGCGGCCGGGCACGCGGGCGCGGCTGGCATCGTGCGCTTCACCGGCGCGCTCGTCGATCGGTACGACGTGACATTCGACACGCCGTCGCTCGGGGCGTCGGGCAGCGCGAGCGCGGCGGCACTCCGCTTCGATGCGCATGGCCGGCGCTTGCCCGGTGCGCATCTGGCGCTCGTGGGGCCGGACGGCCAGCCGCTTTCGCAGCCTGCGGGCGCGGCGGTTCGCGCAATCTGGCACGATGCGCGCGACGATCGAGCCGTGCCGCTGGAAGCGGGGCGCGCGCATCGTGTCGGGCCGTATGGCGGCGTGCTGACGATCGCGGGGCCGGACATGGAAACGGGCGCCGTGGCGCCCGTCGTGATCAGGATTCGTCATCCGTGACGCGCGGCGTCACTCCCCCTGTTCGGCGCGCGCGTAGATGTCCCAGCTCGCCATGAACAGCGCAGCGACGAGCGGCCCGATCACGAAGCCGTTGATGCCGAACAGCGCCATCCCGCCGAGCGTCGAGATCAGCACGACCCAGTCGGGCATCTTCGTGTCCTTGCCGACGAGGATCGGGCGCAGCAGGTTGTCGACGAGGCCGATCACGCCGACGCAGAACGCGACGAGGATCACGCATTTCCAGATCGCGCCGATCGCGAGGAAGTAGAGCGCGGCGGGCACCCACACGAGGCTCGCGCCGATCGCCGGCAGGAGCGACAGGAACGCCATCAGCGCGCCCCACAGCACGACGCCCTCGATCCCGAGGATCCAGAAGATCAGGCCGCCGAGCGCGCCCTGCACGAGCGCGACCGCGATGTTGCCCTTCACGGTTGCGCGCACAACCGTCGTGAACTTCGCGAGCAGCAGGTTCTTGTGCTCTTCGTCGAGCGGCATCGCGCGGCGCACGCGGCGGCCGATCTCGCCGCCGTCGCGCAGCAGGAAGAACACCATGTACAGCATCACGCCGAAGCTGACGACGAACTGGAACGTGTTCTGGCCGATGCTGAGCGCCTGGGTCGCCGCGAACTGGCTGATCTGCGCGGCGCCGTCGGTCAGCTTCTTCTGGATGCCGGGGATGTTGGTCAGCCCGTATTTCTGCAGCAGGTTCTGGATCGACGTCGGCAGCGCATGAATGATGTCATGGAAGTACTGCGAATAATTCGGCTGCGCGCTCTTCAGTTCCTGGTACACGTACGCGATTTCCTGCACGAGCGTCGCCATGACGAACACGAGCGGCAGGATCACGATCAGGATGATCAGCGACATCGTCACGAGCGCGGCCAGGTTGCGCCGCTTGCCGAAGCGCGCGGCGAGCCAGCGCTGCACCGGCTGGAACAGGATCGCGAGAATGGTGCCCCAGAAGACGGCGCCAGAGAACGGCGCGAGTATCCAGCACAGTCCGACGGTGACCGCGAACAGCAGGAAATAGAAGAATTTTTGGTGATCGTGTCCGCTATCCATGGATGGTTCGCGCAGATTGATGCCTGGTTTGATTGAATTTCGTTGCCTCGGGCGCGATCGGCTCGCGAACGTCACGGATGTCGCGGCGCAGCGCGGCAGGGCGGCCCGATCGGCAGTATGCCCGCAAAGGTGCCGCCATCATACCCGCCGCGCGCGGCGCACGAGAAAACGCCGCGGCCGGGGCCGCGGCGTTGCCGGGAAGCGAACCGGCCCGGGGGCCGTGCCGCATCGTCAGATGTGGAGCCGGGTGACCTTGGTGCCGCTGACCGACAGATCGCCCATCAGGCCCGCGTTGGTCAGCACCAGCACCTCGACCGGTGCGGTGGCCGTGTTGGAGTCGATCGCGCCGTTCGCGCCCATCTTCACGACCGCGACGGAGGCGTCGGCGCCGGCCGACCAGCCTTCGGACTTGCGGAACGAGTCGAGCGCATCCTGCGTCATGAACAGGAACACGATCGCCTTCGACTGCGCACCGGCCTGCAGGCCGACCGACAGCGACGACGTGTTGTAGTAGCCGACGGTGCTGCCGCCGACGCGCAGCGCGCCGTTGCCGGACTGGCCGCCGACGATGAGGCCGGCCTGCAGCACGTTCGGGAACACGAGCACGCCGCGCGATTTCGCGACGAGTTCACGCGACCCCGGCACCGTCGAATAGAGGCGCGACAACGTCGCGTTCACGCTCGCGTCGATCGACTCGCGTTTCGACGCGCTGGCCGACGCGTTGTCGGGTTTGTTGGGGGTGGTGGTGCAGCCGGCAAGTGCGAGACTGGCGAGCATGACGGCGGCGGCGGCTTTCAGGGCGAGGGACTTCTGCATGGCGTTTCTCCTTCGTTGTCGGGGTGAGGACGGACGGGGTGATCGCCCCGTTCAACGGCGGGAAAGGAGCAGGCCGGCGACGAACGCGAGGCCCGCGACGACACCTGCGGTCTGCCAGGGATTGTCGTGCACGGCTTGCGATACGCGTTCGGCCGAATCGCGCAGCCGCGCGACCGCGGTGCCCGACGCGTAGTCGAGCGTGCTGCGCGCTTCGTCGAGCCGTGCCTGCACGCGCTTGCGCAGCGCGGCGATATCGCCGTCGCCGTCGTTCTTCAGCAGGTCTTCCAGTTCATCGACCAGCCCGCGCAGATCGTCGGACACGTCCGCATGCAGGTCGCGAGCCGCCGAGCGCGTCGTGCGTCCCACGCGCCGGCCGGTGCGACGGATGTCGGACAGGCCGCGGTCCAGCTTGTGTTCGATCGAGTCGGTGAGCGCCATGGTGTTTATCCTCCTTCGATTTGATTTGCAGGCCAATTTGAAGATAAGACGAATCCCAGCAACCAATGTGATTCACATCAGCCAATTGAGTTTCGAGACAAATTTTCAATTCGCCGGCAAATTTCCCGGAAAGCCCCGCGCAATGGGGCGGGGCGGCGGTTGAAAAAATTTCGCGCTTTGGGGCGAAGCGACCAGCAAGCCGTTGGCGCGACGTGAAAGTCCGGTAAATATGGCGTCGCCCGATGCGCCAGGTAAATAGTGCCGTTGCACGCATCATGCTGATGCAATTGCACTAATCGCCCGTCTCTTGATGGAGCACGGTTTGTGCCCGCGATGGCTCAGGTGGCGCCTTCGTCCGACGCGAGGTCGATGACGACGGGGTCGTGATCCGACGAGCGATAGGCATCGGGTGCGTAATAGGCCGCCCGTTGCGCCGCGGTTTTGTAATCGGGCACGGATTGCAGCGCGACCGGTTCGTCGGCATTGATGTGCCACGCATGCACGGCCTTCACGCGCGCGGCGAGCGGCGACGTGGCGAGTGCATGGTCGAGGTTGCCCGCTTCGCCGCGGAATACGTAGCTGTAGCCGGCGTTGCCGGCGAAGCGGGCGACGAGGTTCGTGTAGCCGCGCGATTCGAGCGCACGCAGCGGGTCTTCCTGCGCGTAGCTGTTGAGGTCGCCGATCAGCAGCACGCCGTCGGCCGGGGCGCCGGTCGGCGACGTGGCGAGCCACGCGGCGATGCGTTCGGCCGCACGCGTGCGCGTCGCGTTCCAGCAGCCCTGACCGTCCGACTGGTCGAGATCCGGGCCGCTCGCCCGTGGGCAGTTCTTCGATTTCAGGTGATTGACCGCGACCGTGAATGCGCGGGTGCCGCCGATGCGCCGGAACGTCTGCGCGAGCGGCGGGCGATTGCCGCCGTCGAGCGCGACGGTCGCGGCGCGCCCGACGGGTTCGATCGTCCGGCTGTCGTACAGCAACGCGACCGCGATCGCATCGCGGCCGAGTCGCGCCGTGCCGGGGTCGACCGCGCGCCAGCCGTCGCCGAGCCGCGCCGCGAGACGCTGCACGGTGCTCGCGGGGCCGTGGCCGTTGTTCGCGATTTCCATCAGGCCGATCACGTCGGCGCGCAGTGCGCGCAGTGCGGCGACGATCTTCGCTTCCTGGCGGGCGAAGACGGCGGGCGTCTTCGCGCCGCGATTGGCCGGATCGTCGAAGCCGCCGCCGCTTCCGTCGCCGTTGAAATAGTTGAAGACGTTGAACGACGCGACCCGCACGTCGGCCTGCGGATGCCGCGGCGGTGCATCGGTCCGCGGATTCGATGCGGCGTCGAAGACCGGCGCCGACGCCGGCACGGGCTGCACTCGCCACGTGCCGTAGCGCTGCTCGAGCACACCTTCGACGCCGCGCACCGTGTAGCCCGCGCGCAGCGTGTTGGCGGCGCCCAGCGCAGGCGGCGGATAGCGGGCGGTCGCGGGGTTCACGCGGCTCGAACCGTCGTCGAGCACGATGCGGTTGCGGGCATTGGCCGCCGCCTGCGCGGCGGCGTCGGCCGGCGGCACCACGTGCGTCGGCATGTAGAGGCGACCGTGGCTGAGCACGATGCTGCCGTAGCGGCCGAGGTCGTAGGTATCGCTGACGGTCAGCGTTTGCGGAAAGCGCACGCGCATGCCTTCATGCGCGGCGAATACTGACTCGCTGTCGACCGGCAGCACGAGCGCGGCCGGCGTGACGGTCTGCCCGCGCGCACAGACGGCCACGCGGCCCGACAGAGCCAGTTGCGTGCGGCCGTACTTCTGCTCGATCCTGCCGGTGACGTGCACGCGTTCGCCCGGGCGGACACGCGCGTGCGGCGCGTAGACGAACAGGCCTTCCGGGACGCCCGGCCGGTGGCGCCGCTGCGCATCCGCCTGCTGGACGAAGAATCCGCCGAAGCCGTCGGCGCCGCCGAATGCCGCGGTGACGATCGCTTCGATCGACGCGGAGCGCCCGGCCAGCGGCGACCGGCCGCCGGAATGCCGGAGGTCGGCGATTGCCGTCGTGGGGCCGCCGCAGCCCGCGCTGACCGGAGGCGCGGTGGCGGCGGCGGTGGTGGCGGCGGTGGCGGCCGGCGCTGAAAGGGCAAATGCGGCAAACGAGGCAAACGAGGCAAACGAGGCAAACGAGGCAAACGAGGCAAACGAGGCAAACGAGGCAAGCGGGGCGAGCGATGCGGCGAGCGCGAGCGGCGGCGGCAGGCGTGACATGGAGTGCTCCACAGGAAGAAAATTCGAAGGTTCGGGCAAGCATCTTGACGGCAAAATCGCGTGCTGCGATCGAATTGGCCATCAGGCCAGTGTCGAACGGCCAACGATGACGGCAGGGCCGCCCGCGGCTGTTACGCTTCGCATCTGACGTGTCATTCCGGCCTGCGATCCGAACGCTTCTTGCGCACGGCCCCCCACTGGAGAGTTCCATGTCCTACATGCTGTTGATTGTCGAACCGACCGGCCAGCGCGCCGAACGCACGCTCGAGGAGGGGCAGGCGCTGTACGCGCGGATGGTCGATTTCGCTCAGACGCTGAAGGCGCGCGGCGTGCTGCGCGGCGTCGAGTCGCTCGAGCGCTCGGAGCGCGCGACGCGTGTGCAGGTGCGCGACGGCGAGACGCGCCTCGTCGACGGCCCGTTCGCCGAGGCGAAGGAAATGGTCGGCGGGTTCTTCATCGTCGACGTCGACACGCGCGAGGAAGCGATCGCGATCGCGCGCCAGTGTCCTGCCGCGCAATGGTGCACGGTCGAAGTGCGCGCGGTCGGCCCGTGCTTCCTGTGACGGCCGCGGCTCGGTGTTAACCCGGATTCGTCGCGCCGTACGTCGATCCGGTGGTCTGCCGCCCGTCGTAGGGATAAGGCGCCGACGAACGGACGCCCCTTTCCACCGATGACAAGGAGTGAACGATGCGATTCATGATCATGATCCGGGCGAACGCCGTCAGCGAATCCGACGCATTGCCGGACAACCGGCTGGTCGAGGCGATGACGGTCTATCACGAGGAGCTGGCCAAGGCCGGCGTGCTGCTCGATGCGAACGGCCTGCGGCCGAGCGCGCGCGGCTGGCGCGTGCGCTACTCAGGTGGCAAGGGCACGGTGGTCGACGGCCCGTTCGCGGAGACGAAGGAACTGATTGCCGGCTATACGCTGATCCAGGTGCGCTCGCGCGACGAGGCGCTCGAATGGACGCGCCGGTTTCCCGCGCCGTTCGGTGCGGAGATGGACTGCGAGATCGAGGTGCGGCCGCTGTTCGAACTCGACGACCTGACGCCCAGCGAGGCGGTCGAGCGGTTCCGCGAACTCAATGTCGGGCACGGCCACGCCTGACTCCACCCCAAGCCAATCTCACCGGAGCACCCGTCATGCACAAGATGGTTTTCATCAACCTGCCCGTGGCCGACCTGCCGCGCTCGAAGACGTTCTACCAGGCACTCGGTTTCGAAGTCGTACCGGCCTATACCAACGATCAGGCTGCCTGCATCAAGATCAGCGACACGATTTTCGCGATGCTGCTCGTGCGGCCGTTTTTCCAGACCTTCACCGGCAAGACCATCGTCGATCCGGCGACGCAGGTGCAAGCGCTGTCGTGCCTGTCGTGCGACAGCCGCGCCGAGGTCGACGCGATCGTCGCGAAGGCGCTCGCGGCCGGCGGGTCCGCGCCGCAAGCGCCGCGCGAGTATCCGAACATGTACGGCCACGGGTTCGACGATCCGGACGGCCACGCATGGGAGCTGATGGCCATGCCGCTCGATGTGTCCGCCCAGGGGCAAGCGTCGTGACGCGTGAGGCGACTCACCGTGCGATCGAAGCGGTCTGGCGGATCGAGGCGCCCAAGATCATCGCGCGCGCCGCGCGCGTGGTGCGCGACGTCGGCGTGGCCGAGGAACTGGCGCAGGACACGCTCGTCGCGGCGCTCGAGCACTGGCCCGTCGACGGCGTGCCCGACAATCCGGCCGCATGGCTGATGACGGCCGTGAAGCGGCGCGCGCTCGACCGGGTGCGGCAGGAGTCGCTGCATGCGGCGAAGCGCGACCAGCTCGGCCATGAAATGGACGCGCTCGAGGCGCACGTCGTCCCCGACATCGCGGAGGCGCTCGCCGACGCGCGCGACGACGATATCGGCGACGACCTGCTGCGGCTGATCTTCACGTCGTGCCATCCGGTGCTGTCGACCGATGCGCGCGTCGCGCTGACGTTGCGGCTGCTCGGCGGGCTGACCACGAGCGAGATCGCGCGTGCGTTCCTGTCGCCCGAGCCGACGATCGCGCAGCGCATCGTGCGCGCGAAGCGCACGCTCGCGGCGGCGCGCGTGCCGTTCGAGGTGCCGGCCGCCGACGCGCGGCCCGCGCGGCTCGCGTCGGTGCTCGAAGTGATCTATCTCGTGTTCAACGAAGGCCATGCGGCGACCGCGGGCGACGACTGGACGCGCCCGGCGCTGTGCGACGAGGCGCTGCGTCTCGGCCGCGTGCTCGCCGGGCTCGTGCCGGACGAAAGCGAAGTGCTCGGGCTCGTCGCGCTGATGGAACTGCAGGCGTCGCGCATGCATGCGCGGACCGATGCGCAGGGGCGGCCCGTGCTGCTGCTCGACCAGGACCGCAGCCGCTGGGATCCGCTGCTGATCCGGCGCGGCCTCGCGGCGCTCGAGCGGGCGACGAAGCTCGGCGGCGTGCGCGGCCCGTATGCGCTGCAGGCCGCGCTGGCGGCGTGTCATGCACGCGCGCGGCACGCGTCGGACACGGACTGGGCGCAGATCGTCGCGCTGTACGACGCGCTCGCCGAAGTCGCGCCGTCGCCGGTCGTCGAGCTGAACCGTGCGGTGGCGGTGGGGATGGCGTTCGGGCCTGCCGCGGCGCTGGAAATCGTCGACGTGCTGCGCGACGATCCGGCGCTCGCGCGCTATCACTGGTTGCCGAGCGTGCGTGGCGACCTGCTCGCGAAGCTCGGCCGCGCCGACGAGGCGAAGGTCGAGTTCCGCCGCGCGGCGGAATTGACCCGCAACGAGCGCGAAAGGGAATTGCTGTTGAAGCGCGCGACGGATGCGTGACGCAGACGGGCGACGCCGGTGTGCGTACACCGCGCGTCGCATCGGACGCCAGCGCCCCGCCTCCACCCGTCCCTCATTCCCGCTCCCCGCTATCGGACGGATTGAAAAAGCCTATTGGGGGATGCGAACGCCAGCGCCTAGATTAAAAGGCACGAAGCGTGCGTGTCCGGCGTACGCATCGTTCCCCATATCCATCATCGGCCCGGCTTCGCACGCGGCCGCGCCGACTCGAACGGAGGCGCACATGGCTCAACTCAAGGGCAGCAAGACCGAAGAGAATCTGAAGGCCGCATTCGCGGGCGAATCGCAAGCGAACCGGCGTTATCTGTATTTCGCTTCGAAGGCCGACGTCGAAGGCCAGAACGACGTCGCCGCGCTGTTCCGCTCGACTGCCGAAGGCGAAACGGGCCATGCGCACGGTCACCTCGAATACCTCGAAGCAGTCGGCGATCCGGCGACGGGTCTGCCGTTCGGCTCGTCGCGGCTGAACCTCGAATCGGCGATTGCCGGCGAGACGCACGAGTACACCGACATGTATCCGGGCATGGCGAAGACGGCGCGCGAAGAAGGCTTCGACGAAATCGCGAACTGGTTCGAGACGCTCGCGAAGGCCGAACGCAGCCACGCGAACCGCTATACGAAAGCGCTGGACGCACTCGTCGACTGACGCGGGCGTCGCCCCGAGGCCGCACGGCCCGGCCGGGCAGGTCCCGCGGCCGGCCGTGCGTTGATCGCCGCCCGCGCCGCGCGGGCGGCGCGTTCGCGCGCATGCGCGCCACGCTGGAGCGCCTCATGCCCCACAAGGAAGGCAGTCTCGAAGCCCCGACCCGGCATCCGCTCGACTGGCAGTCCGAAGCGTTCTACGACCAGGCCGCGATCGATGCGGAAATGACGCGCGTGTTCGACATCTGCGCCGGTTGCCGGCGCTGCGTGTCGCTGTGCGGCGCGTTTCCCGCGCTGTTCGATCTCGTCGACGACACGCCGACGGGCGACATCGAGGAAGTGCCGAAGGACGCGTTCGGCAAGGTCGTCGACCAGTGCTACCTGTGCGACCTCTGCTACATGACGAAATGCCCGTACGTGCCGCCGCACGCATGGAACGTCGACTTCCCGCACCTGATGCTGCGCGGCAAGGCCGCGCGCTACAAGCGCGGCGAGGCGCCGTTGCGCGACAAGGTGCTGTCGAACACCGACGCGCTCGGCCATTTCGCGGGCATTCCGATCGTCACGCAGACGGTGAACGCGGTCAATCGCACGCCGCCCGCGCGCCACGCGCTCGAAGCGGCGCTCGGCGTCGATCGCAACGCATGGCTGCCGGAGTTCGCACCGCGCAAGTTCCGGCGCGCGGCGAAGCGCTCGGACGGCCCGCCGGTTCGCGACGGCGAACGCACGCCCGGCAAGGTCGCGATCTACGCGACGTGCTACGTGAACTTCAACGAGCCGGGCATCGGCCACGACCTGCTCGCGATCCTCGCGCACAACGAGATCCCGTACGAGCTCGTCACGCGCGAAGCGTGCTGCGGGATGCCGCTGCTCGAGCAGGGCAATCTCGCGGGCGTCGCCGCGAAGAAGGCCGTGAACATGCCGGTGCTGGAGCGCTATGCGCGCGAAGGCTATGCGCTGATCGGCGCGATCCCGAGCTGCGTGCTGATGTACAAGAGCGAACTGCCGCTGATGTTCCCCGGCGACGAAGCCGTGCGCGCGGTGGCCGATGCATTCTGGGATCCGTTCGAGTACGTGATCGCGCGGCATCGCGACGGGTTGCTGAAGACCGATTTCAAGCAGGGCCTCGGCACCGTGTCGTATCACGTGCCGTGCCACGCGCGCGTGCAGAACATCGGCCGCAAGACGGCCGACACGCTGTCGCTCGTGCCGGATACGCGCGTGAACGTCGTCGAGCGCTGTTCCGGGCACGCGGGCACGTTCGGCGTGAAGAAGGCCTTCCATGCGGACGCGATGCGGATCGGCGCGCCGGTGTTCAAGGCGATGGCCGAGCCGAAGCCGGATTTCGTGTCGTCGGACTGCGCGCTCGCCGGCCATCACATCGTGCAGGGCATCGACGAGAAAGGGTTGCCGGCCGCGCCGCTCGCGCATCCGCTGACGCTGCTGCGCCGCGCGTATGGCATCTGAACCGGCCGCTTCACGACGACATCGACGCTATCCGAGGACATCCCATGACGCTCACCCGCGACTCGCTGCTGACGCTCGAAGCGTACGCGAAGATCCGCAAGACCGAACATGCGCGGCTCGTCGCGCACAAGCGCCGCCGCGCGGTGGCGCTCGGCAACCATCTGCGCCTCCTGTTCGAGGACGAGACCACGATCCGCTACCAGATCCAGGAAATGCTGCACATCGAGAAGATCTTCGACGAGGCCGGCATCGAAGGCGAACTGGAAGCCTATCTGCCGCTCGTGCCCGACGGCACCAACCTGAAGGCGACGCTGCAGATCGAATACGAGCACGAAGCCGAGCGGCGCGCGGCGCTCGCGCGGCTGATCGGCGTCGAGGATCGCGTGTACCTGCGGGTCGACGGGCACCCTGACGTCTATGCGATCGCCGACGAGGATCTCGACCGCGACAACGCGGAGAAGACCTCGGCCGTGCATTTCGTGCGCTTCGAACTGAGCGGCCCGATGCGCGCGGCGCTCAAGGACGGCGCGACGCTGTCGATCGGCTGCGATCACCCGGCCTATACGGTGTCGCCGCAACGCATCGCGGCGGACGTGGCCGCGTCGCTGGCCGGCGATCTGCGCTGACGCGCGGCCGGGCGCCGCGCTCCATATCGCGCGGATCGCACGTCGTCCGGCCGCGAAACGCAGCGCCCGACCGTCGCGCCCGCCGCTGTCGCCTGCCCATTACCGCCGAAGATGTAACAGGCCCGTGCACGCTTGCATGCCGGGAAACAATGTGCATCGCCTGTCCGATCGCTTTCATTACTCGCCGAGAAACAATAAAAAGATTGTGCGCGGAGAAATTTCGGTTCAAGGCAATTTGAATGATTTACCGATCCGTGAATATCTTGTTACGAAATTTTCCCTGATTTACCGATTTTGGCCGGGCATTCGCGGGGTGGTTGCCGGCAAGGGTCGGAACATGGCGGATCGCTTGCCGGGCGGGGTGCGGCCGCACCCCGCAGAGCCCCGCCAGACGGGGCTTCCCAGCGTTGCGCATAACGATCGCGTAAAAAAATTCAACGGTAAATGGATTGCGCATCCATGGCAGGTTGTTTCAGTGCGTAACATTAAGTCATTGTCATATTGAGATAAACCCTGAGGATGGTATGCTTCGTGCACAAAAATTCCCACATTGGAGTGAGACCGTGATTTGTGCGCCATTGCCGGGAATGGCGGCACCGTGAAAGTGCGGTGTCGCGCCGGCATGCACAACAAGCGGATAACCATAATGTGCAACCGGGCCGCCCCGTGACGCGATGCGTGACGGCGGCGCCGACAATCGCAGCCCCGGCCTGGCTGTGTGGAGAAACAACTATGTTCTTCGATGAGCTTAACGATGAAGAGTGGTTTCGTCTTTCAACGCTGATCGCCGACGAGCCGATTCGGCTGAACCGTCGAGGCCGTCCACGCGCGGAACCGCGCGTCGTCGCCAACGCGGTCCTCTGGATCCTGACGACCGGTGAAGCGTGGTCCAAACTGCCCGGGCGCTATCCGTCCGGGCCGACGTGCCGCCGCCGCTACGAGGAGTGGCTCGCGAACGGCACGTTGCTGCAGATGATCGACGTGCTGACCCAGTTCAGCGGGCGCACGTTCGCGTATGTGCCGCCGCCGCCGGCGCCGGTCGCGCCGGCATGCCGTGCGGAGCCGGCGCCCGACAACGATCGTCTGCGCGGCGTGTTCTGGCAGAACCCCGAGTCGTGGCAACTGCCGGTCGCGCACGCAAACGTTTGGGATGGCGAGGGCGCGACGCTGTCCGCGATGCCGAACGACGCAGCGCACGCGTCGTCCGGAGCGTCGTTCGCGGTCCCGGGCGCGCAGCCCGCGGGGCTGCGCCACGGGCGTCCGTCCGCCGCGAGCTTTGCCGCGGCCGAGCCGCAAGTCGATGAATACCGCGGCTATACGATCTGCGGCAGTGCGCAGCCGGTGCAGAACCTGATGTATCGCGCGTGGGCCGAGATCATGCAGGACGATCGGCGCGTCGAGCGCTCGGGCCTGATCGGCCCGCGCTTCACCGATGCGGAGGAAGCCGAGCAGTACGCGCTCGACTGGGCGCGTCAGTGGATCGATCGCCACGGTGCGAGCGACGAACCGGTGCGTGCGCCGCAAAGCGAGGTGCTGGCCGGCCTGTCCGCGCTGGCGCGGGCCGAGTCGGACATCAAGCGCTTCATCGCCGAGCGTCGCGCGGGCGCGCTGTCCGAGAGCCGCAACGACTCGGTGCAGTCGGACCGCCGCGAATACGCGTACCGTGTAGGTTGATCGTCGTCCGCACGAAAAGAAAACGCGCGGGCCGTCGTGTGTCACGGCGCCCGCGCGTTGTTTTTTGTCGCTTCCATTGCCCGTGATGCCGGGCGCACCGCCGCGACGGCGCGCCCGGCAGGCATTGCGTCACTGGCGTCCGTAGGTATCGTCGAAGCGGACGATGTCGTCCTCGCCGAGGTACGCGCCCGACTGCACTTCGATCAGCTCGAGCGGCATCTTGCCGGGGTTCTCGAGACGGTGCGACACGCCGAGCGGGATGTACGTCGATTCGTTCTCGGACAGCAGGAAGGTTTCGTCGCCGCGCGTGATGCGCGCGGTGCCGCGCACGACGATCCAGTGCTCGGCGCGGTGGTGGTGCATCTGCAGCGACAGTCGCGCGCCCGGCTTCACGACGATGCGTTTGACCTGGAAGCGCTCGCCCGTGTCGACCGAGTCGTAGTGCCCCCACGGGCGATGGACCTTGCGGTGATCGGTCGCTTCCGCGCCGCGTTCGGCCTTGATGCGCCCGACGATTTTCTTCACGTCCTGCACGCAGGACTTGTCGGCGACGAGCACGGCGTCGGGCGTTTCGACGACGACGAGATTCTGCGTGCCGACACATGCGACGAGCCGGCTTTCCGAATGCGCGAAGGTCGATTCGGCATTCTCGAACAGCACGTGGCCGCGGCCGACGTTCTCGGCATCGTCCTTCGGCAGGATCTGCCAGATCGCGTCCCACGAACCGACGTCCGACCAGCCTGCGTCGAGCGGCACGACGACGCTTTCGCACAGCTGCGGCAGGTTCACGAGCCGCTCCATCACCGCGTAGTCGATCGAGTTCGACGGCGAGGACGCGAACGCGTCGCGGTCGACGCGGAAGAAGTCGCCGTCGTCCTTGCCGCGTGCGACGGCCTGCTCGCAGGCCGCGAGGATCTCGGGTTCGAGCTGGCGGATCGCGTTCAGCCACACCGATGCGCGCACGATGAAGATCCCGCTGTTCCACCAGTATTCGCCCGAGGCGACGTACTGCTGCGCGAGTTCGAGATGCGGCTTCTCGACGAAGCGGTCGAGACGGCGCACGTCGAGGTTGCCGGTGCCGGCATCGCCGAGCGGCGCGCCGACGCGGATGTAGCCGTAGCCCGTTTCGGCGCGGCCCGGCACGATGCCCATCGTCGCGATCTTGCCCTGGGCCGCGCAGTGCACGCCGGCCGCGACGGCCGCATGAAAGCGCGGCTGGTCGGCCACCGCGTGGTCGGCCGGCATCACGGTCATCACGGCATCGCCGCCGCCGGCGACGATCCGCAGCGCGGCGAGCGTCAGCGCGGGCGCGGTGTCGCGGCCGAGCGGCTCGAGCATGATCGACGCACGCTTGCCGGTCAGGCGCAGTTGCTCGGCGGTCGTGAAGCGGTGATCCTCGCCGCACACGATCAGCACGTCGTCGTTCAGCGGATGACCGGTCGCGAGGCCGTCGAGCCGCAGCGCGGTGGATTGCAGCAGCGAATGATCGCCGAGCAGGCCGATCAGCTGCTTCGGATAGTGTTCGCGCGACATCGGCCACAGACGCGTGCCCGAACCGCCGGCAAGGATCACCGGCTGCACCGCGACGCGCAGGCTGGCGTCGCTGGCGGCGGAAGAAGAAGGGCGCGTATCGGCTGCCACGGCCGGAGCATTCATGATGACACTCTCCTCGATTGAAGTCAGTGCCTGTTTGTAGCATGAAGTAAATCGACAATAAAACCGGACCTTTTGCAAGATATTCGTCGCGCACGGATCCGGGAAAATTTTCCGCGATAGCATCCGCTGCAAATAAAAAAGTAAAAAATAATTCGGGTGAGCGCGCTGGAGCCCTTTCCCGTAAAGGGATGCCGGGAACCGTAAAGTTTCCGAAAAAATCCCGATTCACGATCGATTCGGGAAAACGTGCCGAATTAATTCGAGAATGTCGCGGCAAGAATTTCCGATTATTTTTCGAAATACTTGTGCGCTTGAGAAGGGATTTTCTTACCGCTTCAATAGCGTCATGCAACGTTTGAATCGAAGGTGCGGCACGGGCTGCACGAGGAGCTGTTCGGCAAACGCCTGTTCAAAGAGGAAGCGGACATGTTGAGCGTGCTGGCGAGAGTCATCGATATCGCGATGGTCGTGTTGGGGGCGTTGATCGCCGCCGCGCTGCACGGCGGCAGCATCTGGCTCAACGACCTGCAGCGCACGACGGTGCTGTTCGACTGCCTGCTGGTGGTCGTGTTCTTTCCGGCCATCGGCATCTACCAGTCGTGGCGCGGCAAGCGTCTCGTCGGGCTGGTGGGGCGCGTGGCGTTCGCGTGGCTGGTGGTCGAGCTCGCGGGCATCCTGATGAGCTTCAGCTTTCACCAGTCGGGCGACCTGTCGCGGCTGTGGCTGGGTTACTGGGCAGTCGTGACGATGGCGCTGCTCGCCGGCTCGAAGGCCTGCGTGCACGTCGTGCTGCGACAACTGCGCCGCGGCGGCTACAACCTGAAGGCGGTCGCGATCGTCGGCGGCACGCCGGCGGCGCGGCGGCTGATCGCGCAGATGCGCTCGCGGCCGGAAGCGGGCTTCAACCCGGTGTGCGTATACGACGAAAGCGAAGCGCCGGGCGAAGTCGCGCTCGACGACGTGCGCATCGAGCGGCAGTTCGAATCGCTGGTGTGGCTGGTGCGCAGCCGCGCGATCAGCGAGCTGTGGCTCACGCTGCCGATCACGGAGGAGCGCCGGATTCACCAGATCGTGACGGTGTTCCGCCACGACTTCGTGAATATCCGTTTCATCCCGGACGTGCGCACGCTGTCGTTCTTCAACCAGGAAGTGGTCGAGGTGCTCGGCGTGCCGGCGATCAACCTCGCGGCGTCGCCGATCACCGACGTGCGGATCCTGCCGAAGTTCGTGTTCGACCGGCTGTTCGCGCTGGCGGCGCTCACGGCGCTCGCGCCGGTGATGGTGCTGATCGCGTGCCTGATCAAGCTCACGTCGCGCGGGCCGGTGTTCTTCCGCCAGAAGCGCAAGGGCATCGACGGGCACGAGTTCGAGATCTACAAGTTCCGCTCGATGAAAGTGCATCACGAAGTCGCGGGACAGGTCACGCAGGCGACCAAGAACGACACGCGCGTGACGCCGGTCGGGCGGTTCCTGCGCCGCACGAGCCTCGACGAACTGCCGCAGTTCATCAACGTGCTGAAGGGCGAGATGTCGGTCGTCGGCCCGCGGCCCCATGCGCTCGCGCACGACGACATCTACAAGGATCTGGTGAAGGGCTACATGTTCCGCTACCGGATCAAGCCGGGCATCACCGGCTGGGCACAGATCAACGGCTTTCGCGGCGAGACCGACCAGATCGAGAAGATGATGGGACGCGTGAAGCTCGATCTGTACTACATGCAGAACTGGTCGTTCTGGCTCGACATCAAGATCGTCGTGCTGACGCTCTGGAAAGGCTTCACCGGCAGCAACGCTTACTGACGCGCAACGCGCGCGGACACCCCGGTTTCACGAATTTCGAATCATTGGTCACGAGGTCCGACACATCATGAATCTGACTATCATCGGCAGCGGTTACGTAGGTCTTGTCACCGGCGCCTGTCTCGCCGACATCGGGCACGACGTGTTCTGCCTCGACGTCGATCAGGCGAAGATCGACGTCCTGAACAACGGCGGCGTGCCGATCCACGAGCCGGGCCTCAAGGAAGTCATCGCGCGCAATCGCGCGGCCGGCCGCCTGCGCTTCTCGACCGACATCGAGGCCGCGGTCGCGCACGGCGACGTGCAGTTCATCGCGGTCGGCACGCCGCCCGACGAGGACGGCTCGGCCGACCTGCAGTACGTGCTCGCGGCGGCGCGCAACATCGGCCGCTATATGAAAGGCTTCAAGGTGATCGTCGACAAGTCGACGGTGCCGGTCGGCACGGCCGAGCGCGTGCGTGCGGCGGTCGCCGAGGAACTCGCGAAGCGCGGCGGCGACGCGCCGATGTTCTCGGTCGTGTCGAATCCGGAATTCCTGAAGGAAGGCGCGGCGGTCGACGATTTCACGCGGCCGGACCGCATCGTGATCGGCTGCGACGACGACGTGCCGGGCGAACGCGCGCGCGAGCTGATGAAGAAGCTCTACGCGCCGTTCAACCGCAACCACGAACGCACGCTGTACATGGACGTGCGCTCGGCCGAATTCACGAAATACGCGGCCAACGCAATGCTCGCGACGCGCATCTCGTTCATGAACGAGCTCGCGAACCTGGCCGACCGCTTCGGCGCCGACATCGAGGCCGTGCGCCGCGGGATCGGCTCCGATCCGCGCATCGGCTATCACTTCCTGTACGCGGGCTGCGGCTATGGTGGCTCGTGCTTCCCGAAGGACGTCGAGGCGCTGATCCGCACCGCCGACGAGCACGGCCAGGCGCTGCAGATCCTGAAGGCCGTGTCGTCGGTGAACGCGACGCAAAAGCGCGTGCTGGCCGACAAGATCGTCGCGCGCTTCGGCGAGGACCTGACCGGTCGCACGTTCGCGATCTGGGGTCTCGCGTTCAAGCCGAACACCGACGACATGCGCGAAGCGCCGAGCCGCGAGCTGATCGCCGAGTTGCTGTCGCGCGGCGCGCGCATCGCCGCGTACGACCCGGTCGCGCAGCAGGAAGCGCGCCGCGTGCTCGCGCTCGATCTCGCGGACCACCCGAGCTGGCTCGAGCGCCTCAGCTTCGTCGACGACGAGGCGCAGGCCGCACGCGACGCCGATGCGCTCGTGATCGTCACCGAATGGAAGGCATTCAAGAGCCCGGATTTCGTCGCGCTCGGCCGCCTGTGGAAGTCGCCGGTCATCTTCGACGGCCGCAACCTGTACGAGCCGGAGACGATGAGCGAGCAGGGCATCGAATACCACCCGATCGGCCGCCCCGGCTCGCGCCAGGCCGTCGCCGCGCGCGTGCCGGGCGCCGCGCGCGCGAACGCGTAACCGGCGCGTTGCCGTTACCCGTCGTTACCCGTTACCGAATCGAGACGCCATGTTCCGCAACATCCTGATCGTCTGTCACGCGAACGTCTGCCGCAGCCCGGCGGCGGAACTGCTGTTCAAGTCGCACGCGGCGTCGCGTGGCGGCCCGCGCGTGACGTTCCACTCCGCCGGCGTGCGTGCCAACGACGGCGACGGCATCGATCCGGTGATGCGCCAACTTCTCGCCGAGCGCGGCGTCGATGCGACGACGCACCGTTCGCGGCGGCTGTCGCGCCGGATCGTGCGCGACGCCGACCTGATTCTCGTCAGCGAGCGCGAACAGATCAAGGCCGTCGAGGCGGTCGATCCGTTCGCGCGCGGCAAGGTCCACCTGCTGGGCAAGTGGGAGGACGCCGAGATCGCGGATCCGCATGGCGGCCCCGAGGCCGACTATCGCGAGAGCTACTCATTGATCGAACGTCTGGTTCAAGGATGGCTGCAAAAACTATGCTGAAACGTCCCATGCGCCCGCTGGCGCTCGCCGTCGCGATGACGACATTCCTGTCGGCCTGCGCGAGCGCGCCCGGCAACTATCTCGACTCGTCGAACCTGAAGGACGAAGGCCGGCAAGGGCAGGCCGAAACCTATCCGGTTCATTACATCGACGCGAAGCTGGTGATGGATCAGCTGCAGAAGCAGCAGGTCGAGCATCCGCTGCCGCCGGGCCGATACACCGATCCGTCGGAGTACGTGTACCGCGTCGGTCCGCAGGACATCCTCGGCGTCACGGTGTGGGATCACCCCGAGCTGACGACGCCGCAGGGCCAGTCGTTCTCGAGCGGCGGCAACACGACGCAGTCGGTCGCGGGCGCGCTGCAGCAGCCGTATACGACCGCGCTGCCGGGCCAGGCCGATCCGTACGGCCAGACCGTCGCCGCCGACGGCACGATCTTCTTCCCGTTCGTCGGCCGCATCCGCGTGGCGGGCAAGACGGTCGCGCAGATCCGCGAGCAGATGGCATCGACCCTCGCGCGCTATGTGAAGAATCCGCAGCTCGACGTGCGCGTGCTGTCGTTCCGCAGCCAGAAGGTGCAGGTGACGGGCGAGGTGAAGCAGCCGGGCCCGCTCGCGGTGAGCGACGTGCCGCTGACGCTCGTCGACGCGATCTCGCGCTCGGGCGGTTCGACCAACGAGGCCGACCTGCAGCGCGTGCGCCTGACGCGCGACGGCAAGCTCTACACGCTCGACGCGAACGGCGTGCTCGATCGCGGCGAAGTGAAGCAGAACGTGATGCTGCAGCCGGGCGACATCGTCAACGTGCCGGACCGCAGCGACAGCCGCGTGTTCATCATGGGCGAGGTCAAGACGCCGGTCACCGTGCCGATGCTCAAGGGCAAGCTGACCATCGCCGACGCGCTGACGGCCGGCGGCGGCATCCTCGACACCGATGCGAACCCGCGCAAGATCTACGTGATGCGCGGCATGCGCGACAACCCGACGAAGCCGGAAGTGTTCCGCCTCGACATGACGCAGCCGGATGCGCTGATGCTGTCGAGCCGCTTCCCGCTCCAGCCGCTCGACGTCGTCTACGTCAGCACGGCCGGCTCGGTGCAGTTCAACCGCGTGCTGCAGCAGGTGTTGCCGACGATCCAGACGATCTTCTACATGCGGCAAATCACGCGCTGATAGCCCGCCGGGGCGGCGCCTGCCCCCCGGCACCACTCAAGCGGGAACGAATGGTGAACACGCAAGCGAAACACTCCTACGCGGATCTGACCGCGAAAACCGAGGAAGAGGACGTCGTCCTCGGCCAGCTGCTCCAGGTGCTCATGGACGACATCTGGCTGCTGCTCGGCATCGCGGTGACCGTCATCGCGATGGCCGGCCTGTACTGCTACATCGCGAAGCCGGTCTATCAGGCCGACGTGCACGTGCGGGTCGAGGGCAACGACAACACGTCGCAGGCGCTCACCCAGACGCAGACGGGCGCGATGATCAACAGCGGTCCGCAGCAGGCGCCGACCGAAGCGGAAATCGAGATCATCAAGAGCCGCGGCGTCGTCGCGCCGGTCGTCGAGCAGTTCAAGCTGAACTTCTCGGTCGCGCCGAAGACGCTGCCGGTGCTCGGCAGCCTGGCCGCGCGCGTCGCGACGCCGGGCGAACCGGCGCGTGCGTGGTTCGGCCTGCGCTCGTACGCATGGGGCGGCGAAGTCGCCGACATCGACACGATCAACGTCGTGCCCGCGCTCGAAGGCAAGAAGCTGACGCTGACGGCCGGCCCGAACGGCACCTACACGCTGGTCGACCAGAACGGCAACCGTCTTCTGTCGGGCCGTGTCGGCGAATCGGAGCAGGCAGGCGGCGTGACGCTGCTCGTGCAGAAGCTCGTCGCGCGTCCGGGCACGCAATTCACGGTGGTCCGCTACAACGATCTCGATGCGATCACCGGCTTCCAGTCGGGCATCCAGGTGTCCGAGCAGGGCAAGCAGACGGGCGTCGTCCAGATCTCGCTCGAAGGCAAGGACCCGGACCAGACCGCCGCGATCGCGAACGCGCTCGCGCAGTCGTACCTGAACCAGCACGTGATCGCGAAGCAGGCCGAAGCGACCAAGATGCTCGACTTCCTGAAGGGCGAGGAACCGCGCCTGAAGTCCGACCTCGAGCGCGCGGAAGCCGCACTGACGCAGTACCAGCGCACGTCCGGCTCGATCAACGCGAGCGACGAGGCGAAGGTCTACCTCGAAGGCAGCGTGCAGTACGAGCAGCAGATCGCCGCGCAGCGCCTGCAGCTCGCGTCGCTCGCGCAGCGCTTCACCGATTCGCACCCGATGGTGATCGCCGCGAAGCAGCAGCTCGCGGAACTGCAGGGCGAGAAGGACAAGTTCAGCAACCGCTTCCGCAGCCTGCCGGCCACCGAAGTGAAGGCCGTCCAGCTCCAGCGTGACGCGAAGGTGGCCGAGGACATCTACGTGCTGCTGCTGAACCGCGTGCAGGAGCTGTCGGTGCAGAAGGCCGGCACGGGCGGCAACATCCACCTCGTCGATTCGGCGCTGCGCCCGGGCGATCCGGTCAAGCCGAAGAAGGTGCTGATCCTGTCGGCGGCGGTGTTCCTCGGGCTGATCCTCGGCACCGGCATCGTGTTCCTGCGTCGCAACCTGTTCCAGGGCATCGAGGATCCGGACCGCGTCGAGCGCACGTTCAACCTGCCGCTGTACGGGCTGGTGCCGCAAAGCGCCGAGCAGGTGAAGCTCGACGCCATGGCCGAGAAGGGCGGCGGCCGCGCGCGGCCGATCCTCGCGAGCCTGCGTCCGAAGGACCTGAGCGTCGAAAGCATGCGCAGCCTGCGCACCGCGATGCAGTTCGCGATGATGGACGCGAAGAACCGCGTGGTCGTGCTGACCGGCCCGACGCCGGGCATCGGCAAGAGCTTCCTGACGGTCAACCTCGCGGTGCTGCTCGCGCATTCCGGCAAGCGTGTGCTGCTGGTCGACGCCGACATGCGGCGCGGCATGCTCGACCGCTACTTCGGCCTCACCGCGCAGCCGGGCCTGTCCGAGCTGCTGAGCGACCAGTCGTCGCTCGAGGACGCGATCCGCGAGACGCCGGTGCAGGGCCTGTCGTTCATCTCGGCCGGCACGCGCCCGCCGAACCCGTCGGAACTGCTGATGTCGGCCCGTCTGCCGCAATACCTGGAAGGGCTCGGCAAGCGCTACGACGTCGTGCTGATCGACTCGCCGCCGGTGCTGGCGGTGACCGACGCGACCATCATCGGCCGCATGGCCGGCGCGACCTTCCTGGTGCTGCGCTCGGGCATGCATACCGAAGGCGAGATCGCCGACGCGATCAAGCGCCTGCGCACCGCGGGCGTCGATCTGGAAGGCGGGATCTTCAACGGCGTGCCGCCGAAGGCACGCGGCTACGGCCGCGGTTATGCGGCCGTCCACGAATACCTGAGCGCCTGACCGCATTGCACGAAACCGGGCCGGCGCGAGCCGCATCGGCCCGGCCGACTGGAGAACTTTCGATGAAAATTTCCGTGCTCGTTCCGACCTACCGGCGTCCCGCCGACCTCGCGCGCTGCCTGCTGGCGCTGCAGCGCCAGGCGCGGCTGCCCGACGAGGTGATCGTCGTCGCGCGCCCGGAGGACGATGCCACGCACGAGCGCCTCGCCGATCCGTCGGTCGGCGGCGCGCTGCCGCTGCGGATCGTGCCGGTCGACGTGCCGGGGCAGGTCGCCGCGCTGAACAAGGGGCTCGACTCGGCGCATGGCGACATCGTCGCGATCACCGACGACGACGCGGCGCCGCACGCCGACTGGCTCGCGCGCATCGAGGCCGTGTTCCTCGCCGACCCGCGCGTCGGCGCGGTGGGCGGCCGCGACTGGGTGCACGAGAAGGGTCGCGTGCTCGACGAATCGCGCGAACTCGTCGGCCAGCTCACACTGTCCGGCAAGATCGTCGGCAACCATCACCTGGGCGTCGGCGGCGCGCGCGAAGTCGACATGCTCAAGGGCGCGAACATGAGCTACCGCCGTGCCGCGATCGAGCGGCTGCGCTTCGACACGCGGCTGCGCGGCGCCGGTGCGCAGGTGCACAACGACATGGGTTTCAGCATGCACGTGCAGCGCGACGGCTGGAAGCTCGTCTACGACCCGGCGATCGCGGTCGACCATTTTCCGGCCGAGCGTTTCGACGACGACCGGCGCGACGCCGCGTCGCTGAATGCGATCAGCAACGGCGCGTACAACCTGCACCTGATCCTGCGCGAGCATCTGCCGCCGCTGCGGCGCGAGATCGCGTGGTGGTGGTGGACGCTGGTCGGCACGCGCGTCTACCCGGGTTTCGCGCACGTGCTGCTGTCGCTGCACACCGCGCGGCGCGACCGCGTGCGCGACCACTGGCGCGCGGTGCGCCGCGGCGCGCGCGAGGCGCGCCGCGCGAATCTTGCCCCCCACCGTGCGGCGATGCCGCCGGTGACGTCTTGAACGGGCCGCGCGCACGATGCACGGCCACCCGCGAAGGGCATGAAATGGTCCGACTCCCGCGCTCACTTGATTCGCTTGGAGGGGCGCAGCCCCTCCAGCTCCCTGAAGCTTGCCCGTCGGTGCATCCGACGGCCTGGCGGAGGCTGACATGACTTCGACGAAGGTTCACGTTCACCTGTTTTACGGTGCCGATCCGCGTACCTATCGACAAGGCGAGAACATCGGCTGCCTGTACGGCTATCACCACGCGGAATCCGACGAATTCCGGCTGACCTATTCGCAGGACCGCCGCGAGAACCGCGTCGCGAGCCTCGCGCGCCGTGCGCTGAAGGCGGCGCTCGGCTTCGACGTCGTGCACGCATGGCGCAATCGCGCCGCGCTGCTGAGCACGGACGTGATCTGGACGCACACCGAGCAGGAGCACCTCGCCGCCGCGCTGGTCCTGAAGCTCGCCGGCGCGCAGGGCAAGCGCCCGCTGCTGCTCGCGCAGAGCGTGTGGCTGTTCGACAAGTGGAACACCTTCGGCGGCCCGCGCCGCTGGCTGTACCGCAAGCTGCTCGCGCGCGCCGACGCGCTGACGACGCTCGCCCGCGACAACGCCGAGCTGTGCCGCCGCTATCTCGGGCGCGAAGCCGAGTTCGTCTACTACGGGCTGAACACGCAGGACTTCCCGCCGGCCGAACCGCGGCAATGGAAGCCGAACCGGCCGCTGCGGATCGCCGCGATCGGCAACGACCGCGACCGCGACTGGCGCACGTTCCTCGCCGCGTTCGGCGGCGACGAGCGCTACGACGTGCGGCTCGCGACGCGCCGCCGCGTGCCGCGCGAGTGGCATGCGCCGAACGTGAAGATCGGCTCGGCATCGGGCCTCGCGAAGCAGCACGAGCTGTACGCATGGGCCGACGTGATCGTCGTGCCGCTGCGGCCGAACTTCCATGCGTCGGGCATCACCGTGATGCTCGAGGCGGCGGCGGTCGGCAAGCCGATGATCGTGTCCGACGTGGGCGGCCTCAGCGACTACTTCCCGCACGACACGGCCGCCTACGTGCCGGCGTTCGACGCAGCGGCGATGCGCCAGGCCGCCGATCGCTTCGTGGCCGATCCGGCCGCCGCGCTCGAATGCGCGCGTGCCGCGGCCGCGTGCCTGCGCGAGCGCGACCTGACCACGCAGGCGTTCGCCGAGCAGCACGTGCGGATCACACGCGACCTGCTGCGCCGGCGTCGCACGCCGGCGGCCGCCGGTCTCGCGATGCCGCTCGCGGATTCGCGCCCGTCGTCGCGGTGAGAGCGGATCGATGAGTACGATTACCGCCGAACGCGCACCGTCGCGCAACCGCAGCCGGTTACCCGAACCGAAGCACTGGGTCGGGCAGGCCGGGCTGTGGACGTTGACCGCCGCGCTGATCGCCATTCACCAGGGCAAGGTGCTGACGCTCGCGTTTCCGGTGCTGGCGATCGCGGTCGGCATCTGGCTGTATTTCAAGAGCCCGGCGCGCTACGTCGGCTTCATGTGGTGGGTGTGGTTCCTGAGCCCCGAAGTGCGGCGTCTCGCCGACTGGTCGAAGGGCGCGTTCACGCCGACGAGCCTGATCCAGGTCGCGCCGCTCGCTGTGACGATGATCGCCGGCTTGGGGCTGCTCAGGCATTACCGCGTGCTTGCCCAGCGGCGCGGGATTCCCGTGCTGCTGATGTTGTTCGGGCTGACGTACGCGTACCTCGTCGGGATCGTGTCGAGCGGCGTGATGGCCGCGACCTACGACCTCGCGAACTGGGTGTACCCGGTGCTGATCGGCTTTCACATCATGGTCAACGCGCGCGACTATCCCGAGTACCGCGACGTGCTGCTGTCCACGTTCATGTGGGGCATGCTCGTGATGGGCGTGTACGGGGTCGTGCAGTACTTCGTGATGCCGCAGTGGGACGTGCTGTGGATGATCGGCTCGGACATGGGTTCGCAGGGCGAGCCGGTGCCGTACGGCGTGCGGGTCTTCAGCACGATGAACTCGTCGGGGCCGTTCGCGTTCGCGATCATGGGCGCGCTGGTGTTCGTGTTCGCGGCGCCGCAGAAGGTCCGCTGGTTCGCGGGCGCCGCCGGCTTCGTGTCGTTCGCGCTGTGTCTCGTGCGCTCGACCTGGGGCGGCTGGGTGATCGCGCTTGCGATCCAGCTCGTGCAGTCGAGCAACCGCGTACGGATGCGGATCCTGATCAGCGGGGTCGTGCTGGTCGGGCTGTGCGTGCCGCTCCTGACCGTCGGGCCGGTGGCCGACCGGCTCGGCGCGCGCCTGCAGTCGATCACGAACCTGAAGGACGACCGCAGCTACGACGACCGCAACAAGTTCTACGCAACCTTCGCGCAAACGGCGTTCACCGACGTCGCCGGCGAAGGGATGGGCGCGACCGGCGCGTCCACCAAGCTGTCGAGCGACAGCGGCGAGCTCGGCAAGTACGGCAGCTTCGACAGCGGCGTGATGAACGTGCCGTTCGTGCTCGGCTGGCCCGGCACGCTGCTGTACCTGTCGGGTGTCGTGATGCTGCTCGCCCGCACGCTGCGCGCGGCGTTCAAGCTGCGCAAGGACAAGTTCGTCGGCGCATGCCTGAGCCTGTGCCTGTCGGTGTTCGCGATGCTCGTGTTCACGAACTCGCTGATCGGCACGGGCGGCCTGCTGCTGTTCACGGCCATTTTTTCCATACTATCCGCGGCGCACTGGCAAAAGGCACAGCGCCTGCTGGCCGCCGCGCGTTCACGGGGAGGCGACCATTGAGAATCGCGATCGTCACGCACGTCGTGCGACATAACGACGGGCAGGGCCGCGTCAATTACGAAATCGCGCGCGCGGCGCTGGCAGAACACTACGAGGTCACGCTGGTCGCGTCGCACGTCGCGCCCGAGCTGCTGGCCGACCCGCGCGTGCGCTGGGTGCCGGTCAAGGTCGGCGGTTTCTGGCCGTCGAATCTCGTCAAGCAGCAGGTGTTCGCGCTCAAGAGCGCGGCCTGGCTGCGCGCGCATCGCGGCGAATACGACGTGCTGCACGTGAACGGCTTCATCTCGTGGATCAAGGCCGACGTGAACACCGCGCACTTCGTGCACGGCGGCTGGTTCAAGAGCCCGTACTACCCGTTCGGCCCGACGAAGGGGCTGTGGTCGGCGTACCAGTACGTCTATACGCGCGTGAATACGGCGCTCGAGCGCTGGGCGTACAAGCGTTCGCGCGCGATCA
This sequence comes from Burkholderia sp. Bp9015, assembly GCF_003853505.1. NCBI lineage: Bacteria > Pseudomonadati > Pseudomonadota > Betaproteobacteria > Burkholderiales > Burkholderiaceae > Burkholderia > Burkholderia sp. Bp9015. The sequence goes on from NZ_QTPZ01000030.1 coordinate 44,827, forward strand.
CGGCCGTGTCGCAGAAGGTGGCCGACGAGATCGCCGGGCTCGGCATCGACAGCCGCAAGATCAGCGTGATCTACAACGGCGTCGACGGCAGCGCGTTCGCGGGCGCGCAGCCCGATCGCGCTGCGTTCAAGCTGCCGGACGACGCGTTCCTGCTGCTGTTCGTCGGCGACCTGCGCACGCCGCGCAAGAACCTCGGCACCGTGCTGAAGGCGCTGACGAAACTGCCGGCGAACGTCCATCTCGCGGTGGCCGGCTATCTGCCCGGCAGCCCGTATCCGGACGAGGCGCGCGCGCTCGGCATCGCGTCGCGCGTGCATTTCCTCGGGCTCGTGAAGAACATGCCGACGCTGATGCGCTCGGTCGACGCGTATGTGTTTCCTTCGCGCTACGAAGCGATGAGCCTGTCGCTGCTGGAAGCGATGGCGGCCGGGCTGCCGGTCGTCACCGCGCGCACCGCCGGCGGCGCGGAGATCATCACGCGAGATTGCGGGATCGTGCTGGAAGACCCGGACGATCCGGCCGCGCTCGCGCAGGCGATCGGCTCGCTCGCGGCGTCGCGCGACACCTGTCGCGCGATGGGCGACGCGGCCCGCGAACTGATGACCCGTTTCGGCTGGGCCCACATGGGCGCCCAGTACGTCGCGCTTTACCGGCGCATCGGCCAACCCACGCAGCCGTCCGCCTTCGAGCGGGTCGAGCATGCAATCACGCAGGAGCAACCGTGACGTCTCAATCTTCCCGGCCGATCAAATCGTTGCAAATCGGCATGCACTGGTTCCCCGAACGCGCGGGCGGCCTCGACCGGATGTACTACTCGCTCGTCGGCGCGCTGCCGGGCGCGGGCGTCGCGGTGCGCGGGCTCGTCGCCGGCTCGCCGAAGGTCGCCGACGACACGGGCGGTGCGATCCAGGGCTTCGGACCTGCGTCGCAGCCGCTCGCGCGCCGCATGCTCGCCGCGCGCCGCGCGCTGCGCGACGAGATCCGCAGCGAGCGGCCGGACGTGATTTCGTCGCACTTCGCGCTGTACACGTTCCCGGGGCTCGACGTCACGCGCGGGATTCCGCAGGTGTCGCACTTCCAGGGGCCGTGGGCCGACGAAAGCCAGGTCGAGGGCGCCGCATCGCTCGGGCAGCGCGCGAAGCGCTATCTCGAACAGGCCGTCTATACGCGCTCGTCGCGCCTGATCGTGCTGTCGCAGGCGTTCGGCCAGATCCTGACGAACCGCTACGGGATCGATCCGTCGCGCGTGCGCGTGATTCCCGGCTGCGTCGATACCGCGCAGTTCGACACGCCGCTCACGCCGGCCGAGGCGCGGCACAAGCTGCAACTGCCGCAGGACCGGCCGATCGTGCTGGCCGTGCGCCGGCTCGTGCGGCGCATGGGGCTGGAGGACCTGATCGACGCGATCGGCCTCGTCAAGCATCGTCACCCGGACGTGCTGCTGCTGATCGCCGGCAAGGGCAAGATCGGGGAGGAACTGCAGCAGCGCATCGACGAAGCCGGGCTGCAGGACAACGTGAAGCTGCTCGGTTTCGTGCCCGACAACCATCTCGCGGCGCTATACCGCGCGGCGACGGTCAGCGTCGTGCCGACCGTCGCGCTCGAAGGCTTCGGGCTGATCACCGTCGAATCGCTCGCGTCCGGCACGCCGGTGCTGGTCACGCCGGTCGGCGGGCTGCCGGAGGCGGTCGCCGGGCTGTCCAACGACCTCGTGCTGCCGTCGACGGGCGCGGACGCGATCGCGGAAGGGCTCGGCGGCGCGCTGTCGGGCGCGATCGCGTTGCCGGACGAAGCGGCGTGCAAGCGCTACGCGCGCGACCATTTCGACAACGCGGTGATCGCGCGACGCGTCGCCGGCGTGTACGAAGAGGCGATCCAGGCGGCGGGGTAAGCGAACGCGGCGCGTCGCCGCGACGGTCGAGCCGGCATACACGTCCGGTTCGCAGGCCGGCCGCCCGATCCGGGCGAGCCGGCCTTTTGTCGTTCGAAGCCGGGCATGCGGCGCCCGCGCTCCGTGCTCGACACGCTTCGTTCAGGCACGCCCGAGCGTCACGGCCCATACGCCGAACGCGGCCGCGCTGACCGCCGCGCCGAGCCCGCAGACACCGATCCATCCCGCGTGCGCATACGTCATCGTCGACGCGATCGCGCCGAGTCCGCTACCGATCGAATAGAACAGCATGTAGCAGCCGACGAGGCGCGCATGCGCATCGGGCCGCGCGCCGAGGATCATGCTCTGGTTCACGACATGGACGGCCTGCCCGCCGACGTCGAGCAGCACGATGCCGACGACCAGCAGTGCGATCGACGTACCGGTGAACGCGAGCGGCAGCCACGAGCATGCGAGCAGTGCGAGCGCGGCGCCGGTCGTCGCTTCGCCGAGCCCGCGATCCGCGAGCCGGCCCGCGCGCGCGGCGGCCGCCGCACCCAGTGCGCCGACGAGCCCGAATGCGCCGATCTGCGTATGCGACATCACGTGCGGCGGCGCGCTCAGCGGCAGCACGAGCGCGCTCCAGAAGATGCTGAACGCCGCGAACATCAGCAGCGCGATCGCCCCGCGCACACGCAGCACGCGCTCGTTGCGCAGCAGCGTGACCATCGAACCGAGCAGCGCTGCGTAGCCGATGCGCTCGCGCGGCGCGTCCGCATCGGGCAACAGCCGCGCCAGCGCGATCAGCATCACGATCGCAAGTGCGCCCGACACCAGGTAGACCGCACGCCAGCCGGCGATATCCGTGACGACACCCGCCAGCGAACGTGCGGCCAGCAGACCGATGACGACGCCGCCCTGTGCCGCGCCGACCACGCGGCCGCGCTCGCCGGCCCCCGCAAGCGCGGCCGAGCAGGCGATCAGCCCTTGCGTCATCGCGGTGCCGAGCAGCCCGACCGCGACCATGCCCGCCAGCAACGCGACGCGCGTCGACGCGGCGGCCACGCCGATGCAGGCCGCCGTCAGCAGCAGAAGCTGGACGGCGAGCAGGCGTTTGCGGTTCAGCAGGTCGCCGAGCGGCACGACGAACAGCAACGCGAGCGCGCAGCCGAGCTGCGTCGCCGTGATGACGCCGCCGACCGTCGCCTGCGATACGCGGAAATCGCGGGCGATCGAATCGAGCAGCGGCTGCGCGTAGTACACGTTGGCGACGCTTGCCGCGCAGCAGACGGCCAGCAGCGCGACGAGCGCCGTGGATACGCGCGCGCCATCGGCCCGGCGCACGCCACCCGATGTCGCGTTGGACACGACGGTTTCCGAACGACAAGACGATTCCATGGGTTGCCTCGCACTCGCTTAAGTAGTTGCAATTTGAAACCAGTGTGAGTGTAGGAAAAGTGGTTTTAAAATGCAACTTGTGAGGCGGCGGGCAACGGGCCCGCGCACCGACGTGCCGGGCGCGCGCGAAGGCGACCGGCGCGACAGCGGAGAACAACATGGCCAGGCAGAAAAGTCTTGCGGATTCGCCGTGCCCGGTGGCGCGGGCGACCGATATCGTCGGCGATCGCTGGGCGTTGCTGATCGTGCGCGACGCGTTCGACGGCGTGCGCCGGTTCGGCGATTTCCGCGCGAGCCTCGGCGTCGCGAGCAACATCCTGTCGGACCGGCTCAGGATGCTGGTGGACGCGGGCGTATTCGACGTCGTGCCCGCGTCGGACGGCAGCGCGTATCAGGAGTACGCGTTGACGAAGAAGGGCGAGGGGCTGTTTCCGGTGATCGTGATGCTGCGGCAGTGGGGCGAGGCGAACCTGTTCGAGCGCGGCGAGCCGCATTCGGTCCTGGTCGAGCGCAAGACGGGGCGTGCGATCCGCAAGCTCGCGCTGCGGCACGACGATGGTCGGCCGTTGAAGGCGGCGGATACGGTCGTGCGGAAAGTGGGCGACGAGCGGGCGTGATACGGACGTGATGCCCCGGGCGTGATGACCCCGGACGCCGTGCCCAGGACGCCGTGCGACGCAAGGGCCGTGTCTTTACCGTTGCGCGGCGTCGCCGCATCGGTCGCGCGCCCGGTGGCGGCCGAGAGTCCCGTTCAAGCGGCTGCAGACCCCGCCCGATGCGCACCGCTTTCATGCGCGCCACGATGTGGCGCGCGATGACAACGACTGTCGAAAACCATCCGGCCATGACGCAGGGGCGCGATCGGCGCAGTCGCGTTCGCTATTGCAGGAAAACGGGTGGCGTCCGGCCGCTCAGTGCCGTTCGCCGCGCCAGCGCCCCGGCGCGACGCCGAAGCGTTTCGTGAACGCGTGCGTGAAGGTGCTCTGGTCGGCGAAGCCGACCATGCCGGCGATGTCGACGAGCGGATGGCGGCCGTCGGCGAGCAGCACGACGGCGGCGTCGAGCCGCAGCCGCTGCAGGTAGCGATGCGGGGTTTCGCCGAACGCGTCGACGAACAGTTGGTGAAACCGGCGCATCCCGTAGCCGCAGTGCGCGGCGAGATCGGCGATGCGCAGCGGCTCCGCGAGCCGCGCGCGCAGCCAGCGGTCGATGCGCGCGAAATCGAGGCCCGCCGCGGGCGCGGCGAGGCTGGCGTCGCCGAGCAGCGCGTCGCACAGACGCGCGGCGGCCTGCCACTGGAAGCGATGCGCGTGCCGCGTGTCGCCGGCCGGGCCGTCGAGCTGCGCGGCCGCTGTCGCGACCTGCGCGACGAGCGACGTCAGCGCCGGGTCGATCGACACGGCACGCGCGCTGTCGAACAGCCGCTGCGGCACCGCGAGCGACGCGGCGGGCAGGTCGAGCACGAGCTGGCGATTGTCGCCGAGGCCCGCGTAATCGTGGCGCGAGCCGGCCGGAATCAGCCAGGCCGCGTGCCGGTCGATGCGCTGGCCGACGCCGTCCACCGCCATCACCATCGCGCCGTCGACGCCGAGCACGACCTGGTGAAAGTCGTGCACGTCGGACGCTTCGCACGTGTCGTAACGGCGCAGCGCGATGGCGGGAGACGGGATGCGTTCCATCGGAAGGACGTCGGCCGGCGGCGTCGTCAGACGGCGAGCAGTTCGACTTCGAACACGAGCGTCGCGTTCGGCGGGATCACGCCGCCTGCACCGCGCGGGCCGTAGCCGAGTTGCGGCGGGATCGTCAGGCGACGCACGCCGCCGACCTTCATGCCCTGCACGCCTTCGTCCCAGCCCTTGATGACCATGCCGCCGCCGAGCACGAACGCGAACGGGTCGTTGCGGTCCTTGCTCGAGTCGAATTTCTGACCGTCGGTCAGCCAGCCCGTGTAATGGACGCTGACGGTCTGGCCGGCTTGCGCTTCCGCGCCGGTGCCTTCGGTCAGCTCTTCGATCTTGAGGCCCGATGCGGTCGTGGTGACAGACATGACTTCTCCTGAAAGGGGTTGGGTAAAACCGCTATTGTAGGCGAGCGCGCAGGGGGCCGCCGCAGGCGGCGAGGGCACGGCCGCGTGCCTGTCGCGCGCCGGTCGCGGCGGTGCTCACGCATCTCGCGCGACACGCGAATGGAACGCATGTTTGAATCGTTCGCGGACCGGCTCGAAGGGGTTGCGCCGCGCGAACGTCGCGCGCGTATGAATCGGCGCTATCCGGCCGCTCGGCGTCGCGTCGAAAAAACGTCGCGCGACGCCGCAAACGCCCGTCGCACGGGGCTTGCGCGCCGAATGCGATTCGCGCGCGCGTCGCCCGCCTGCCGGTTGCGCACGGATGCGCGCGTTCGAATCGCGACCCGCCCGAACGCCACCCGAACGCCGCTTTTGTCGCGTTGCCGAACGTGCCCTGTTTGGAAGCGCGCATCTACCGCGCGGCTTGCGCGCGGCGTTCGCCGGCGCCTATCTTTACAGCTATCGATGTCAAGATCCGGGCGTTGCGCGATGCGCTGCCCGGGCCGCGCCGGTACGGTCGCAATGGCCGCAACGGCCGGCTGGGCCGCCCGGAAACAAGGAGAACGACGAACATGAAGTCAGCCGCTTCTGCCACCGCGGCCGAGGTGATGCCGGTGCGCCGCGACCTGCGCTTCGACCTGCCGGTCGAACGCGCGAAGGACTGGCACGGGCTCGGCCCGCACGTGACGCACTTCTTCAACGCGCTGTCGCTGCTGTTTCCGGCCGGCGAACGATTCTTCATGGATTCCGTGCGCCACTATCGCGACCGGATCGACGATCCGGTGCTGAAGCGGCAGGTGCTCGGCTTCATCGGGCAGGAGGCGATGCATACGCGCGAGCACGTCGAATACAACGAGCTGATGCAGGCGAACCGCCTGCCCGCGCGCAAGCTCGACAAGCGCATCTGGACCGTGCTCGGTTACATGAAGCGCAAGCTGCCGCATTCGGTGCAGCTCGCGCATACGGTCGCCGCCGAGCACTACACGGCCATGCTCGCCGACTGGCTGCTGCGCGATCCGACGCGCCTCGAAGGCTCGGTCGACGGCTACCGTCAGATGTGGGTGTGGCACGCGCTCGAGGAAACCGAACACAAGGCCGTGTCGTTCGACGTCTGGAACGTCGCGATGAAGCCGGGCCTGCGCCGTTATCTGATCCGCATCGGCGTCTATCTGCTGACGACGCTGACGTTCTGGCCGACTGTGTTCCTGCTGCACGCGACGCTGTTGTCGCGCGATCGCGACATCGAGCATCGCGTGCGCGGCATGCTGCGCATGCTCGCGTTCCTGTACGGGCCGCGTCGTGGGCTGTTTCCGCGGATCGCGGGCGAGTGGCTGAGCTTTTTCCGGCCCGGCTTCCACCCGTGGGACCGTGACAACCGCCATCACCTCGCGCGGGTCGACGCGCTCGTCGCCGCGTACGGCGAACACGACGGCGCGTCGGCCGGCCGTGGTCGCGCCAACGCGCTCGCGCCGCTCGCATCGGGACGCTGAGCCGCTCGCCGCGCTGCCCGGCGCGTGTTGCATTCCTGCATCATCCCCGTTTTATCCGACGATTGACCGGCATCAAGCGGAAACGGTTGCGGGTACCGGGCCGGTGCGGCCGACCGGGCGTGCCGGCCCGTGACGCCGGTCCGATCCCGTGTGCCCGGCCTCGCGTGCCGTCCCCGCGCGCCAGCACCGGCGCGGCGTCGGGTGTTCGCGATTGGTCCGGCCTCGCTTCGCGCCCGCCGCGCCACCGGGATAACACCCATCTAGCCGCGCGTCGGCGGCGTCGATATACCGTTCATGAAAGGGTTCGCCCGGCACGCGATTATTCCCCGGGGGGATTTTATTCGGACGAAAATGCGGCCAATATGTCGGTTCGATCGACGTCCGTCGGACGCGGCGGCGAGCCAGCGCACGATACCAACGCCAAGCGGGGAACAACGATGGTTGCAAGGTCACCCGACGCAAGCGGGACGGCGGCGTCCGAGACGCCGCTCGTATCCGTCACCGCTCCCGAGGCCGGACGCAAGCTGTTCGTGATCATGCGTTCGCCGGACGAGCCGTTGCTGGCGCAACTGCGCGGGCTCGGCTGGGATATCTCGGTCGCGAAGACGGCCGGCGCAGCGCAGAACATGACGTCCGGCGTGAACGTCGCCGCCGGGCTCATCGATTTCTCGGGCTTCACGTCGCGCGACTATCCCGCGCTGAAGGCGTGCCTGAGCCAGCCGGCGATCGGCTGGATTTCCATCGCGCAGGCCGGCATCACGATCGGCGCTGCCGTGCGCGAACTGATCCGCAGCTATTGTTTCGATTACGTGACGCTGCCGCTGCCGTACGAATGGATTTCGCACGTGCTCGGCCACGCGCGCGGGATGGCCGCGCTCGATCGCGTCGACGGCGCCGCATACGCGGCATCGATCGGCGAGCACGGGATGATCGGCAACTGCGAAGCGATGCAGCAGCTGTTCAGCACGATCCGCAAGGTCGCGAAAACCGACGCGAGCGTGTTCATCTCCGGGGAGTCGGGCACCGGCAAGGAGCTGACGGCGCTCGCGATCCACGAGCGCTCGGCACGCGGCAAGGGGCCGTTCGTCGCGATCAACTGCGGCGCGATCCCGCATCACCTGCTGCAGTCGGAACTGTTCGGCTACGAGCGCGGCGCGTTCACCGGCGCGAACCAGCGGCGCGCGGGCCGGATCGAATCGGCGAACGGCGGCACGCTGTTTCTCGATGAAATCGGCGACATGCCGGTCGAAAGCCAGGCGAGCCTGCTGCGTTTCCTGCAGGAAGGGAAGATCGAGCGGCTCGGCGGCCAGGAATCGATTCCGGTCGACGTGCGGATCATCTCGGCGACGCACGTGGACCTCGACGGCGCGGTCGAAGCCGGCCGCTTCCGCGCGGACCTCTATCACCGGCTCTGCGTGCTGCGCATTCACGAGCCGCCGCTGCGCGCGCGGGGCAAGGACATCGACATCCTCGCGCATTACGTGCTGCAGAAATTCAAGGGTGACAGCGGCCGCAAGATCAGCGGCTTCACGTCGGCCGCGCTCGACGCGATGCGCCGCTACGAGTGGCCCGGCAACGTGCGCGAGCTGATCAACCGGGTGCGCCGCGCGATCGTGATGGCCGAGAGCCGGCTGCTGACGCCGCACGATCTCGGGCTCGAGGTTCCGGGTGAAACGGAGCCCGTGACCCTCGAGCAGGCGCGTTCGCTCGCCGAGCGCGTCGCGATCGAGAACGCGCTGCTGCGCAACGATCACCGGATCAACAAGGCCGCCGCCGAACTCGGCATCTCGCGCGTGACGCTGTACCGGATGATGATCGAGCACGGACTCAACGACCACGACAACACCGGCGACAACGGCGGGAAGGACGGCTCGCCGCCCGACGACGCCGACCACCAGCGAGTCGGCTGAAGGCGGCCCGGAAGCGTCCGCGGCCGGTCCGTGCGCGGGCGTCCGGCGGCATGTAAAGGGCGTGAAACGTTTCCTGCCGGCGGCTGTGCAAAAAGCCCCGGCAAACGCGGGCGGCGACGCGCGGCCCGGGCCGGGAAAATTTTCCGGCTCGTCCGCGCGCCTTGTCCGGCAAGGCGTTGCCGCCACGCGACCGAGGCCGCTCGCGCCCGGCATGTTTCAGTTTCGCAACGTCCGGCATGTCCTGCCCGTCCGGGCCGCACACTGGTCCGATGAAAGGCTTGTGCCGCCGGCCCCGAACGAAGCTGGCGCGCTCCTTGCACAGGTTGGGGTGCGAGAGTCGACGACGCGACGTCCGGCCGGTTCGGCAGCGAACCATTCGAGAACCGGCTAGGACGCAGTCCGCGGGGATGACGGCCGGACGGGCAACATGGCCCCGTTCCGGGCGGCATGGGCCGTCGTCGTCGGATCGTCGGAGCACCGGCGGTGTCCGGTTGCCGGCACAAGCAACGACTCGAATACGGGGTAGAAAAATGAACGATCTCAACACGCCGCGGCCGGCAGGCCGCGATCGCAGTGATTCGACCCATCGCCGGTCGACCGCGCACCTTGCTGCCGGCCGGCACGCGTCGACAGGCCACCTCTCCGCGCCCGGTGCGAGGCGGATCCGGCTGATACCCGGTCATCCGCGCCGGGCCGGTGCTTTCCCGCTCGCCAATCCGGTCCGCATGGGGATGTGCACGCGGGCGCCGATACCCCGGCGCCCGGTCTTCGCTTATTGACGACGTCGAGCGCCTGCGGTCGCCAGCGCAGGCGATCCGTTTGCCATGCGAATGATGTGCGGCATCCGGTTGCGCGATACGGACGATGAAACCGGTGCGACGGCAGACGTCAGGGAGGCGTCACCGTCCGGCGAGCAGGGGAGGGGCGGTCGGGCCGCGCGCGACGGGCATCGCACCCGTGCGCGCGCGGCGCCGCTTCAGCCGCCGTAGATGTCGAAGTCGAAGTACTTCGACGCGAGCCGCTTGTAGGTGCCGTCCTTGACCATGTCGAGGATCGCGCGATCGATCTTCGCCTTCAGGTCGGCGTCTTCCTTGCGCAGCCCGATACCGGCGCCGATGCCGAGCACCTTCTCGTCGACGAGTTCGGGCCCGACGAACTGGTAGCCCGCTCCGCGCGGCGACTTCAGGAACCCGATCGCGGCCTGCACCTCGTCCTGCAGCGCGGCGTCGAGGCGGCCCGACGTCAGGTCCGCATACACGCCGTCCTGGTTCTGGTACGACACGACGTTCGCACCCTGCTTCGCCCAGTACGCCTTCGCATACGCTTCCTGCGTCGTGCCCTGTTCGACGCCGATCGACTTGCCCTTCAGCGATTCGGCCGTCGGCAGCAGCGGCGAGCCCTTCTTCACGACGAGCCGCGTCGGCTGGTTGTAGATCTTCGTCGTGAAGCCGATCTGTTCCGCACGCTGCGGCGTGATCGACATCGACGACAGCACCGCGTCGAACTTCTTCGCCTTCAGCGCCGGGATCATCCCGTCGAAATCGTTCTCGAGCCACACGCACTTCGCTTTCAGCCGTGCGCAGATCTCGTTGCCGAGGTCGATGTCGAAGCCGACGAGCTTGCCGTCGGGCGCCTTCGATTCGAACGGCGCGTAGCTGGCGTCGGTGCCGAAGCGCAGCGTGGTCCAGTCCTTCGCGACGGCGGGGCCTGCCGATACCGCGAGCAGGGCGATCGAAACGGCGGCAATCAGTCTCTTCATGGTGGTTCCTTGGCGTGGTCTATCCGGTTCTGGGCGACACGGTTGCTGCGGGGACGCACCGCGTCCCGGTGCGCTGTCCGCACGGACATTAACGCAGAAAATAAAATCGCAGTCCAGAATGGACAAAAAATATCGATCCTTCGGGAGGAATGCCGGCACGCCGGGGGATGACCCTTGCAAAAATACGAAAATGGACTAATCTTGTTAGTAAATTCGTTTCGAGACTAACGATCATGTCACAGCCCGCCTTCGATCCGCATTCCGCCCCGCGGCAGGCTTCGGTCGCGCAGATGTCGGCGGCCGGCTTGCGCGCGTTCTTCAACATCGCGCGCGACTGGGAACTGACGATCGACGAACAGATCGTCCTGCTCGGCTCGCCCGGCCGCTCGACGTTCTTCAAGTGGAAGGCCTCGCCCGAATCGGCGCGCCTGCCGCGCGATACGCTCGAGCGGCTATCGCTGCTGCTCGGCATCTACAAGGCGCTGCAGATCCTGCTGCCGCAGCCGGCCGCGGCCGACACCTGGGTCAAGCGGCCGAACGACGCCGCGCCGTTCGGCGGCAAGCGCGCGCTCGACCGGATGCTCGCCGGCAACGTCGGCGACCTGGTCGCCGTCCGGCAATATCTCGACGCGATGCGGGGTGGCTGGGCGTGACGATGCCGATCGAAGCAGTACAGCACTGGCCCATGACCGTCGTCGACTGGGCACCTGCCTATCGCGTGATTCCCACTCGTTTTCCAGCCATCAACCTGTTCGACCGCGTCGCGTCCGCCGAGGATTTCGATGCGCTCTATGCGCTCGAATCGCTGACCAACGATCGCATTCGCAACGAAGTCGGCACGCTCGAACTCGTGCCGCCGGCGGAGCGTCGCTACGGCCCGGGCTGGGGGCCGATCATGGCCGCGTTCACGCATCTGAATCCGCAGGGCAGCCGCTTTTCGGACGGCAGCTACGGCGTGTTCTACTGCGGGCGGTCGCGCGATACGGCGATCGCCGAAACGCGCTATCACAGCGGGCTGTTCCTGGCCGCGACGAAGGAGGCGCCGATGCGTCAGCAGATGCGGCTCTACACGGTGTATGCGCAGGGCGACGTCGCCGACGTGCGCACGTGGCCGCAGCGCAGCCCGGCGCTGCTCGATCCGCTCGATTACGGCGCGGGGCAGGCACTCGGCCGCGCGGTGCGCAACGCGGGCGGCGCGGGGATCGTCTATCCGTCGGTGCGCGACCCGCGCGGCGAGTGCCTCGCGGCGTTTCGCACGACGCTGCTGCGCGATTGTCATCACGCTGCGTATCTCGAATACAACTGGAACGGATCCGCGATCGATGCGGTGTTCGAGCTGAACCAGGTGGGTTAGCGCAGTGCTCGCGCACGCAAACGCGCGCGCGTGAGCGTGAGTCCGCCGAGGGTTGCCGGCCCGCGGCCTGCGCAGGCCCGTTATCGGCGTGAACGTGGGCCTAAGGCAGCGGCAGGTCGCCCGCATGACGCGCGCGCGCGTCGGCCTGCGTCAGCGACCACGTGTCGCCCGTGCGCGGCTCGACGATCGTCAGGCGTCCCGACGGTGCGAACGCGCCGGTGTCGATGAACCATTGCGCGCCGATGCGCTGCGGCGCACGCACCGGCGTGTGGCCGGTGCAGGTCAGCGACAGGCCGGCCTGCCGGGCCGGGTCGACGAGCCCCTGGACCAGGTCGCGCCCCCAGATCAGCCGCTCGCGCACGTCGGGCGAATAGCTGCCCGCGTCGAGTTCGGCGTCCGGACCGAGGAATTCCGCATGCAGCACGTTGAAGCGCGCGGGGCCGTCGCCGATCACGCGTACGAGCGGCAGCGCGTCGACGCGCGCCGCGTGCGCGTGCAGCCGTTCCGGCGGGAGGTCGGCGCCCCAGTCGCCGCCGATCCCGCGCCACGCATCGTGCGACAGCTTGCCGCGCGCGACGAGGCTCAGCACTTCTTCGTGATTGCCGCGCACCACGTGGCACCACGGGCGGTCGAGCAGCTCGAGCGCGGTTTCGGACGCGGGGCCGCGGTCGACGAGATCGCCGACCGAGAACAGCCGGTCGCGAGCCGGATCGAAGCTGATGTCGTGCAGCAGCGCGCGCAGCACATCCACGCAGCCGTGCAGATCGCCGACGACGAAGTCGCGGCCGGCCGCGTTCGCGGGATGGTGGCAGAGGACGGGAGTCATCCCGATATCTTAGGCGCTCACGCCAGTCGCAACGTCATGCAGGAATGGCGATAATCGGGGCGGTACCCGCCGGCGCTGCCCGGCGGGCAGTTCGCACGCGGGCCGAACCCTTTCCATCCGCTTTCGGAATCACACGATGACGCTTTATCCGCAGGTATTACGCAACCGGCCGCGCATGGTCGCCGCCTTCGCCGCGGGCGTGCTGTGCGCGTTGCTGCTGCCGTTGCAGTTGAGACCGACCGCGCGTGCGCTGATCGGCTGGGATTGCACGGTCTGGCTGTATCTCGTGCTGATGTGGGGGCGCATGGTCACCGCACATCACCACCAGGTGCGCGAGATCGCGATCCGCGAGGACGAGAACGCGACGACCGTGCTGACGGTCATCTGCATCGCGACGGTCGCGAGCGTCGCCGCGATCGCGATCGAGCTCGCCACCGCGAAGAACGTCGGCTTTCGTGCCGGGCTCGGCCACTATGCGGTCACGGGCGCGACGCTGTTCGGCGCATGGTTCCTGATCCCGACGATCTTCACGCTGCACTATGCGCGGCTCTATTACGGCTCGCCGAGCAGCGATCGCGCGCTGCGGTTTCCCGACCGCAACCCCGAGCCCGACTACTGGGATTTCCTGTATTTCGCCTTTACGCTCGCGGTCGCGTCGCAGACGGCCGACGTGTCGCTCGCGAATCGCTCCGCGCGCCGCGCGGTGCTCGCGCAGTCGATCCTGTCGTTCTACTTCAACATGGCCGTGCTCGGGCTGTCGATCAACGTCGCGGCAGGGTTGCTGAGCTGACGCGGATGACTTGAGCCGTTCTTACCGATCGCCGCGCTCGAGCTCGGTGGTCGGCGGCCCGCGCGTGGCTCGCTATCGAGACAGCGAGCGATCTGCGGATGCGTGCCGCCGTCGCCACGCGCCATCGCGGCTTCGAGCGGAAAGCTCGTCCGGATGGTGGCCGCGCTGACGCTGCGGCTCGCCGCCTCACGCCGCCTCACGCCGACTTACGCCGTCACGCGTCGTCACGCGCCAACTTACGCCGTCACGCGCCGCGCCGCACCGCGATCCACGCGCCCCAGAACAGGCTCGAGAAAAAGCGCAGCGGCGCATCGAAGCCCGCATCGTGCAGCAACGCGAAGACGGTTTCCTCGGCAGCGGGCGGATCGGCGCCCTGCAGGATTTTCGCCAGCTGCGCACGCACGGCGTCGGGCGTCGCGCCCTTCATCCGCCAGCGCTGCTGCCAAGCGTCGAGCAGGCGAGGGTGCTCCGCATAGCGGCGATAGTTGGCCGCGATCACGAGCGGTGCACCGGGCTTCAGGCGGCGCGCGATCGCATCCAGCAGCGCGGCCTTCGCCGCATCGCCGGGGACGTGATGCAGCACGCCGATCAGCGTCGCGCCGTCGAACGCCGGCGCATCGGGCAGTGCGTCGACGCCGGCCTCGACGAATTGCGTGCGGGCGGCGAACCCCGCCGCTTCGACGTTGGCACGCGCGAGCGCGAGCATCGGCGCGGACGGATCGACGGCCGTGAACTGCCAGCCCGGTTCGAGCGCCGCGGGCACGCAGATTTCCTGCCCCGTGCCGCCTGCGCCCACGACGAGGAGCCGCGCATCGCGTACACCGATCGCCGACGCGAGCATGCACGCGGCGAGTTCGTGGCACGCGTCGTAGCCGGCGAGCGCGATGCGGGATTGTTCGGCGTATTCGTGCGCGCGTGCCGGATCGAACTTCGCGGCGCTGGCGGGGAGCGACATGGAGATTCCTCGAATTCGGGCGCGGGCGGGGTGCTCACGCGCATCGCACCGAGCGTAAGCGCGGGGCTGCGGCGCAACAAGGCGAGCAGCCATTCCGGTATGCGAACTACCCGATTCTGCGCGCATCGCGACGCAATCGATGCCGGGGTCGATTCGCATTTAAAAATGTGAGGATTCGATGCGTCGCGATCGTGAAAGCGGCGCATACTTTTCTTCCCCCCTGCCTGGCCGTCGCATGCCGGGCCCGATGCGCCGCGCGAATCGCGCGGCCATGCCGCTCGGCACGCACGAGGAGCGCATCATGTCAGATTGTCCGCACGATCCGTATGCGCAGCACTTCATACACTGCCTGCCGTCCGGCGCGCAGCCCTGCGGTGCGCTCGGCACGTCGCCGCGCACGCATTTCCGCGTGTGGGCGCCGGGCAGCACGCATGTTCAGCTCGAACTCGATACCGGCTCCGGCCCGACGCTCGTCCCGATGATGGCGGCCGGTCCACACTGGTTCGAAGTGTTCGTCGAATGCGGTGCGGGCGCGCGTTACCGTTACCGGCTCGACGATGTCGTGTCGATTCCCGATCCCGCGTCGCGTTCGCAACCGGACGGGCTCAACGGCCCGAGCGAGGTCGTCGATCCGCGCGCGTTCACATGGCGCAACACGTTCTGGCGCGGCCGCCCGTGGGAAGACATCGCGCTGTACGCGATTCGTCCGCACGCGGTGGGCGGCTTCGACGGCGTGCGCCGCCGGTTGCCGCAGCTCGCGCGCCTCGGCGTGACCGCGCTGGAGTTGCTCGCGTCGCCGCACGACAGCCTGCCGTTCGCGCCGCTCGCGTCCGAGGGCGGCCCCGACGCGCTGAAGGCATTGATCGACGCCGCGCACGGCTACGGTCTCGCGGTGCTGCTGGAACTCGATTACGCGCGCTTCGGCAGCGGCACCGACGCGCTGCGCCATTACGCCGTGCCGTTCTTCCATACGCGCGACGATCCGCTGCAGGCGGCGCCGCTTGCGCTCGACCATCCGGAAGTCTGCGACTTCTTCTGCGACAACGCGCTGTACTGGATCGACGAATACCGTTGCGACGGCCTGCGGCTGCGCGAGGCCGACCGGATCGGCACGTCGTGGCTGCGCGAGATCGCCGACCGCGTGCGCGCGGCCGTGCCGGCCGACCGGATGATCCACCTCGTGCTCGGCAGCGAGCGTCATCCGGTGCACCTGGCCGATACGCATTTCGATGCGCAGTGGAACGGTTGCGGAGAACGCGCATTGCACCGGCTGACGGGGCGCGACACGTCGGCGCACGAAGGGATTTCGCCCCACCAGTCGATCCACACGCTCGCGCGCGCGCTGACCGCGGCAGGCGCGGCGTTCCAGCCGGCCACGGCGGGCGACGGCCCGTGCGCCGAAGGGCTGTCGCTCACGTCGCTGGTGCTGTCCGACGGCGCGTGGCGCGACAGCGAACAGCGCGACAGCGAGCAGGCGGCGGGCCTCGCGGCGCTTGCGTTGTCGCTGCTCACGCCGCAGATCCCGCTGATCTTCGACGAAACCGCGCGCGATGTCGATCGTGCGCATTTCGTGCAGTCGGCGCTCGCGGTGCGCGCGAAGCTGATCGCGCCGCGGCTGTCCGATTGCCGGCCGCAGGACGCGCATGCGCTGAAGGCGAGCGGTGACGGCGATGCCGACGCGCTGCTCGCGTCATGGCGGCTCGCCGACGACGAGACGCTGACCATCGCGTTGAACCTGTCGCCCGACGCGGTGCCTTTCGATGCGCCGGGCGGGCAGGTCGTGTTCGAGACGCCGGCACGCGCACGCGACCGGGTCGACGAAGGGGAGTTGCCGCCGTATTCGCTCGTCGCGTGGCTGACGGGCGACGTCAACCAGTACGCGCTGACGCACGACGTGCGTCGGATCGACGACCGCGCATGGCGCGCGATGCGTCCTGTTCCGCACGCGTGATGCCCGGAGGGTCGGGCGCTGGCGCGCCCGGCCGCCCTTACCAGAAACCGCGAATGCCCGCGACGCCGTACGCGCCGTGGCGGCGCGCGTCGTCGAGATGCGCGCGCGTCATGCCGCCGAGCGCATAGACCGGCATCGCGGCCTGCGCGGCCAACGCAGCGAATTGCGTCCAGCCGAGCGTCGGCGCGCCGGGATGGCTGAGCGTCGGCAACACGGGCGACAACGTAACGAAATCCACGCCCGCACGCGCGGCCAGCACGAGATCGTCGGCCGCATGGCAGGCGGCCGACATGCGGCGAGCGGCCGGCAGCGGTCGTTGCGCGACGGCGCGCAGCGCGGCGCCGTCGAGATGCCAGCCCGCGCCGTCGAGCCGCATCACGCCGGCCGCGTCGATCGGCCCGTTGAGCATCAGTTGCGCGCCGGCCGCGTCGCAGCGCGCGAGCGCATCGGCGGCCAGCCGCGCGAACGCGGCCGCGTCGAACGACTTCACGCGCAGCTGCACGAGCGTCTCGCCGCGCGCGAGCACGGCCGACAGCGTGTCGAGGAATGCGTGGCAATCGGCGGTCGACGCGGACGCCGGCTCCGGCGTGATCACGCAGCAGCGCGGCAGCGTCGGCGTCATCGCGCGCGGCCCGCGGCGGCCGTCATTCGTCGGCCTCCTTCGCGATCTTCGGATAGACGCGCACCAGCACGATGCGCGGACCGTTCATCTTCTTCACGACGACGTCGAAGCGATCGAACGACACGCGCTGCCCTTCGGTCGGCAGATCGCTGAGCGCCTGGATCACCAGGCCGCCGACCGATTCCGCACGCCCTTCGTCGATGTCGATGCCGAGCGCCTGCTCGAGCGACACGACGGGCAGGCTGCCCTTGCCCATCAGCGTGCCGTCGTCGAGGCGGCTCCAGTCCGCGTCGCCCTGGCGGAACTCGTCGTGGATCTGGCCGACCAGCGCACCGAGCAGGTTGTCGAGCGTCAGGAAGCCGATCGGCTTCTCGCCCTTGTTGCCGACCAGCGCGAAGTGCGGCGCGCCCTTGCGGAAGCGGCGGAACAGTTCCAGCGCCGGCGTGTCGGGCTTCACGTACTGCACCGGGCGCACGTAGTCGGACAGGTCTTCGAGCGCCGCCCCGGCGTGACGCGCGAGCAGCAGGTCCTTCAGGTGGATCAGCCCGCTCACCTGCTCGCGCGACGCATCCTCGAACAGCGGATAGCGGCTGAAGCGGTGTCGCGCGACGATTTCCATGTTGTCGGGCAGCGGCAGGTCGCGGCGCAGGCCGATCATTTCATGCGCCGGCCGCATCAGGTCCGACACCGTCATCGACGAGAAATCGAGCGAGTGCGCGAGCGTGTTCCACTCGTCGTTGGTGTACGTGCCGCGCGCCGGCTGGGCCGCGTTGCCCGCGCTGCGGCGGCTGCGCAGGATCAGCTTCAGCTCGTCGGTCGAGTAGTGCGCATCGCCGCCGTGGTCGGCCGACAGGCCCGCGAGCTTCAGCACCGCGTTCGCGCTGGTGTTGAGCACCCAGATCGCCGGATACATCGCCCAGTAGAACGCGTAGAGCGGCAGCGCGACCCACAGGCCGACCTTCTCCGACTGGCGGATCGCCATCGATTTCGGTGCGAGCTCGCCGACCACGATGTGCAGGAACGAGATCAGCGAGAACGCGAACACGAGCGAAATCAGGTGCACGATGCGCTCGGACTGCACGCCGATCAGGTCGAGCAGCGGCCCGATCAGTTCCGCGAACGCCGGCTCGCCGACCCAGCCGAGGCCGAGCGACGCGAGCGTGATGCCGAGCTGGCAGGCGGACAGATACGCGTCGAGCCGGCCGTGCACGATCGCGAGGATGCGCCCGCGCAGGCCGTGCTTGCGGGCAAGTGTCTTGACGCGCGTCGCGCGCAGTTTGACGAGGCCGAATTCGGCTGCGACGAAAAACCCGTTGAGGGCCACCAGGAACAACGCGCCGATGAGCGCGAAGATCTGTAACAAAGAATCGCTCCAGTCATGACAGGCCCAACAGTATAGGGCCGGAAAGGGAAATGTAATGTGTCGGGCGGCCGATGGCTTACACCGGCGCCTCGCAGGGGACGGTGAGCGACAGGGTGACGGCGGCGCCGTCGGCGAACGGGGCGTGGGTGAAGGAGCCGCCGTGCGCGAGCGCGACACGCTGGCACAGCGCGAGCGCCGCTGCGACGCGCTTCGCGTCGCGCGGGTGCAGCATCTCGCGGCGCGCGAACGGTTCGAATGCATGCGGCAGCGCCGGATCGGCGAGGGCGGCGGCGTTCACGTCGCAGGCGACGTGCGCGACGTACTGCGCGCCGTCACGCGCGCACGTGAACGTCACGCGGCTGCCGGCGGCGCTGGCTTCGACGGCCGTCGTCAGCATCGTCCAGAGCGCCTGCGCGATGCGCTCGCGGTCGGCGGTCAGCGACGGCTCGCCGTCGGGCAGCGTCGCGTCGACGCTCACCTGTCGTGCGTCGGCGAGTGCGCAGCGCACCAGTGCGAGCGTGTCGTCGAGCAGCGGGCGCAGCGCGAACGGCTGTGCGGCGATCGCCAGGGTGCGCGTGGCCGCGCGCGGTGCGTCGAGCACGTCGTCGATCAGCGCGACCTGCTGGTCGATCCCCGCGCGGATGCCCGCGAGCGCGCGTTGCAGGTTCGGGTCGGCGCTGGCGAGTTGGCGCTCGAGCACGTACGCCCAGCTGTGCATCGCGTTCAGCGGGCTGCGCAGGTCGTGCGAAGCGATGGACAGCGCCTGGTCGCGCTGGAACAGCGCGGCCTCGGCGGCATAGTGCGCTGCGCGTTCGCGCAGCAGGTCGGCGGCGGGATCGACGGGATTGGACGTCACGGGGCTGGCCTGTCGGAAGCGGTTGGCATGAAAAGCACGCGAACCGCCATTATAGGGATCGTGCGTGTCACGCCGGCAGCGCGTCCTCGTCCTTTTTCCGTGCGTCGCCGTTCGGCAGCAACTGGCAGGCGAGCAGGCCGGCGAGCATCAGCGCGCAGCCGACCAGCGCGCGCAGCGTCAGCGTCTCGCCGAGCGCGGCCCAGCCGGCGATGGCCGCGAACACTCCCTCCATGCTGAAGATCACGGCCGCGTGCGCCGGCGCCGCATCGCGCTGCGCGACGACCTGCAGCGTATAGCCGACGCCGACCGACAGCAGCCCGCCGTACAGCAGCGTCGGCAGCGCGCGCTTCAGCATCGCGAGGTTGACCGGTTCGATCGCGAGGCCGGCCGCGAGGCACAGCACGCCGCACGCGACGAATTGCAGGAACGCGAGCACGAGCGGATCGTGCCGCTTCGCGAAATGGCCGACGGTCATCACGTGCGCGGCGATGACCACGGCGCCCGCGAGCTGGAACCAGTCGCCGTAGAGCACCGAGAAATGCTCGTCGATGCTGAGGAAGTACAGGCCGATCGCCGCGAGCAGCGCGCCGAACCACGTGCCGGCGCCGATCCGGTGGCGGACGAACACGCCCATCAGCGGCACGATCACGACGTACAGCGAGCTGATGAAGCCCGCGTTCGCGACCCGCGTGTACTGCAGGCCGACCTGCTGCAGCGAGATCGATACGGCGAGCAGCACGCCGAGCGCGAGGCCCGGCGAGAGCAGGGCCGGCTCGCGGCGAATCGCCGCGAACTGCGCGCGCGAGCCCGCGTTGACCATCAGCAGCGGGAGCAGCACCAGCGCGCCGAGCAGGAAGCGCAGCCCCGTGAACAGGAACGGCCCGATCACGTCGAGGCTCAGTCGTTGCGCGACGAACGCCGAGCCCCAGATCGCGGCGGCGGCGAGCATCAGCAGGTTGGCACGGAGGTGCTTGCGGGCGTCGGGTTTCATCGGAATTCGTCAGGGGATTGCGGGCAGCGGAACCGCGTAGTTTACGCCGAGATTGCAAGGCTGTCGGAAAACCTGCGAAGTGCGGCCGCCGCGCGGGCGTCGCGCACGCGTGAATACAGCACGACCTGCGAATGCGGCAGCGGCGGCAGGCCGAATTTCGTGCCAACGTCGACCAGCGTGCGCGGCGCGACCCGCCGGGCCAGCGGGCAGACCGCGAGCCCGGCCGCGGCGGCGGCCGTGACCGCCGCGACACCGCCGCCCGTAAAGCGCTCGCGCCACGGCCGCCCCGCATGCTCGAGCGCACGCAGCGCGGCGGCCCGCACGCCGCACGGCCCGGCCAGCACCGCGAGCGGCAGCGGCTCGCCCGCGCGCGGCGCCCAGTCGGGCGCGGCGAGCCATGCGAGCGGTTCGGTGAACAGCAGCGTGCCGTCGTCGCGCGGCGGATCCTCGCCCGGTTCGTGTCGCACGATCGCCGCGTCGAGCCGCCGTTCGTCGTATTGCGCGAGCAGGCTCGCCGACATGCCCAGGTGCATCTCCAGCGACAGCCCGGGATCCTGCCGGTGCAGGCTCGTCAGTACGGCCGGCAGGTCGGGCACCGCGACGTGCTCGCTGACACCGAGCGACAGGCGGTGCGTGCCGGCCGAAATCGCGCCGAGCGCCTGGTCGTGCGCGTCGAGCAGCGCGCGGGCGGCCGGCAGGAAGTTCTCGCCGTCCGCCGCCAGCTTGACGACGCGCGGCGTGCGTGCGAGCAGCGGCTTGCCGAGGTGCGCTTCGAGCCGCTTCAGCTTCAGGCTGACGGCCGATTGCGTGGTGCCGAGCGCGTCGGCGGCGCGCGTGAAACTCGCGAGATCGGCGACCAGCACGAATGCGCGCACTGCATCGAGGTCGAGGA
The DNA here is from genome assembly GCF_003853505.1 of Burkholderia sp. Bp9015. Classification (NCBI taxonomy): domain Bacteria; kingdom Pseudomonadati; phylum Pseudomonadota; class Betaproteobacteria; order Burkholderiales; family Burkholderiaceae; genus Burkholderia; species Burkholderia sp. Bp9015. The sequence continues at coordinate 65,919 of NZ_QTPZ01000030.1, forward strand.
CTTTCATTGCAAATGTAAATGAATGAAATATCGGATGATGACTGTTCATTATAGTTCTGCGCGCCTAACCTGACGTTGCGTTTCCGATTCTCAACGTCACCGAAAGGAGCAGGACCATGCCATTCACCCGTATCGCAGTGCGCGAAGGCAAACCGGCCGCCTACCGTGCGGCGCTCGTCGACGGCGTGCACCGTGCGCTGATGCACACGTTCAACGTGCCCGAAGACGACATCTTCATGGTCGTGACCGAGCATTCGGCCGAGAACTTCTTCTTCGGCCGCCACTACCTCGACATCGAACGCAGCGACGATCTGGTGATGGTCCAGATCACGGCGAACAACACGCGTACGCTCGAGCAGAAACAGGCGCTGTACCGGACCATCGCCGAGAATCTCGCGCGGCAGCCCGGCGTGCGGCCGCAGGACGTCTTCATCAGTCTCGTCGAAGTGCTGAAGGAGGACTGGTCGTTCGGCAACGGCATCGCGCAATACGCCGTCTGATACGTCGTTTGATGCGTGACACGGGCGACAGGGCCAGATCGTCGCCAGCGCATGTTGGCCGCGTGTACTATGGAAGCTGCTTCACGGACGACGCCGGCACGGAGGACGTGCCGGCGATTCTTCATGTGCAGGAGCCTCCATGTCGCGTGTGCTGGAAATCGTGTTGTGCCTGTCGCTGGAAGGTTGGCCGGTCAGGGCGGGAAGCCGGGCCCGTGGTGAGCAGCGCGACTTCGGCGCCGAACTCGTCCGTGCGTGGCGGATCTGTCCGCAGGTGCGGATGCGGCGCGGCCAGGAACGCGTGACGATCGAGCCATGCCAGGTCGAGGAAGCCGAGCCGAGCCCCGGCGAGTGCTGGTGGACGTGGATCGAGTCGAACGCGCACGGGCGGCGGGTCGTCGCGTCGCGCACGAAGGCATTCGCGCCCGGCGTCGTGGAGCGCGAACTGTTCGATGCCGAACACGCGGGCATCGCGGTGGCCACGCCCGCATCGGCGCCGATCGCCGATGCGGATGCGGATGCCCCGCAGGCGACCGGCGAGGGCGACCGCGTGACGCCCGACGCCGTTGCCGAAGCGGCGCTCACCGCATCGTCCGGGCCGGCGCCGTTGCGGCTCGTCAGCGAGCGGCGGCGCGGGCGCTGGGCGGACGACAGCGGCGTGGTGGTCGAGATGACGCTCGACGACATCATTCTGCACCGTGGCACCGAACCACCGCGCCGCCAGGTCGAGCTGCGCCTCGCGGCGCCCGACTGGGAAACCGTCGCCGCGCGCACGGCCGCGCTGCGCGCGCTGTTCGCCGCCGCGCGCGAGCTCAGCGGCGCATGGCCCGCGTTCGTGCAGCTCACCAGCGTGATCGATCGCGCGTGCGCGGGCGAGCCCGCCGTCGCCGGGCCGGTCAAGGCGCAACTCGTCGACCTGACCGGCATCCGCACGCAGCGGGCCGCGCTGTTCGCGCTGTCCGGCGACATTGCCACGCAATGGCTCGGCAACGAGGGCGGTGTGCTCGATCGCGACGATCCCGAGTTCGTGCACCAGATGCGCGTCGCGCTGCGCCGGCTGCGCACGCTGATGCGCTTCTTTCCACGCTTCGCGGACGAGCAATGGAAGAACACGTTCGGCGCCGACTTGCGCTGGGTCGCGTCGCTGCTCGGCACGGTGCGCGACTGGGACGTGTTCTCGACCGAAAGCCTGCCCGCGCTGATCGCGGCCGACGGCGGCAGCGCCGACTGGGACGGCACGCTCGACGCCGCGCGCGTCCAGGCGACGGCGGCGCGCGTCGAATTGCGCCAGGCGTTGCATTCGGCGCGCTATGCGCGCCTGACGCTCGGCTGGCTCGAATGGCTGAGCGCGCTCGCGCTGCCGCCGGCCGCCGGCGACGACGACACGCCGTCGCTGCGGCGCCACGCGACCAAGCGCGTGCGGCGGCTGTTCGGTCACCTGTATGCATCGCCGTCGCTCACGTCGCTCGACACGGCCGCGCGGCACCAGGTGCGGATCGACGCGAAGCGGCTGCGCTACGCGCTCGAGTTCTTCGCGTCGCTGGCCTCGCGCCGCACGCGCAACGAAACGGTCAAGACGCTCGCGCGCGTGCAGAGCGTGCTCGGCGAGGCGAACGACACGATCGTCGCGCTGCATCATCTCGAGCAACTGGCGGCGCCCGCGTACCAGCTCGGTTTCGTGCGCGGCTACGGTGCGGCGCTCGAGCAACGCGCCGCGCGCGACGCCGAGGCGCTGCTCGCGAGCCTGCGCCCGCCGAAGCTCGACGGCAAGCCGCGTTGAGCGGCGCGCGCTCACTATAATGGCCACCCGTTTTCTTCCGACAGACCGATGAGCGACGCATCGCCTCCTTCCTCTTCCGCCGGGCCGCTCGAACTGGGCGGCGAACTGTGGCTGCGCGCGGGCGAGCAGACGCTCGGCGGCGCCACCCGCATCGCGCTGCTCGCGGCGATCGGCGACACCGGGTCGATCACGCGCGCGGCAAAGGCCGTCGGGCTCAGCTACAAGGCCGCGTGGGAGGCGATCGATACGATGAACAACCTGGCCGGCGAGCCGCTCGTGACGCGCTCGACGGGCGGCAAGGGCGGCGGCGGCACGACGCTGACGCCGCGCGCGACGTCGCTGATCGCCGCGTTCCGCACGATCGAGCGCGAGCATCGCCGCTTCATCGACGCCGCGAGCGCGGCGGTGTCCGGCTTCGACGTCGACTGGGCGCTGATCGGCCGGATCGGGATGAAGACGAGCGCGCGCAACCAGTGGTTCGGCAAGGTCGAGTCGATCGTGCGCGGCACGGTGAACGACGAGGTGACGCTCGTGCTGCCGGGCGGGCAGGCGATCGTCGCGGTGCTGACGCACGAAAGCGCCGACGCGCTCGGCCTGCAGCCGGGCGCGGATGCGTGCGCGCTCGTGAAGGCGTCGTGGGTCGTGCTGGCGGTCGACGACGACGGCGGAGCCGACGCGACCTTGAAGGTGTCCGCACGCAACCAGTTGCACGGGACGGTCGAAACGGTCACGGCGGGCGCGGTGAACAGCGAGGTGACGCTGGCGCTCGACGGTGGCGGGACGCTCGCGGCCGTGGTCACGAACGACAGTGTCGGCGCGTTGCAACTCGACGCCGGCCGGCGGGCGATCGCGCTGTTCAAGGCATCGAGCGTGATTCTCGCGGTGACGGGCTGATCGCACGACGGCGGCGCGCGCCGTCCCTGTCGATGACCGTGGGCGGACGCGGCGAAACCGGCGCCGCCCGATATGCACGAGGCGCCGGCTTCGATCCCGTTTTCAGCTCGTTCCAGCTTCTGCCGCCCGTGCGGCTTCTCTCAGGCTCAAACGTGGCCGCGTGGGCCACCGCCTTCGCGCGATCACGTGACGCGCGTCGGCCACTCGGCGTGCGGCGTTGCGGCCTGCACGCGTCCTTCGCTCAATTGCACGACCTGGTCGCCGAACGCGGCGACGTCGTCGGGATCGTGCGAGATGAGCACCATCGGGATATCGAGCCGCGCCTGCAGTTCGGCGAGCTCGTGGCGCATGCGCTGGCGCAGCGCGCCGTCGAGCGCCGCGAACGGCTCGTCGAGCAGCAGGATGTGCGGCTGCGCGACCAGCGCGCGGGCAAGCGCGACGCGCTGTTTCTGCCCGCCCGACAACTGCGACGGGAATTGCCCGGCGAGCGTGTCGAGCTCGAACGCCTGCAGCCAGTACGCGACTTCGGGCGGCACCGCCTTCGCACGCGGGTTGCGCAGGCCCGGCGTGAGCCCGAACGCGATGTTCTGGCGCACGTTCAGGTGCGGAAACAGCGCATAGTCCTGGAACAGATACGCGACGCGGCGTGCACGGGTCGGCACGTCGATGCCGCGCGCGGAATCGAACAGCGTTTCGCCGTTCAGCGTGATCGTGCCTTCGTCGGGTGACAGCAAGCCGGCGATCGCCTGCAGCGTCATGCTCTTGCCGGCGCCGGACGGCCCGAACAGCACGACGCGCTGCGTGCCGGCCGTAAACGACACATCGAGCGTGAAGCGGCGCTCGGCGTTCGCGTAGGTCTTGCGGATATCGACGGCGACGCTCATGCGGGCCTCCGTCGTGCCGCGCCGTGCGTGCGCGAAACCGGCCGCCCGACGGGACGGCGTGTTGCCGCGACCGGTGCCGCGCAGCGGTGCGGATGCGGCCGGCGCGTCATGTCGGCTGGCTCCGTCCGGCACGCGACGGCACGAGCCAGCCGGTCGCGAGCAGCACGAGCACGCAGGTGATCGACGTCACCAGCACGAGGAAGTTGGCCGTGCTGTCGTCGCCGGCCTGCACCGCCGCATAGATCGCGACCGACAGCGTCTGCGTGCGACCGGGCAGGTTGCCCGCGATCATCAGCGTCGCGCCGAATTCGCCGAGCGCGCGCGCGAAGGCAAGCAGCGCGCCGGCCAGGATGCCGCGCGTGGCGAGCGGCAGCGTCACGCGGAAGAACACCGCGGCTTCGCCGAGCCCGAGCGTGCGTGCCGCGCGCTCGAGATGCGGATCGACGCTTTCGAACGCGGTGCGCGCCGATTTCAGGATCAGCGGAAACGCGACGACCATCGACGCGATGACCGCGCCCTGCCACGTGAAGACGAGTTCGATGCCGAGCGTGTCGAGCCACGCGCCGAACACGCCGTGCCGGCCGAGCAGCACGAGCAGGTAATAGCCGAGCACCGTCGGCGGCAACACGAGCGGCAGCGTCAGCAGCGAATCGACCACGTCGCGCAGCGGCGAGCGCCAGCGCGCGAGCACGAAGGCGGCGGCGACGCCGAGCACGATGTCGAGCGCGGTCGCCCAGCCGGCGACCTTCAGCGACAACAGCAGCGGTACCCAGGCGTCCTGCATCATGCTGCGCTCACTTGCCCGCGGGCTTGAAACCGAAGGTCGCCAGCACGGCCTGGCCCTGCGGCGACGCGACGAAGTCGATGAACGACTGCGCCTGCGCGGCATGGCGGCTGTCCTTGACCACCGCGATCGGATAGGTGATGGCCGTCTGCGTCGGCACGGTCAGCGCGACCTTCACGCGGCCCGGCATGATCGCCGCGTCGGTGCCGAACACGAAGCCCGCGTCGACTTCGCCGCGCGCGACGTAATCGAGGCTCTGGCGCACGTTGGCGGCCAGTACGCCCTTCGCGCTGACGGCGTCCCACACGCCTGCCGCGCGCAGCGCGCCTTCGGTGTAGCGGCCGACCGGCACCGACGCCGGGTCGCCGTACGCGATGCGCTTCACGCCGGGCGCTGCCAGGTCGTTCAGCGACGTCGGCGCGGCCGCACGGCTGTCCGCCGGCACGATCAGCACGAGCGAGTTCGCCGCGAAATCGCGGCGCGTGCCCGGCACGATGACCTTTTCGCTGACCGCGCGATCCATCGCCTTCTGGTCCGCCGAGGCGAACACGTCGGCCGGTGCACCCTTGGCGATCTGCTGCATCAACACGTCCGACGCGCCGAAGTTGAACAGCACCTTGGTGTCCGGATGTTGCTTCTGGAACGCATCGCCGACGGCCTTGAACGCGTTCGTCAGGCTCGCGGCCGCCGACACGACCAGTTCGTCGGCAGCGCAAGCCGGCGCGCTGAACGCGATGCCCGCGGCAAGCGCGGCGAGCGGCAGCAGGCGGAGCAGGGTGCGGCGAAGCGGGCGAACGGTCGAGCGCATGGTCGGGGCGTTTGAATGGTTGGAAACCGTAATCGTAATATAGGGTGGGTTATAACGCTCGACATACCGTTCATGCGATGGCGCGCATGAGGATCTTCAGACTTGAACGGCGACCGGATGACGTGCGTGCGGCCCGTCACGCGTGCAGCAGCGGCTGCGACGAATCGGTGCGCTGCAGCGACGACGGCTGCGATGCCGGCCGGTAGTTCGGATTCGCTTTCCAGCGGGCGCGGACGAACGGCCGCTCGTGCCCCGACAGCTCCAGCGCGACCTTGGTGACCCAGCGGTGCGACGGCACCGTGATGCCGTGCAGCGCGACGGTGACGAGCGCGAGGCTCGCGACGACCGCCGCCACCGACCAGCGGTGCGGTACCGCGTGCCACGAGCCGGCGATGAACGCCAGCGCGGCGATCGCGCCGACGATGCAGCCGGTGATCGATTCGGACGGCGAATGCGCGTCGAGCGCGACGCGCGACACGCCGACCGCGATGCCGGCCGCGAGCCCGAGCGCGATGCCGGCGATCCGCACCGGCGTGCGCGTGCGGATCAGCGCGAGGAAGATCGCGACGGGATAGACCGACGTCGACAGCATCGCGTGGCCGCTGAATCCCGTGAAATCCCACGCGCGGATGCCGATTCCCCAGCCGAGGAAGGCGATCTTCGTGAGCGCGACGACCCCGATCGCGGCCGCGAGCACGCCGAGCCACGCGGCCGCGCGCCGCCACGAGTAGCCGAGCGCGAGCCATACGGCGATCGTGATCGCGAGCGGCAAGGTCAGGCCGGCGCCACCGAACGCGGTGATCGTGATCCACAGGTGAGAGGGCAGGTCGAACATCGGGAGGGGAACGAGCAGGGGCGGAACGAATGCTTAAATCAACGCGCGAGCCGGGAAGAACGACTACAACGGATACAAGCGGCCAAACCCCAGTATAGCGCCGCGTGTGTTCGAGGCCCGTTTTTTGCGCCGAGGGGAACTCTCCGCGCGCAGGAAAAATCCCAGAAACAATGTTATGGTGCATTGCACAAAGTCGAATGATGCACCCCGTGTCGTATCCCTATTTTTCCTGACTGCGAGCCCGATTGATGACCAAAAGTCTGACGAAGGTATGGCTAGGCGGCATGAAACGAATGCTGTCTCCGGCCGCCAAACGCGCGGCGCGCGAGGCCCAGCGGATCGCGCGCGATACGCTCGAGGCCGCCGCATCGCCCGCCGCAACCGACCTGTCCCCGCCACGTGAGTCGCGCGTGCGTCCGCGCGCGGCCGCCTGGGCGGCCGGCGAGTGGACGCGCGGCGAGCATCCGATGGCGCCCGCGCTGGGCCGCCTGGTCCAGCAGCTCGCCTATGGCCTGTACGTCCCGCCTGGCCGCCGGCGCGGCGCGATACCGCTGGTCGTGATGCTGCACGGCTGCCAGCAATCGGTCGACGAGTTCGCGCAGGGCACCCGGATGAACCTGCTGGCCGACAAGTACGGTTTCGCGGTGTTGTATCCGGAGCAGTCGCTGCGTGCGCATGCGCACGGCTGCTGGCACTGGTATGAAGACACCGACCGCGCGGGCCGCGGCGAGGCGGATGCGGTCGCGTCGCTCGTCGATGCGCTCGTCGACGAGCACGGCTTCGATGCATCGCGCGTCTACGTCGCCGGGCTGTCTGCCGGCGCGGGCCTGGCGGCGCTGCTCGCGCTGCATCACCCGGACCGCTTCGCGGCGGTCGCGCTGCATTCGGGCCCCGCGCTCGGCGAGGCGAATTCCGGGATCAGCGCGATGGACGTGATGCGGCGCGGCCTGCGGCAGAACCCGGCTGCGGTGGTCGACACGCTGGTCGACACCGGGGCCTATCCGGGCATGCCGGTGCTGATCGTGCAGGGCGACGGCGACCATGTCGTCGCACCGAAGAATGCGGACCAGCTGACGGTGCAGTTCATGCGCCTGAACGGGCTCGCGGACAGCCGCGGCGCACTGCGCGGCGGCGAGCGGGTGGAGACGCGCGAGGCCGGCGCGCAGATCACCGACGTGCGTCGCGACGGTGAGTCGATCGTGCGGCTCTGTCACGTGAAAGGGCTCGATCATGCATGGTCGGGCGGCGACGAGGCGGTGCCGTTCCACGCGGCGGTAGGCCCCGATGCGAGCGCAATGATCTGGACCTTTTTCGAAGAGAATCGCCGCACTGTGGCGACCTGACGACGCACCTTCCGATCGACGCTGGCCAAAGGCTAGGGTTTTCCCTATAATTCGGGAAAACCCTAGTCAAAGAACCTTTGGATTGCGAGATCGACCATGTACCTGCTGAGCCACCTCTTCCTGATGCTGACCAAGAACGCTGAAAAGGCCGCGAAAGAGCGCGCCGACGCGTACCTTTCCGAAGCAACCGACATCTACGATCTCGAATTCCGCATGCGCAAGATCGATCGCGAAGCGGCGATGAACCGTCCGTTCTCGTTCGGCTCGCGTTAAGCAGCGCAGCGCGGGCCGGCATGTCAGCCGGTCCGGCGAATCACGCAAAAGGGCGTGTGCGGCAAGCAGCCGCACACGCCCTTTTTGCATTTGCCGTCGTGCGTCGCGTCAGACGACCGTCAGGCGCACCGGCACGTTGTTGCGGGTCGCGTTCGAGTACGGGCACACGTGGTGCGCCTTGTCGACCAGCGCCTGCGCATCGGCCTTGTCGAGCCCCGGCAGCGACACGCGCAGTTCGATGTCGAGCCCGAAGCCGCCTGCGTCGTTCGGGCCGATGCCCACTTCCGCGGTCACTTGCGTGTCGGCCGGCAGCGTCTGCTTGTTCTGGCCCGCGACGAATTTCATCGCGCTGAGGAAACAGGCCGAGTAACCTGCGGCAAACAACTGTTCCGGGTTCGTGCCCTCCGCGCCCGTGCCGCCGAGTTCGCGCGGCGCGGCCAGCTTCACTTCCAGCCTGTTGTCGGCGGATACCGCGCGGCCGTCGCGGCCGCCCGTGCTCGTGGCGCTGGTCTTGTACAGAATGTTCATGGTGCAGCTCCTGTCGGAAGAATGGGAGGAAGCGGTCCGGTCGGACGGGTGTCGCCGGCCACGAGGAAAATATAGAACACAAATGATTTGTGTGCAAATGAAATTTTGAAGAAAAGGCCCGGCAGTGCCGAGCCGTTTGCGACCGCGGGTTCGTCAGCCTTCGTTGGCGGCCGACAGCGCGTGGCGCAACTGCTGGAGATCCGCGCGCAGCCTGACCAGGAACTCGGGCGTTTGCTGCATCGCGCAAAAGAGATCGGCGGGCACCGAGCGCGCCTTGTCCTTCAGCGCGCGGCCTTCCGTCGTCAAGCGCACGTTGACGATGCGCTCGTCGGTGACGCTGCGCACGCGTTCGACGTAGCCGAGCGCCTCGAGCCGCTTCAGCAGCGGCGTGACGGTGGCCGGATCGAGGTCGAGCCGGGCGGCGATGTCCTTTACGGCGATGTCGTCGCGCTCCCACAGCACGAGCATCGCCAGATATTGGGGATAGGTCAGCGACAGCTTGTCGAGCAGCGGCTTGTACGCCTTCGTCATCGCATGCGATGTCGAGTAGAGCGCGAAGCACAGTTGCTCGTCGAGCGTCTGGGGCAGCGGGGGCAGGCGGTCCATGATTCGGGCGGCGCGGCGGACGCGCTAACGATTTGTACGCAAATTATTTTGCGCGCAAAAGATTCGGTTGAACAGGGGTGGGGCGTGGCGCCGGGGATCCGCGCCGGGCCGGCCGGGAGGAGGGATGGACGGCCGGCGGCGGGCGCCGGCCGAACGGCGTCAGCGGCCGGTGGTGGGCGTCGCGGCGCCCGGTTCCTGCACGCCGAAGCAGCCGCGATAGGTCGCGTAGAACGAGCAGTACATCATCGTGACGATGAGGATCGTCACCGGCATCATGATCGTCAGCACATAGGCGCCGGCGCCGAGCGCCTGCAGCAGCAGCGACAGGCCGAACGACGTGCCGAGCGCGACGCCGAACCACAGCAGCCCGTACACGACGAATGCGCCGCGATTGCGCCAGCAGCTGACGATGCTGAAGAACAGCGCCTTGGCGGGCGGAATGTCGTGCCACGCGGTGAGCACCGGCGCGAACCAGAACAGCATCGCGACCGGCGCGTAGAGCAGCGTCGCCAGCAGCAGCGCGCCGAGCGTGCCTTGCGCGGCGAGCGTTTCCGGCGTCGGACTCGCGTCGTTCGTGGCGCCGAGCATCATCTGGAGCAGCCCGCCGCCGTCCACGAGGGACGACGCGGCGAACACCAGCACCATCAGCGCGACATAGACCACGCCGAGCACGAGCAGCCGCTGCGTCGTCGCGGTGCCGTACGAGCGGAAGCCGTCGATGAGGATCGTCGGCATCACCGGCTTGCCGGCCACCGTGTCGCGGCATGCCGCCATGAAGCCGACCGCGATGCCGGGGATGAACAGCAGCGGCAGCGCCGCGCCGATCACCGGCACCATCGACACCAGCGTGATCGCCAGCAGGTACGTGAAAAACAGCGTGATGAACGCGAGCGGGTTCCGGCGGAACAGCCAGATGCCTTGTCGGAACCAGACATAGCCCGCTTTCGCGGGCACTTCGATCAGTTGCATGCGGTATGGGTCTCGGGAAGCGCGGGCGTGTGGACGATACGCTCACGCAGGATGCGTTCGAAATGACCGGGATCGTGCGGTTTGAGCATTTCGGCCGCGCGCGGCAGGTAGAAGTCGTACAGGCGCGACACCCAGAAGCGGTACGCGCCCGCGCGCAGCATGTCGCTCCAGTGGCGGCGCTCCTCGGCCGTGAACGGCCGGACCGTCTGGTAGGCGCGCACCAGCGCATCGGCGCGCGCGACGTCGAGCACGCCCGTCGCGAGGTCGACGCACCAGTCGTTGACGGTGACCGCGACGTCGAACAGCCATTTGTCGCAGCCCGCGAAATAGAAATCGAAGAAGCCGCCGAGCCGTACCTCATGACCGGTGCCGGGCGCCGCGTGCGCGAACAGCACGTTGTCGCGGAACAGGTCGCAGTGGCACGGGCCGCCCGGCAGCGCCGCGTAGTCATCCGACGCGAAGAACGCGGCCTGGTGCGCGAGTTCGTCCTCGAGCAGCATGCGCTGCGCGTCGGAAACGAACGGGACGATCGCCGGCACGTTCTCCTGCCACCACGGCAGGCTGCGCAGGTTCGGCTGGTGACGCGCATAGTCGCGCCCCGCGAGGTGCAGGCGCGCGAGCATCTGCCCGACCTCGATGCAGTGTTCGACCCCCGGCGCGAGTTCGGCGGCGCCGTCGAGCTTCGTGACGATCGCCGCCGGCTTGCCGTGCAGCTCGCCGAAGAGTGCGCCGTCGTCGCGCGGGACCGGATCCGGCACCGGCACGCCGTGGCTCGCCAGATGGCGCATCAGGTCGAGGTAGAACGGCAGCTGTTCCGCCGTCAGCTTTTCGAAGATCGTCAGGACGTACTCGCCGCGCGTCGTCGTCAGGAAGAAGTTGCTGTTTTCGATGCCGGACGGAATGCCGCGGAACGCCAGCACGTCGCCCAGTTCGTAGTGGCGCATCCATTGCGCGAGATCGGAGTCGGAAACAGCGGTGAAAACGGCCATGCGAGATGCGTCTGGTCAGTTGTCGGCACGCGCGCGGCGTGCGGCGCGACAGGAGGTGAAGGGAATGCCGGCGCGCCGCGTCGGGACCGACGCGGCGCGGCAGGAAATCAGTAGCGCAGGTTGACCGACGGCAGGCGCGTGATCGGGACGCCCGCGTCGTGCGGCTTCGGCGACGTGTCGAGCGTCGAGCTCATCTGGTAGCGCGTGCCGAAGTTCGACTTCACGTCGATTTCGACCGGCTTGCCGCGATCGCGATACTCGGTGACCTCGGTGCCGCTCTTGCTCTTTGCGTGGAAGCTCGGCGTGCGGCGGATGTCGGCGAAGTCGACCTTCGACGTGACTTCGGCGCCCGGCCGGTTGATCTTGCGGAGATCGGGCAGGCCGGCGGCCTCGTTGGCCTCGGCCCGGGCCTGCGCGTCGGCGTCGGGCGTGCCGCCGGCGGCGTAAGCGGCGCCGGCAGCGGCAAACGTGCCCGCGAACACGGCGGCAGCGGCGACGAGAATGAGCGGCTTCATGATGAGTCTCCAGTGAACCTTCCGATTTTAGCAAATACTGCGCGCGGCCCGGCCCTCGCGTGCAAGCGGCGTGCAAGCGAGTGGCCATGAGCATGACCGGGTTCCGTGGTAATGTCGTTCGATCAGACGAGGTGATGAAAATGAAGAACGATTTGAGCCGCCGGCATCGGGTGCTGACGCCCGAGAGTCCGCCCGTCGAAGCATTCGACGATTCCGTCGCCGCCGTCGCGCGGCTGTCGGCCATCTACGACACCAACACGGGCTTCCTGCGCGATGCCTTCGCGCGTTATCGCCGCCACGAACCGATCACCGAGCACGTGCGTGCGTGCTATCCGTTCGTGCGGATTCGTACCGACGTCAACACGCACGTCGATTCGCGCCGTTCGTACGGTTTCGTCGCGGGTCCCGGCGTGTTCGAGACGACCGTCACGCGCCCCGACCTGTTCGCGAACTACTATCGCGAGCAACTGCGCCTGCTGTCGAAGAATCACCATGTGAAGATCGAGATCGGCGTGTCGTCGCAGCCGATTCCGGTTCACTTCGCGTTTCCCGAAGGCATCCACCTCGAAGGCGAGCTCGACCGCGACCGCCTGCTCGCGATGCGCGACATCTTCGACACGCCCGACCTGTCGTACCTCGACGACCGCATCGTCAACGGCACGTTCGAGCCGGCGCCCGGCGAGCCGCATCCGCTCGCGCTGTTCACCGCCGCGCGCGTCGACTTCTCGCTGCACCGGCTGCGTCACTACACGGCGACGTCGCCCACGCATTTCCAGAACTACGTGCTCTACACGAACTACCAGTTCTACATCGACGAATTCGTGAAGCTCGGCCGCACGATGATGACGGAGAGCGACGATCCCGAGGTGCGCGCGTACCGCAGCCAGTACAGCGCGTTCGTCGAGCCGGGCGACGTCATCACGTACAACGCGAACCTCGGCAGCGAGCCGGCCGAGGGCGCCGCGCCGCCGCGGCTGCCGCAGATGCCCGCGTATCACCTGAAGCGCGCGGACGGCAGCGGGATCACGATGGTCAACATCGGTGTCGGCCCGTCGAACGCGAAGACGATCACCGATCACATCGCGGTGCTGCGTCCGCACGCGTGGGTGATGCTCGGCCACTGCGCGGGCCTGCGCAACACGCAGCGCCTCGGCGACTACGTGCTCGCGCACGGTTACGTGCGCGAGGATCACGTGCTGGATGCGGACCTGCCGCTGTGGGTGCCGATCCCGGCGCTCGCCGAAGTGCAGCTCGCGCTCGAGCGCGGCGTGGCCGAGGTCACCCGTCTCGAAGGCGCCGAACTGAAGCGCGTGATGCGCACGGGCACGGTCGCGAGCGTCGACAACCGCAACTGGGAGCTGCGCGATCACCGTGAACCCGTGCAGCGGCTGTCGCAGAGCCGCGCGATCGCGCTCGACATGGAAAGCGCGACGATCGCCGCGAACGGGTTCCGGTTCCGCGTGCCGTACGGCACGCTGCTGTGCGTGTCCGACAAGCCGCTGCACGGCGAGCTGAAGCTGCCGGGCATGGCCGACACGTTCTATCGCGGGCAGGTCGACCAGCATCTGCAGATCGGCGTGAAGGCGATGGAGATCCTGCGCACGAACGGGCTCGACAAGCTGCATAGCCGGAAGCTGAGGAGCTTCGCGGAAGTGGCGTTTCAGTGATGTGAACGCCGCGCAAGCCGCGGGCGTAACGACAAAGGCCGCACGCGAACTTTCGTTCACGTGCGGCCTTGTTCTTTGTCCTGCAGTGCGCGAGCCCGATCGAACCCGCACTCGGATGCTCAGCACTCACCCTTCTTCGCGTGTCCCGGCGGGCAGTGGTAGCCGCCGTGACCATGATGGCGCTCGTGATCTTCCCACTCGCGGCGTTCCCAGTAGCGGCGGCCGTCCCAGTAACGATCGCCGTGCCAGCCGACGATGACCGCGGGAGCCGGTGCGACCACGACAGGCGCGGGCGCGACGACGACCGGCGCGGGCGTGCCGATGTTGACGTCGACGTTGACGGCGTGGGCGAGGCCGGACAGCGAAACACCGAGGCCGGCGAAGGCGAGGGCGATCAGCGAACGTTTCATGTTGTTTTCCGTGATGTCGTTGTCAAAAGGCCGGCGCGACGCGATGGACGCGAGGGGGGATCGATCCACCGGGGGGACGCCACGCCGACAAGAGGCAGTGTGCGGGCGCCGCACGGAAAAGGCGAGCGGCATTTGTTACGGCAGATTGACGTCAGGCCGGCCGGCTGGACCGATGGACGGCAGCGTGATTTGACAATGGTCGGTCCCGGGCGTGGCACGCGTCGAAGGCGTTGTGCGGCGCCGGCCGCCCGAATTTGACATTCGACGGTGCGTCGCCGCGTTGCGGGATTAACGCGGCGTTACAAAATGACGCGCGGCAGGTGGCGGAATCGCCATGCCTGCCGCGCGGGAAGCGGGATGCCGGCCGCGACGGCCGGCCATCGAGCCGATCGAATTACAGATAGAACATGCGGTCTTCTTCGGGCCGCGGCGGATGATCGTCGCCGTCCGCGCCTTCTTCCTCGCCGCTGTCCTCGTAGAACGCGAGCACGGCGTCGAGCACCTGGTCGGGATCGTCGATCACCTGCATCAGGTCCATGTCTTCCGGATTGATGAGGCCGTTCGGGATCAACTGGTCGCGGAACCATTGCAGCAGCCCCTGCCAGAACGTGCTGCCGACGAGAATGATCGGCACGAGGCGCGACTTCTTCGTCTGGATCAGCGTGAGCACTTCGGACAGTTCGTCGAGCGTGCCGAAGCCGCCCGGCATCACGATCACCGCGTCGGAGTTCTTCACGAACGTGACCTTGCGCGTGAAGAAGTGGCGGAAGCGCAGCGAGATGTCCTGGTAGTGGTTGCCGGCCTGTTCGTGCGGCAGCTCGATGTTCAGGCCGACCGACGGCGCCTTGCCGGCGTGCGCGCCCTTGTTCGCGGCTTCCATGATGCCGGGGCCGCCGCCGGAGATCACCGCGAAGCCGGCGTCGGACAGCTTGCGCGCGATCTGCACGGCCAACTTGTAGTGCGGCGTATCGGGCTTCAGACGGGCAGAACCGTAGATGCTGACGGCCGGGCGGATCTCCGACAGGTACTCGGTCGCCTCGATAAACTCTGCCATAATCGTGAACATCTGCCACGATGCGCGCGCCTTCTTGGCCGTCGCGCGTTCTTGATCTGCGAGCGAACGCAGACTCGGAATCACTTTTCTCTTGTTCATAATGCCTGAAGAACGAAATCTGGAAGGTAAGACCCTGCTATTGGTTGACGGTTCGAGCTATCTGTATCGGGCTTACCATGCGATGCCTGATTTGCGTGGCCCTGGCGGGGAGCCGACCGGAGCGCTCTACGGAATCATCAACATGCTGCGTCGTATGCGCAAGGAAGTCAGTGCAGAGTATAGCGCTTGCGTGTTCGATGCAAAGGGCAAGACGTTCCGCGACGACCTTTATGCCGACTATAAGGCAAACCGTCCGTCGATGCCGCCCGATCTTGCATTGCAGGTCGAACCGATTCACGGCGCCGTGCGCGCGCTCGGCTGGCCGCTGCTGATGGTCGAGGGCGTCGAGGCCGACGACGTGATCGGCACGCTCGCGCGCGAAGCCGAACGGCACGGGATGAACGTGATCGTGTCGACCGGCGACAAGGACCTCGCGCAACTTGTCACCGATCACGTCACGCTCGTCAACACGATGACCAACGAGACGCTCGATCGCGACGGCGTGGTCGCGAAGTTCGGCGTGCCGCCCGAGCGGATCATCGACTACCTCGCGCTGATCGGCGACACCGTCGACAACGTGCCCGGCGTCGAGAAGTGCGGGCCGAAGACGGCCGTGAAGTGGCTGTCGCAATACGACAGCCTCGACGGCGTGATCGAACACGCAGGCGAGATCAAGGGGGTGGTCGGCGACAACCTGCGCCGCGCGCTCGACTTCCTGCCGCTCGGCCGCAAGCTCGTGACCGTCGACACGGCCTGCGATCTCGCGCCGCATCTCGAATCGATCGAAGCGTCGCTGAAGAGCGACGGCGAAGCACGCGACCTGCTGCGCGACATCTTCGCGCGCTACGGCTTCAAGACGTGGCTGCGCGAAGTCGACAGCGCGCCCGCCGAAGGCGGCGGCGCCGATGCGCCGGAAGGTGACCCCGCCCCGGTGGTGGCCGCAGACATCGTCCGCGAGTACGACACGATCCAGACCTGGGAGCAGTTCGACGCATGGTTCGCGAAGATCGACGCGGCCGCGCTGACCGCGTTCGACACCGAAACCACGTCGCTCGACCCGATGACCGCGCGGCTCGTCGGCCTGTCGTTCTCGGTCGAGCCGGGCAAGGCCGCATATCTTCCGGTCGCGCATCGCGGTCCCGACCTGCCCGAGCAGCTGCCGATCGACGACGTGCTCGCGCGCCTGAAGCCGTGGCTCGAATCGGCCGACCGCAAGAAGGTCGGCCAGCACCTGAAGTACGACGCGCAGGTGCTCGCGAACTACGACATCGCGCTGAACGGCATCGAGCACGACACGCTGCTCGAATCGTACGTGCTCGAATCGCACCGCACGCACGACATGGACAGCCTCGCGCTGCGTCATCTGGGCGTCAAGACGATCAAGTATGAAGACGTGGCCGGCAAGGGCGCGAAGCAGATCGGCTTCGACGAAGTGGCGCTCGAGCAGGCCGCGGCGTATGCGGCCGAGGATGCGGACATCACGCTGCAGCTGCATCAGGCGCTGTATCCGCAGGTCGCGCGCGAGGCGGGCCTCGAGCGCGTGTATCGCGAGATCGAGATGCCGGTGTCGCTCGTGCTGCGCAAGATGGAGCGCACCGGCGTGCTGATCGACGACGCACGCCTGCAGGCGCAAAGCAGCGAGATCGCGACGCGGCTCATCGAGCTCGAGGGCCAGGCGTACGAACTGGCGGGCGGCGAGTTCAATCTCGGCTCGCCGAAGCAGATCGGGCAGATCTTCTTCGAGAAGCTGCAGTTGCCGGTCGTGAAGAAGACGCCGAGCGGCGCACCGTCGACCGACGAGGAAGTGCTGCAGAAGCTCGCCGAGGATTACCCGCTGCCGAAGCTGCTGCTCGAGCATCGCGGGCTGTCGAAGCTGAAGTCGACCTACACCGACAAGCTGCCGCGCATGGTGAATCCCGCAACGGGCCGCGTGCACACGAACTATGCGCAGGCGGTCGCGGTCACGGGCCGTCTCGCGTCGAACGATCCCAATCTTCAGAACATTCCGGTGCGCACGGCCGAAGGCCGGCGGATCCGCGAGGCGTTCATCGCATCGCCGGGGCACCGCATCGTGTCGGCCGACTATTCGCAGATCGAGCTGCGGATCATGGCGCACATTTCCGGCGACGCGTCGCTGCTGCGCGCGTTCTCGCAGGGCGAGGACATCCACCGCGCAACCGCCGCCGAAGTGTTCGGCGTGACGCCGCTGGAGGTCAATTCCGACCAGCGCCGGATCGCGAAGGTGATCAACTTCGGGCTCATCTACGGGATGAGCGCGTTCGGCCTCGCGTCGAACCTCGGCATCACGCGCGATGCGGCGAAGCTCTACATCGACCGCTATTTCGCGCGCTACCCGGGCGTCGCGCAGTACATGGAAAACACGCGCACGGTGGCGAAGGAGAAGGGCTACGTCGAAACCGTTTTCGGCCGCCGCCTGTGGCTGCCGGAGATCAACGGCGGCAACGGCCCGCGCCGTCAGGCCGCCGAGCGCGCCGCCATCAACGCACCGATGCAGGGCACGGCGGCCGACCTGATCAAGCTGTCGATGATCGCGGTGGACGACTGGCTCACGCGCGACCGGCTCGCGTCACGGATGATCATGCAGGTGCACGACGAACTGGTGCTCGAGGTGCCCGACGCAGAACTGTCGCTCGTGCGCGAGAAGCTGCCGGAAATGATGTGCGGCGTGGCGAAGCTGAAGGTGCCGCTGGTCGCCGAAGTGGGCGCCGGCGCGAACTGGGAAGAGGCACACTGACGCACCCCCGTGCGATTCCCGTTTCCCGCGGCATATTGTTGCAGGGATGCTGAATATCGAGATGGTTTGCTTGTGGTCAACGCGCAAGCTCCCGGACAATGCAAGTCAGTCAGGTCATTGTCGCGGGGGCAGCGCGCCCCGTGTTCCGGCATCGGACGCATCGAAGTGTTTCGAACTGCACATCGATGATGTCCGAACCGGTTAATCCAACGGGCGGCGCGAACGCATCGCGTCTGCCTCGTGCGGCGGCAGCAGTTTCGAATCGCAAAGGGGGAATCAGATGCATCGGATCATCATCGTAGGCGGCGGCGCAGGCGGCCTGGAACTGGCGACGCGGCTCGGCGACCGTTACGGCGCGCGCGGCAATCGTCCCGCACGTGCGCTCGTCACGCTCGTCGACCGCAATCCGACCCACATCTGGAAGCCGTTGCTGCACGAGGTCGCGGCCGGCAGCATGGACCCGTTCACGCAGGAGCTCGAATACGCGGCGCAGGCGCGCTGGCATGGCTTCGAGTTTCAGCAGGGCGAACTGACCGCGCTCGACCGCACGGCGAAGCGCATCACGCTGTCGCCCGTCAACGACAGCGACGGCGCGGAGCTGCTGCCGGCGCGCAACCTGGAATACGACACGCTCGTGATCGCGATCGGCAGCACGACGCACTTCTTCGGCGTGCAGGGCGCGGCCGAAAACGCGATCGCGCTCGATACGGTCGGCGAGGCCGAGCGCTTCCGCAAGCGCCTGATCGCCGCGTGCATGCGCGCCGAGCATCAGGCGCCGGCGCAGCCCGCGCCCGGGGCGGCGGCCGAACCGCGCATCCAGGTCGTGATCGTCGGTGGCGGCGCGACGGGCGTCGAGTTGTCCGCCGAGCTGCGCAATACCGCGCAGGTGCTGTCCGTCTACGGGCTGCACAAGCTCGACCCGCAGCACGACGTCGGCATCGTGCTGATCGAATCGGGGCCGCGGATTCTGCCCGCGCTGCAGGAGCGCGTATCGACGGCAACGGCCGAGCTGCTCGAAAAGCTCGGCGTGCGCTTGATGCTCGCCGAGCGCGTGACCGAAGTCGCGCCGGGTTTCGTGCACACCGCGAGCGGCAAGACGGTGCGTGCGGATCTCACGGTCTGGGCGGCCGGCATCAAGGCGCCGTCCGTGCTGTCGAATCTCGACGGCCTGCAGGTCAACAAGCTCGGCCAGCTCGACGTGCGCCGCACGCTGCAGACCTTCACCGACGACAACGTATTCGCGCTCGGCGATTGCGCGGCCTGCGTATGGCCCGGCAACGAGCGCAACGTGCCGCCGCGCGCGCAGGCGGCGCACCAGCAGGCGAGCTTCCTGCTGAAGGCGATCGGTTGCCGGCTCGACGGGCGTTCGCTGCCGGAATTCACGTATCGCGATTTCGGATCGCTCGTGTCGCTCGGTCATTTCAGCGCGGTCGGCAACCTGATGGGCGGGCTGATCGGCGGCAACATGCTGATCGAAGGGTTGTTCGCGCGCTTCATGTACATGTCGCTGTACCGGCTGCACATCGCGGCGCTGCACGGCTATCCGCGCATGATGCTCGATACGGTCGCGCATTGGCTGCGCCGCACGACGCTGCCGCGCGTCAAGCTGCACTGACGCGGCCGCACGTTCGTGCGCCGGGCGGGCAGGAAATGCGCATCGCGCGCATTTCCTGCCCGTTGTCGTTTCAAGTGCAGGGTGGTCGTGCGTTCGCGTGCCGGGCCTGTTTATTGCGCATCTCTATTGCGCGTCGTTTCGTGCCGACCCGCAAGCATTCGAGCGCATGAAGGCGTTTGCCGCATGTGCGCCGCGGATGAACTTGCCGGGCCGGATCGCGGTTGTCGATACCGTTACGGACGCCGCCGGATTGCGCCTTCGTAATCGAGTCTTACACATCTGACAGTTGACGTGACAACGGATTATTGGGCATCTTGTGCGGGTTTCCGCTTGCGGCGGAGTGTCAACCGCCGCGACATCCGCGCCGTCCGCCGGCGCGATGCCCCGTCAGGTCCAAGCCATGACCGTGACGGCGGCGCCCAATCGAGGAGTGCATTCATGTTGAAACCCGAAGTCGACAGCCTGGTTCCCCGTGTTCCGTTCTCGCGCCGCAAATTCATGCAGGCCGCGCTGGGCGGCACCTTCGCGGCGGCCGTGCTGCCCGTGTCGGCGCAGACGATCACGACCGACAGCGCCGGGCTGGACGTCGACACCATCGAGATCCGCTCGGGCGACGCGAGCATCCCCGCGTATCGCGCGCAGCCGGTCGGCAAGACGAACCTGCCGGTCGTCATCGTGATCCACGAGGTCTTCGGCGTGCATGCGCATATCGCCGACGTCTGCCGTCGCTTCGCGAAGCTCGGCTATCTCGCGATCGCGCCCGACCTGTTCGCGCGCCAGGGCGACGCGTCGAAGTATCCGACCATCCAGGCGCTCGTCGACAACATCGTCAACAAGGTGCCGGACCGTCAGGTCACCGAGGATCTCGATGCGACCGTCGCGTGGGCCGGCAAGAACGGCGGCGACCTGTCGCGTCTCGGCGTGACGGGGTTCTGCTGGGGCGGCCGCCAGGCGTGGCTGTATGCGGAGCACAATCCGCACGTGCTGGCGGCCGTCGCGTGGTACGGGTTCGTCGAAGGCAAGACCGACGAGATGACACCGTTCAATCCGGTCGATCATGCGTCGTTGCTGAAGGTGCCGGTGCTCGGGCTGTACGGCGAGAAGGATACGAACATCACGCAGGCGGCGCTCGCGAACATGCGCAAGGCGATCCAGGCGAGCGATTCGAAGCTCGCGCGCCAATCGGAGATCGTCGTCTATCCGGATGCCGGTCATGCGTTCTTCGCCGATTACCGGCCGAGTTACGTGAAGGGCG
Source organism: Burkholderia sp. Bp9015 (assembly GCF_003853505.1). NCBI lineage: Bacteria > Pseudomonadati > Pseudomonadota > Betaproteobacteria > Burkholderiales > Burkholderiaceae > Burkholderia > Burkholderia sp. Bp9015. The sequence goes on from NZ_QTPZ01000030.1 coordinate 86,479, forward strand.
ATGCCGAGGACGGCTGGAAGCGCGCGATCGAGTGGTTCCACAAGTACGGCGTGATGTAAGCGACGAGGCGGCAGATGCCGTCGCCTCGTCGACGTGTCGCGCCGGTGCTTACGGGTTCGGGCCGGTCGCGATCGGCCGCGACGGATCGGCGCTCCATTCGCTCCACGAGCCCGGATACAGCGACGCACCGTGAAGCCCGGCGATCTCGAGCGCGAGTGCGTTGTGGCACGCGGTCACGCCGGATCCGCATTGCAGGATCGCGTTGTTCGGTTCGGTGCCGGCCAGCAGCGCGGTGAACGTCTCGCGCAGTTCGTGGCCGGTCTTGAAGCGGCCGTCGGCAGCCAGGTTGTCCTTGAAGAACCGGTTGCGTGCGCCGGGAATATGGCCGCCGACACGATCGATCGTTTCGTTTTCGCCGCGATAGCGATCCGGCGCGCGCGCATCGATCACGACGCGCTGGGCCGACGTCACGTTCGCGAGCACGGCCGCCGCGTCGACCGTCGATTCGAGCGGGGCTGCCGCGCGGAAGTCGCCGGCGGCCGGGTGCGGCACGTCGGCGGTCAGCGGCTGGCCGGCTGCTTCCCATGCCTGCAGGCCGCCGTCGAGCACCGCGACGGAATCGTGCCCGAGCCAGCGCAGCAGCCACCACAGGCGCGCCGCATAGGCGCCGCCGTGTGCGTCATAGGCGACGACCTGCTGGCCCTGCTTGACACCGCGGCTGGCGAGCAGCGTGGCGAGCGCGTCGCGGGTCGGCAGCGGATGGCGGCCGTTCGTGCCGGTCTTGCGGCCGGACAGGTCGCGGTCGAGATGGAGATACTGTGCGCCCGCGATATGGCCGGCTGCGTAGGCGGCTTCGCCTGCGCCCGGATCGGCGAGATCGAAGCGGCAGTCGAACACGGCAACGCTGCCCGGCGCCGCGGCCAGGCGCTCGGCGAGATTGGTTGCTGAGATGAGCGTGGTGTAGTGGGTATGTGGCATGACGGCTCCCTGGAGTGCAAACGGCCTGATACTCCAAGTCTAAACAAAAAAAGACGGGCCGGAACCCGTCTTTTCATATGCCGAATGCCGTGCGGCGCGCAAGCACCGCGCGCAGGTCAGAGATCGCCGAGATGGCGGCGCAGGAACTCGTGGAAGTGCTGCATGCCGTCTTCCATCGGGCTCTGGTACGGGCCGACCTGCGATTCGCCGCGCGCCATCAGTGCACGGCGGCCTGCGTCCATCCGCATCGCGATTTCGTCGTCCTCGATGGCCGTTTCCATATAGGCGGCGCGCTCGGCCTCGACGAACTCGCGCTCGAACAGCGCGATTTCCTCGGGGTAGTAGAACTCGACGATGTTGGTCGTCTTCTGCGGGCCGCGCGGAATCAGCCACGACACGACGAGCACGTGCGGATACCACTCGATCATCAGGCCCGGGTAGTAGACCATCCAGATCGCGCCGAACTCCGGCGGCACGCCGTTGCGGAACTTGAGCACCTGCTCGTGCCAAGTCTTGTAGGTCGCGCTGCCCGGTTTCGCGAGCGCGTTGTGCACGCCGACCGTCTGCACGCTGTACCAGTCGCCGAACTCCCATTTGAGATCGTCGCACGACACGAAGCTGCCGAGGCCCGGGTGGAACGGGACGACGTGGTAATCCTCGAGGTAGACCTCGATGAACGTCTTCCAGTTGTAATCGCACTCGTGCACTTCGACGTGATCGAAGTGATACTCGGAGAAGTCGAAGTGATGCTTCGTGCCGAGGTTCGCGAGATCGCGCGCCACGTTGCGGCCTTCGGCCTCGAACAGCAGCCCCTGCCAGTTCTGCAGCGGGCTCTTGCCGAGGTTCAGGCACGGCTTGTCGGGGAAGTGCGGCGCGCCGAGCAACTGGCCTTCCAGATCGTACGTCCAGCGGTGCAGCGGACACACGATGTTCTGCGTGTGGCCGCGCCCGTTCAGCATGATCGCCTGCCGGTGGCGGCACACGTTCGACAGCAGTTCGATCTGGTTCGCCGGGTTGCGGACCAGCACGCGGCCTTCCTTCTCGGACGGCAGCGCAAAATAATCCCCCGCCTCGGGCACCATCAACTCGTGCCCGACGTAACGAGGTCCTTTCTTGAAGAGGGTTTCGATCTCGCGCTCGAGCAGCGCCTCATCGAAGTATGCAGTGACTGGAAGCTGGCTGTGAGCCGACTTCAACTGAAGCGCATCGCTCAGATTGGACATTCCCACTCCCGGTGTTAGCGTGAAAGCAGTGAACAACCCAACCATCGAAAAATCGATTTAGGGAAACGCGGAATTATACCCGGTTCGCCTCGCAAGGCTAGGATTAAGTGCCTGATTTGTGTCAATTTTTTGTCCGGCGGCGATCGGGTGGCGCACAATGTGTGTCGAAGAAGGGGCCCGAATGCGTGCCCGGGTGCCAAGTCGGCAGGTCGGAAAATTCTCTTTTGCCGTAGAATGTCCGACTTGTTTTGAAATTTGACACCCTCGTCCATGGCGAAAACCGCATCCCAAGGCGCCACCCCGCCCGGCAATGGCACCGAACCGTTGCCGGACAACTATGAAACGGCGCTCGCGGAACTCGAGACGCTGGTTGCCCGGATGGAAGGCGGCACGTTGAGCCTCGAGGATTCGCTCGCTGCGTATCGCCGCGGTGCGACTCTCGTTGCGTTTTGCCAACAGCAGCTCGAGAAAGTGGAACAGCAGGTTCGCGTGCTCGACGGCGCGACGCTGAAGCCGCTTTCGTCCGGAACGGCCGCCACGGACGGCGAAGACGACGATCTATGACATTCGAACAATGGATGCGGTCCGTGCTCGACCGTGTCGAGGACGCACTCGGCCACTATTTGCCGGCTGACAACGTGGTGCCCACGCAACTCCACGAAGCGATGCGCTACGCGGTCCTCGGCGGCGGCAAACGCGTTCGCCCGCTGCTGTGCCATGCAGCAGGCGAACTGACCGGCGCGACCGAAGCGGCGCGCAACGCGGCAGCGGCGGCGCTGGAGATGATCCACGTTTACTCGCTCGTGCACGACGACATGCCGTGCATGGACGACGACGCGCTGCGACGCGGCAAGCCGACCGTGCACGTGCAGTACGACGAGCCGACGGCGCTGCTGGTCGGCGATGCGCTGCAGTCGCAGGCTTTCGTCGCGCTGACCGACGCCGCCGCGCTGTCGCCGGTGCAGCAGGCCGCGCTCGTGCGCGAGCTGGCGCTGGCGAGCGGCTCGATCGGCATGGCCGGCGGGCAGGCGATCGACCTGGCGAGCGTCGGCCTCAAGCTGACGCGCGAGCAGCTCGAGACGATGCACCGGATGAAGACGGGCGCGCTGTTGCGCGCGGCCGTGCGGATGGGCGCGCTGGCGGGCGACACGCCGTCGGCGGAGGCGATGGCCGCGCTCGACGTCTACGCGGGGGCCGTGGGTCTGGCCTTCCAGGTCGTCGACGACATTCTCGACGTCACGACCGATTCGGCGACGCTCGGCAAGACGGCCGGCAAGGATGCGGCGAACGACAAGCCGACCTACGTATCGATCCTCGGCCTCGACGCGTCGCGTGAGCTCGCAACCCAGCTGCGCGCCGAAGCGCATGATGCGCTGAAACCGTTCGGCGCACGCGCACAGCGTCTCGCCGAACTTGCCGACCTGGTGGTGAACCGGGTCAGCTGACGCGAAGCCCGCCGCTGCGCACACGCTACGGTGCGTGCAATAGAATGCGGGCGCGTTTGATTTCCTACAATGGAACGACGATGTACGACTTGCTGAAAACCATCGACGACCCGGCGGATCTGCGCCGCCTCGATCGTCGCCAACTCCAACCGCTCGCGGATGAACTGCGCGCGTTCGTGCTCGACAGCGTGTCGAAGACGGGCGGCCATCTGTCGTCCAACCTCGGGACGGTCGAGCTGACGATCGCGTTGCACTACGTGTTCAACACGCCGAACGACCGGATCGTCTGGGACGTGGGTCACCAGACCTACCCGCACAAGATCCTGACGGGCCGCCGCGACCAGATGCATTCGCTGCGCCAGTACGACGGCATCTCGGGCTTCCCGCGTCGCAGCGAGTCGGAATACGACACGTTCGGCACCGCGCACTCGAGCACGTCGATCTCGGCGGCGCTCGGGATGGCGATCGGCAGCCAGCTGAACGGCGACGACCGCTTCTCGATCGCGGTGATCGGCGACGGCGCAATGACGGCCGGCATGGCGTTCGAGGCGATGAACAACGCGGGCGTGTCGGAGGATGCGAAGCTGCTCGTGATCCTCAACGACAACGACATGTCGATTTCGCCGCCGGTCGGCGCGCTGAACCGCCATCTCGCGCGCCTGATGTCGGGCCGCTTCTACGCGGCCGCGCGTGCGGGCGTCGAGCGCGTGCTGAGCGTGGCGCCGCCGGTGCTCGAACTCGCGCGCAAGCTCGAGGAGCACGCGAAGGGCATGGTCGTGCCGGCCACGCTGTTCGAGGAGTTCGGCTTCAACTACATCGGCCCGATCGACGGTCACGATCTCGATTCGCTGATCCCGACGCTGCAGAACATCCGCGAACTGCGCGGCCCGCAATTCCTGCACGTGGTGACGAAGAAAGGCCAGGGCTACAAGCTCGCCGAAGCGGATCCCGTGCTCTATCACGGCCCCGGCAAGTTCAACCCGGCGGAAGGCATCAAGCCGTCGGCCACGCCCGCGAAAAAGACTTATACGCAAGTATTCGGCGAATGGCTGTGCGATGAAGCCGAGCGCGATACGCGCGTCGTCGGCATCACGCCCGCGATGCGCGAAGGCTCGGGCATGGTCGAGTTCGAGAAGCGTTTCAAGGATCGCTACTACGACGTCGGCATCGCCGAGCAGCACGCGGTGACGTTCGCGGGCGGTCTCGCGACCGAAGGGCTGAAGCCCGTCGTCGCGATCTACTCGACGTTCCTGCAACGTGCGTACGACCAGCTGATCCACGACGTCGCGCTGCAGAACCTGCCGGTCGTGTTCGCGATCGACCGCGCGGGCCTCGTCGGCGCCGACGGCGCGACGCACGCGGGCGCATACGATCTCGCGTTCATGCGCTGCATCCCGAACATGACGATCATGGCCGCGTCCGACGAGGACGAGTGTCGCCAGATGCTGCACACGGCGCTGCAGCAGCCGAACCCGACCGCGGTGCGCTATCCGCGCGGCGCGGGCACCGGCGTGCCGACGGTCAAGGAATTCACCGAGATCCCGCTCGGCAAGGGTGAAGTGCGTCGCCGTACGTCGCAGCCGGAAGGCAAGCGCGTCGCGATCCTCGCGTTCGGCACGATGGTCGCGCCGTCGCTCGCGGCGGGCGAGGAGCTCGACGCCACGGTCGCGAACATGCGTTTCGTGAAGCCGGTCGATGCGGCGCTCGTGCGTGAACTCGCCGAGACGCACGACTACCTCGTCACGGTCGAGGAAGGCTGCGTGATGGGCGGTGCGGGCTCGGCCTGCGTCGAAGCCCTGATGGAGAGTGGGGTTATCCGACCCGTAATACAATTGGGCCTCCCTGACCAGTTCATCGATCACGGTGATCCCGCGAAGCTGCTGTCGCAATGCGGCCTCGACGGCGCGGGCATCGCGAAATCGATTCGCGAACGCTTCCTGAGCCCGGCGGCCGATGTCGCCGATCAGGCGAAGCGCGTCGCATAAGCTGGCGCCGCCTGCGGGCGGCGTCGGTGCGACTGGCGCAACCGGTCTACATTGATGCGGAAAACATGGGCCTGCGGGCCCATGTTGCTTTTCCGGCTGCCGCGTGACGCGGCGTGCGCGTCGTCGAACGCGCGGCTTACAAGGATTGAACAAGATGAACCAGATGAATCCCGCCTTCGTGATGCCCGACGTGCAGAGCACGGTGGATACCCGCCAGATTCCGATTCAGCGCGTGGGCGTGAAGGCGGTCCGGCATCCGTTGACGGTGTGCACCGAGAGCGGCGACGTGCAGCCGAGCGTCGGCGTCTGGAATCTCGACGTGCGCCTGCCTGCCGATCAGAAGGGCACGCACATGTCGCGCTTCGTCGCGCTGCTCGAAGAGAACCGTGCGCCGCTGACGGTCGAGCGCTTCCGCGCGATGCTCGCGTCGATGCTCGAGAAGCTGGAAGCCGAGGCCGGCCGCATCGAGGTCACGTTCCCGTACTTCGTGAACAAGACGGCGCCGGTGTCGGGCGTGCAGAGCCTGCTCGACTACGAAGTGACGCTCGCGGGCGAATGCCGCAACGGCGAAACGCGCCTGTTCCTGAAGGTGCTCGTGCCGGTGACGAGCCTGTGCCCGTGTTCGAAGAAGATTTCGCAGTACGGCGCGCACAACCAGCGCTCGCACGTGACGATCGATGCCGAACTCGCAGCCGACCTGCCGGTCGAGGCGCTGATCCGCATCGCGGAAGAAGAGGCGTCGTGCGAGCTGTGGGGCTTGCTGAAGCGTCCGGACGAGAAGTTCGTGACGGAGCGCGCATACGAAAACCCGAAGTTCGTCGAGGATCTGGTGCGCGACGTCGCGCAGCGTCTCGACGCGGACGAGCGCGTGATCGCCTACGTGCTCGAAGCCGAGAACTTCGAATCGATCCACAATCACAGCGCGTATGCGCTGATCGAGCGCGACAAGCGACACGCTGCGTAACGTCGGGGCGCTGCGGCGCTGCGTCGACTTGCCGCTGCAATGAAGAAGGCCGCTCGAATCGAGCGGCCTTCTCGTTTTCCGTCCGGCGCGTGCGGGTGTGCGAGCGACGTTGCGCAGCGCCGCGCGACTCAGCGTGCGAGCGACGCGAGATCCCAGCGTGGCTTCACCGTGAACGCGTAGTCCGCATTCGCCTGCTCGGGCCAGCGGCCGAGCCGCAGTGCGCCGGCGAGCGCGATCATTGCGCCGTTGTCGGTGCAGAGCGCGAGATCGGGGTAGTGCACGTCGAAGCCGCGCTTGGCCGCGGCGGCCGACAGCGCCGCGCGCAACTGGCGGTTCGCACCGACGCCGCCCGCGACCACGAGGCGCTTGAGCTTCGTCTTCTTGAGCGCGGCGAGCGATTTCGCGACGAGCACGTCGACGGCTGCGTCGACGAAGCCGCGCGCGAGATCGGCCTTCGCGCGCTCGAGCGCAACGCCCTCCAGCTTCGCCGCTTCGAACTTCTTCATCTGCGTGAGCACGGCCGTCTTCAGGCCGCTGAAGCTGAAGTCGAGATCGCCCGAATGCAGCATCGGGCGCGGCAGCACGACCGCGCCCGGCGTACCCGTTTCCGCGAGCTTCGACACTTCCGGGCCGCCCGGATAGCCGAGGCCGATCAGCTTCGCCGTCTTGTCGAACGCTTCGCCGGCCGCGTCGTCGAGCGTCTCGCCGAGCGTCTCGTACACGCCGACGTCGGTCACGCGCATCAGTTGCGTGTGGCCGCCCGACACCAGCAGCGCAATGAACGGGAACGGCGGCGGTTCGTCGACGAGCAGCGGCGACAGCAGGTGGCCTTCGAGGTGATGGATGCCGACGGTCGGCTTGTTCCATGCGAGCGCGAGCGCGTTCGCGATGCTCGCGCCGACCAGCAGCGCGCCGGCGAGGCCGGGGCCTTGCGTGAATGCGATCGCGTCGATGTCGTCGCGGCGCGTGCCGCTTTGCGCCATGACTTCCTCGAGTAGCGGCAGCGCGCGGCGGATGTGGTCGCGCGACGCGAGCTCGGGCACGACGCCGCCGTATTCGCGGTGCATCGCGATCTGCGAATGGAGCGCGTGCGCGAGCAGGCCGCGCTGCGTGTCGTAGAGCGCGAGGCCGGTTTCGTCGCAGGAGCTTTCGATGCCGAGAACGAGCATGGGTCAGGGCGGGGCGCGCTGCATCGAGCGCGCCGCAGGAAGGTAAACGTAGCCGGAAATTATAGCAGGCGATGGCCGGCCGCCGCCGGGTGCGGCCCGGGCGCGCTAGCTGAAGACGAGCCGAATCTCTGCCGCGCTGGGCGTGTAGACTGTTCCAGTTCTGCCCCTTCCAGCCCGTCAGGGAGTCTCGGGTACGCCGGTTCATGAATCTGAGTCATCGATACTGTTTTGGTCCTGGCAGGCTCCACAGACTGGTTAGTTTGATCAGCGCTTAGGTGGATCGAGATGCCCTGACAGCCTAGATGCGGCGAGGTCGGCATGGCTCGTGCGCATGATCTGGCAGATGGCGCTGTGGCGATGCGTTGGTCAGCGTCAGGATATGATCCTACGGCGCTGATCTGGATGCCTGCGCGAACACGCGCCGAAAACGGAGCCAATCATATCGACCAGGCGCCTGCTGCCCAGTTTGCAGGAAAACCCGCCGCACATATGGCAGGTTCGCAGCAGTGAGCATCGAACGTGGCCAGCCCGTGAATATGGAATGGGTCTTCGGCAATCATTTTCTCGATATCCCGTGGTTGGCCCGCATACGCGAGCACGAATCCGCCGTTTTCTTCATGCAGCGGGCCCGCGGCAAGGATATTTCCCGCCTGTGCGTATCTGACGAGCCATGCCTTGTGAGCATCGAGATGCGCCTGGATTTCTTCGATGGGACGGACGTAGCCGAGCTTGATGGCGAACAGCATAAGCGACCCCTGTTACTGGATGGTTTGCTCACCGGACGTGCGCACGTTGACGAGTACCTCGGTCAGGGACGCCATGGCGAGTGCGATGCCCTCGTCCCGGGCAGCTTGACCTTTCGACGCCCCCTCTGCTCGTACGAACCGGACGTCGGTGATGCCCAGGAAACCGAAGAACGCCTGCAGGTAGCTTTCCTGGAAATCCATGTGTGCGAGCGGCGCTTCCACGTAAAACCCACCGCGCGCCGAGGCTACGATCACCTGCTTGCCGCCCGCCAGGCCGACCGGGCCGTTTTCGGTATACCGGAACGTGCGCCCGGCCTGGGCCACACGATCAAGCCATGCTTTCAACTGACTCGGTACCGAAAAGTTGTACATCGGCGCACCGACGACAATGACGTCGCTCGCTAGAAACTCCTTGACGAGTGCTTCGGACAGCTCATGTTCGTGCGCGGTGGCGTCGTCGAGAGCACCGACGTCGATCTGGCGAAATCCTGCTGCGATTGGGCCGCTGAGATGCCGGATTTCGTCACGGACGAGATCACGATACGTCACATGCGCCGATGGATGCTGCGCCCGGAGAACAGCTGCCACGGCCGCGGACAGCTCTCGCGTGATGGAACTGTTGCCGAGCATGCTCGAATCGAGATGAAGGATATTCATTGAAGCCTGCCTGTCAGGGGAGGAGTGAAGCGCGTCGAAACGCGCTGGAATTCATTGCGATGCCTTCCGGGCGGCCAGATCGATCAGCCTCGCGACCTCGTCCGGGTGAGATAGCATCGACATGTGGCTGGAGCGAATCGACCTGACCGTTGCCCCGATGTGCTGCGCAATGGCTTGCTGCACGGCGGGCTTCAGCGCATTGTCGTTGGTGGTTCGCAGATACCAGACAGGCTTGTCGTGCCAGGCCGCGTGCTGGATCTTCCCGGTGAAGCAGGCCGCCGCGACAGGCTGTTGAACCGATGCCAGGACGCGAGCCTGTTCGAGCGGAATGTCCGCCGCCATGACGTGCTGAAACGCTCGCGCATCGTCGAGCCAGATCAGCCCGTGGGCGTCCGGTGCGAGGCCGGTCATCGGCGCGTGGAGGCGTTGCAGAAGGTCGGCGACGGACTCGCCGTCGTCCGGTACCAGCGCGGACAGATAGACCAGGCCTTTCACATTGGCAGCGTTGCCGGCCTGCGTGACGACCGCGCCGGCCCAGGAGTGGCCCACCAGCAGTACGTCGCCGGTTTGCCGATGCAGGACGCTTTCGGTGGCGGCAACGTCGTCTGCGAGCGAAGTGAGAGGGTTTTGCACAGCAGTGACGCGGTAACCCATGCGCTGTAGCCTGACGATCACGTGGCTCCAACTTGATCCGTCCGCAAAGGCGCCATGCACGAGGACAATGTTGCGCACAGCCGGCGCCGCAGTCGCTGCCGCATGAGCCGTCGTCAGCGTCGCCGTGAAGGCTACGGCAGCAACCAGTCGGCTGAACCATGCGGACCGACGGCGCGCGCGTCTCTGAAAGAGCGAGACCGGACAGTCGTGAAGGAATGGGAATTTCATGTGAAAGCGAATCGTTGAGGGGACGTGCCAAATTTATCCGGCTTCAGTGAACCGTTGCAGGTGGCAAACTCGCCAACATTCATGCAAAATTCGCCACCCCCCTGAGACACGGAGCGCGCCGTGCGCATAGGAATCGTTGCAGTCGAAGGCAGCCTGCTCTCCGCCATTAGCGGCCTTGCCGATCTGTTCTGGATGACGGAGCAGGCGTTACGCGCACCGCCTGCCGAAGCGTCATATGACCTGCCCGGCCGAGCCCTCCCAACCTTCGAGACCGTCATCGCAAGCGCGGATGGGAAGGGCCTGCGCGATCCGCAGGGCCGGCTGATTCCGATCGATGCCTCGTTTCGGGAATTAACGCAATGCGACGTGGCGCTTGTCACCGGTATGGCACTGGGGCCGGACCGGCTACCCCCTGTATCCGCATCGATCGGCCACGCGGCAACGTGGCTGCAAGAGCGTCATCAGGCCGGTGCGCTGGTGGGCGCTGCGTGTGCAGGTACCTTCGTGCTCGGAGAGGCCGGCTTGCTGAACGGCAGGCGCTGTACGACCACGTGGTGGCTCCACCATGCGTTCAGGCAGCGGTTTCCCAAGGCACGCGCGGTGTGGGGCACGGCAGTGGAAGAGCAGGATCGGATCGTGACGACAGGCGGTCCGCTGTCCTGGGTGGATCTGGCCTTGCACGTGATCAGGCGCGAGGCAGGGCCCGATGTGGCCCGTCTCGCCGCAGATATCTCCGTGGCCGACAGCTTGCCGCTGCCGCAACTGGTTTATGCGCCACGTGGGTTCGTCAACGCCACCGACCCGCTGCTTCTGCAAGCAGAGCAGATCGTTCGCCATGCCAGCCCTGGATTGACCGCTGAAGCGCTGGCGAGCGCGCTGAGTCTCAGTGAACGGACACTGCACCGGCGGCTGAAGCGCTTGACCGACGAGTCACCCAAAGGGTTCATTACCCGCGTGCGGATCGAAATGGCTTGCGTGTTGCTCGAGCGGCCTGGAGCAAGCATTAAGCAGGTAGCACTGCAATGCGGCTACAGTGAGGAAACGTCGTTTCGGCGTGCCTTCAGCCAACTCACCGGCATGACGCCAGCCGACTACAGGCGCTGGTCAGATGGGCGGAACGTCAGGCGTCTACCCAGTCCCCACGCACTCGAGGCCAGCGGCGATTGACGCCGCGGCTGTCGTGTCTGCAACGATGGCGGCGCTATTCGACTGGAGCCTCGCTGACGTTGCGCATCCCTGTCCTCAAGTAAGCCATTACGTCGGCGACCGCTGCGTCGCGCGCGTGCGCGCACCTTAGCCAATAGGAATCAATCGATAGCCGTCCTGTTCTCGCGCCAAGTGGCCCAAAGCCGGAAATGGAAAGTGGAATCCTTGAATGAGCATCCCTTCCGCTACGGCCCGGTCATACAGTTTGATTCGTGCTTGCTGTGCCATCTCAGGATCCATGTCCGTGGCTCCGTGCCAGTGCGGATGGCCGATGAATAGCGCTGGATGTGTGGTCACGTCGCCTTGAATGACCACCTTATCGGCGCCAGATTCGACGACGAAGGACGTATGTCCCGGCGTGTGACCGTGTGTGGCCATGGACGTGACGCCCGGTGCAACCTCTGTGTCCGGCTCGAATGTTCTGACTGAGTCGCCGAGAATTCCGAATATGCGGCGTGCACGCTGGAAATTCGCCATTGTGGCTTCCGATTCCGCTCGAGCCATGTTTGCGTCGTTCAGCCAAAACGCGTATTCGGCAGCAGGTACCCAGATTTCGGAATTCGGAAATGCCGCGCGGCCATCTGCTGTCACCAGTCCACCAATGTGATCGGCATGGAAATGCGAGATCAATACCCTGTCGACTGCGGCCGCATCGTAGCCGGCCGCTTCAAGGTTGGTATGGAACTGTCCGCCGACGCCGTTGCTCTGTCTGAAGGCCGCTTCCCCGAGCCCGGTATCAATTACGATCACGCGCCCATTAGTCTTGAGGACGACGGGGGTGAACGTTAGCGTAATGGTGTCTGTCGGCAAACGAGCCGCCTGCAGTGCGCGGACGACGTCCGCTGGCGGAACATTCGAGACGAAGTTTTCTCGACGCGGAAAGCTGTTGGCGCCATCGGAGACGGAGAGCATCTCGATCTTCCCGACAGTCCGCTGGAATACTCCGGGTATGGGTGCGGTCATGGCCGGCGATGAAGCCTCGCGAGCCGTTGCGTATTTCCCCGGCGCCAGCGTCGCGACTGCGGCTGCTGCGGTTCCTGCGAGGAAAGTTCGACGCGAATGATTTGTCATGGCTGTTACGTCCGTGGTGGTTTGGAGACCAGACGATGTGCGGGGAATATCGCTCGTCATCTGTTATGTCTTGAACACCCTCATTTTGCGGGTTTACACCATTGAATTGCAGATATAAATAAGTAAAACAGTTATATTGGCAAATCATGAAACCGGGGCGGGAAACACATGAACCGAGATGACCTAATCGACCTGAATGCCTTCGTCGCTGTTGCAGAGGAAAGGAGTTTCACGCGCGCCGCAGCGCGCCTGCTGACGTCGCAGTCCGCTCTAAGCCACACTTTGCGGCGGCTTGAAACGCGGCTCGGTGTTCGTCTTCTGACGCGCACGACACGGAGCGTCGCGTTGACTCCGGCAGGCGAAACCTTCTTGCAGGGACTGAAGCCGGCTTTCGAAGCCATTGACCTGACACTTGGTACTGTCGGCTCTCTACGGGAAAGCCCCCGGGGCACTCTCCGCATCACTACTCCGCGGCATGCCGCGGTTAGCGTGTTATGGCCTGTGCTGCAGAAATTCGTCAGAGACTACCCGGACATACAAGTCGAGGTGAACATTGACGCGGCTTTCCGAGACCTCGCGGACGATCGATTCGATGCCGGTATCAGGCTTGGGGAACTGGTGGCGCCAAACATGGTTGCGGTAAAAATCGGACCTGACCTCCGCCTGGCGATCGTGGCCACGCCCGGCTACGTTGCCCAACGCGGCATACCTACCCATCCCCATCAGTTGGCCCAGCACGCCTGCATCAATTTTCGCCTGCCCGGCTCAGGGGCGCTTTATGCCTGGCAATTCAAAAAAGGCCGACAGGAAATGAAAGTGCGCGTTGAAGGACCTTTGACTTTCGATGACCCGGACATGATCCTGGCGGCTGCGGTGGACGGGCAGGGTGTTGCCTGCCTCGTCGAAGACCATGCTGCCCCGATGATTCGCGATGGTCGTCTCGTCCGTCTTCTCGAGGATTGGTGTTCACCCTTTTCCGGCTACCATCTCTATTACCCAACCAGAAAGAACAATTCTGCAGCGTTCCGCTTGCTGGTTGACCGACTGCGCACTCAGCACTGACATTCTTCAGTGGCCGGCAGTCTTCCGCGCGTTGTGAATTCCGTGCTTGCCAGAATGACAAATTCGTTTGCCCGACAGACCAGTTGTCAAACTGGCGGAACGTAAGAAGCCTGACGCCCCCAAAGCATGCGAGGTGGCCGCCATTGACGCTGCGGCGAGCCTGATTGCCGCGACGACGGGCTAGTTGCCCGGCGCGTCGCCGCCGCTACCCAGCACTGTCTTGAGATACGCCATCACGTCGACGATTGCCGCGTCGCGCGCCTGCGCATTGCCTCCAACGTGGGGGTCGGTCTGAACGCAATCGTCGTGAAAGGAAAAGGGTGAACCGGTGGCCTCGTTCATCAGTTCGCCGCTTTCGTTTTCGACGATACGGCACGCCCGTACCGTTTGCGCGCCCTTTACGACGACAGTGGGCATCGCGTACGGCATGTCGAACGCATGCGATGCGTGCGGAAAAACCGTCATGGTGGCGTCTTTGCCGGCCTGTTGCAGCCGCTCGAAGTATGCGGCACAGGCCGGCGCAGGGTCGTAATCGTCGTCTGCCCCATGGAATTCGCGGATTGGCCCGTTGACGTCGGTGTCGTCGCGATAACGGGTCATGCAGTCGGGATAGAAGGGCATATAGGCACGAAAGCGAACACCAGACGTATTCCACAGGCGATTGAGTCGCGTCATGGCGGCGTAGAGCGTTGCCTGTCCACCTCTCGAAAAGCCCATCAGCATGATCTTGTCCGGATCGACGCGGGAATCGTGCGAGAGCAGGTCCAGCGCCCGATATGCGTCGAGAACGAGGTTCAGCCGACCAAGCTGCGACTGATCCTGGCTGGTGGACCTGATCCCGCGGCCGGTGAATCCATCGATTGCGAATGTCCCGATACCGTTCTCGTTGAACGTGCGCTCCCACATTTCGATGTTCGCACCCATTCCGCTCGAACCATGAATCAGCACCACTACCGGCTGTCTTCCCGTGTGCTTCGCGAGGCGCAGGATGCCGGCTACCGTCACGGCCTTTCCATTCTTGTTGCCGGTCAGCATCTGACTGTCGGTGAGGGTGAGTGAGGAAATCTGGTGGACCTCGACGTGGGCGGCCATGTCGGAACTGCTTCGTGCGTGTGCACACTGCGCGGCAATCCATAGCGCGGCGACGAGCAGCGCTTTGATGAGCTTCATTGATGCGTCTCCAGGATGACGGGCTGACGGCTGCGCTGCCTCAAGCGCCCGATTCTTTTGATTACTCCGTGGCGGTCGCGTATCGCCGGCCGGGCAGCCCGAGACAAACGCTCGGCGCCGCCCGCGCTCGATGTCGTCAATGTCCGGTTTGCAGCGTGCCCCGCGCGATTTGATCGCGTTCGAGTGACTGGAACAAAGCCTTGAAGTTGCCTTCGCCGAAACCGTCGTCGCCTTGTCGCTGAATGAACTCGAAAAACACGGGCCCGAGCAGCGTTTGAGAGAAGATCTGCAGCAACAGGCGTGGCTTTTCATCTGCCGTGCTGCCGTCCAGCAGGATGCCGCGCGTTTTCAGTTGGTCGACCGGCTGGCCATGCCCCGGCAATCGCGCTTCCAGCGCGTCGTAGTAGAAATCGTTGGGCGCGGTCATCAACGGCACACCGGCGAACTGCAACCGGTCGATCGTGTCCACGAGGTTATCCGTAGCGAGGGCGATATGCTGTATTCCTTCGCCGTTGAACTGCATCAAGAATTCCTCGATCTGTCCGCTGCCGCGCGACGATTCCTCGTTGAGCGGGATGCGAATTTTGCCGTCAGGCGCTGTCATCGCCCGCGAAGCGAGGCCCGTGTACTCGCCCTGTATATCGAAGTAGCGAATCTCGCGGAAGTTGAAGAGCTTCTCGTAGAATCCGGCCCAGTGCGCCATTCGGCCGCGGTAGACGTTGTGCGTCAGATGATCGATGCGCGTCAAACCGTGCCCGACCGGATGTCGGTCAACGCCTTCGATGAACGAAAAGTCGATGTCGTAGATGGACTGGCCATCTTCGAACCGGTCGATCAGGTAGATCGGTGCGCCGCCGATGCCGCGAATCGCGGGGAGCCGCAGTTCCATCGGCCCAGTCGGAATGTCGACGGGCTGGGCGCCCATTGCAAGGGCGCGATCGTAGGCACGGTGGGCATCGCGGACGCGGAACGCCATCCCGCAGGCGCTCGGACCGTGCTCAGCAGCGAAGTACGCAGCCTGGCTTTGTGGCTGCCGGTTGACGATGAAATTGATATCGCCTTGTCGGTACAGCAACACGTCTTTCGAACGATGGTGCGCAACCAGCGTGAAACCGAGTTTCTCGAAAACGGGTTCGAGGGTGCCAGGAAGAGGGGACGCGAATTCGACAAACTCGAATCCCATCAGTCCCATTGGGTTCTCAAAAAGGTCAGTCATTGTGGTTCTCCACGGAATGCACAGGGTCAGGCCGCATTACTGCCGAGTTCGCCGACGAGCTCCGGCACGAGCGCGAACAGATCGCCGACGAGGCCGTAGTCGGCCACGCTGAAGATCGGTGCTTCCGGCTCCTTGTTGATCGCGACGATCACCTTCGAATCCTTCATGCCGGCCAGATGCTGGATCGCACCCGAGATGCCGACCGCGATGTACAGCTGCGGTGCGACGATCTTGCCGGTCTGGCCGACCTGGTAGTCGTTCGGCACGTAGCCGGCGTCGACTGCCGCGCGCGATGCGCCGAGTGCCGCCGACAGCTTGTCGGCCAGCGGCTCGAGAACCTTCGTGTAGTTCTCGCCGCTGCCCAGGCCGCGGCCACCCGACACGATGATGCTCGCCGACGTCAGCTCCGGACGGTCCAGCTTCGTCACTTCGCGGCTCACGAACTGCGACTTGCCTGCGTCTGCCGCCGCTTCGATCTTCTCGACCGATGCGCTGCCGCCTTCGGCTGCCACCGGATCGAAACCCGTCGCACGCACCGTGATGACCTTGATCGGGTCGCTCGACT
>NZ_QTPZ01000031.1:0-102543 GCF_003853505.1 Burkholderia sp. Bp9015
GCGGTCGCCTGCTGCTCGCGCGACGTCGCCGCGATTTCGGCGACCGACGTCGTCACCTGCAGCGACGACTGCTGCGCGCGCGCGACCAGCTCGGTCAGCTCGTCGGCCATCCGGTTGAAGCCCGTCTCGAGCGTGCCGAATTCATCGCGGCGGCGCAGGTCGAGGCGGCGCGTCAGGTTGCCGGTACGCATCACGTCGTGCACCTCGACGAGCCGCGTCATCGGCACGGTGACGGAACGGTACAGCCCGTAGCCCAGCCCCAGCGCGGACAGCAGCACGATCGCCAGCGCGGTCGCGAGCACGACCTCGGTGTCCTGCACGGATTCGCGGATCAGCTTCGCGGACTGGTCGGCGAACTTGCGGTTCTCCTGCACCAGGATATTCGCGTTGCGCACGACCTCGGCCCATGAAGGCTGCACCTTCGCATAGGCGGCGACGGCCTCTTCGCGCGACACGCGGCTCTTCTGCACCGCGTCGTTCAGCAGCGGCAGGTAGCGGTCGAAGGCGCCTCGAAACGTCGCGAAGCGCTGGCGGTCGTCATCGCGGAACGTCGTGTTCTGGTAGTCGACCGACAACGACTCGACCTCCTTGAGCGCCTCGCCGATCTTCGCGAAATCGCGCTGCACGAGTTCGGGATCGGTGTCGACGAACGTCGCCTGCTGCAGCGCCGTGAACGATTCGTTGACCGCGCCGCGCAGCGACGCCGCGAGATAGACGCCGGGCAGCGAATCGCGTTCGATGCTGACGGCTTCGCTGTTGATCGCGCGCAGGCGCTCGTAGGACACGCCGGCCATCACCAGCATCAGCACGAACAGCACGCCGAAGCTGATCAGGATACGGTTGCCGAGCGTCAGCCGGGCGGCGCCGCTCGTCGTGTGCAGGCTTTCATTGGTCGCGCGGGGCGTCACGGTGGCCATGTTCGTTATGGGCTTTCAAAATCAGCGTTGAAAAAATCCGCGCCCGCCTGCGCGCCGGACGGCGCGCCACGAGCGCATCGGGGTCTGCGGGCAACGCGGCACCGGCGGGCCGCGCCGCGAAATCATCGCTCCGCTTGTGCCGGCAGCCGAAGCGCGACCATGAAGCCGCGCGCCGTATTGCGCATCAGGATCTGGCCGCGATGCCGCGCGGCCGTCGCGCGGACGAACGCAAGCCCGAGGCCGAAGCCGCCGCGCGCCGCGCCATGCGCGGATTCGAGCCGCACGAACGACTCGGTCGCGGCCGTGCGCTGCTCGGGCGCGATGCCGGAGCCGGCGTCCTCGACGCCGATCAGCCAGGCACCGTCATCGTCGCTCAGCGTGCAATGCACGTCCGTACCGGCCGGGCCGTATTTCAGCGCGTTGTCGATCAGGTTCGCGACCGCGCGCGTGAGCATCATGCGGTCGCCCATCGTCACGCACTCGGTGCCGGGCACGTGGGCAACGACCCGGCTGCCGAATCCGGCCGCCTTCTCCCACAGCTGGTCGACCGCGTCGAGCACGATCTCGTTGAGGCTCAGGACCTCGTGCGCGCGGCGTTCCGACTGCGCGCGGGTCAGGTGGATGAAGCCGTCGGCGAGCGCGAGCGCGCGCCGGGCGTGGCCGGCAATGCGCTCCATGATCGCCGGCATGTCGCCGTGCTCGGTCCGGTAGACCTCGAGCAGCGCGAGAATCGAGGTCTGCGGCGAGCGCATGTCGTGCGACAGGAAATCCAGCGCTTCGTCGCGCTGCCGCGACATCAGGTACGAATTCGAGTGATAGCGGATGCGCGCGGTCAGCTCCATCGCGTCCGGGAGCTTCACGAGATAGTCGTTCGCGCCGGCGATGAATGCCTCGCGCTTGACGATCGGCTCTTCCTTCGCCGACAGCACGATGATCGGCACGCGTGCGGTGTCGGCGTTCGCGCGCCACGCGCGAACGAGGTCGAGGCCGTCGATGTCCGGCATCACGAGATCCTGCAGGATGACCGTCGGCTTCACGTCGCGCGCGACCGCCATCGCCCGGTGTGCGTCGGTGCACACATGCAGGTCGATATCGTGCTCGCTGCGCAGCGCGCGACGGATCACCTCGCCGACGAACGGCTGATCGTCGACGAGCAGAACCGATAGCCCCGATTCGAGACAATCCGGCGCATTTTCACCGCTGGATTCTTTCATAAATACCGTTTCAAACGCCAAATCTCCAATTGATTCTTTCATAGGAGTTGTTTATCCGACTTGGACGCCATCTTAAAACATGGCGGCAGAGAAATCCGCCTGTGTTGCCGAACTGGCCTGTCGGCATTGCCTCGCGGGGATCCGAACGCCGAATTCACCCCGACGACGGTCGCATTACCTCCGCGCGCTTTCTCTCAATAAAGATAACCGGCTGATTCTAAATGAAATTAGAACACAGCATCTATCTCCTTCCGGTTTAGTTTTGCCAAATATGGTGAGAGAGCGGAATTCAGATAAATCAGATCATTTCCTGGCGCGAAAGACGACAACGTTTGCGAAGCCGCCGCCATGAGGTTTGCATGCGCTGCAAGGCCGCCCGTCGAACGTATCGGGACCGGATTTCGATGCGACGGAATGGGGAAGGTGGAGAGGAGAAAAGCGCGCGCCGCCACCGGATCGGCCGCGACGCGGCACGCATCGAACGCCGCCGGCCGGCGCCGGTGGCGCAGCAAGGCGGCCGTGCGCTCACGCCCAGCCGCGCGGCCGCTTACCCGCGCGCGTGCTGCGCGGACACTTCCTGCAGGTCGAGATCGCGCTCGACCATGTGCAGCATCTCGTCGTGAATGCGGCCCGTACGATGCAGGCGCAGCAGCTCCGCGCGCCCGGCCTTGATCGCGGCCAGCACGACGTCGTAGTGCGCGACGCGGACCTCCGCTGGATATTCGGGCTCGTTCTTCGCCCGCTCGGTCAGCTCCGCACGATACGTGTATTGCTCCAGCAGGCGCGGATGAATCACGTTGCCGCTGTCGTCGCGCACCAGCGGCTGGATCGCCGCGAGCTGCGCTGCCTCGATATGCGCCCACGTCTGCGGCTCGGTCAGGTGGTGCGCGGCGCGCTCTTCGCGTTGCGGCAGGCGCAGCAGCCGGATCAGCGGCCCGATGGTCGTGCCCTGCAGCAGCACGGTGACGAGGATCACCGCGAACGACGCGACCAGGATCACGTCGCGGCCCGGCAGCGCCTCCGGCAACGACAGCGCGATCGCCAGCGTCACGACCCCGCGCATGCCGGCCCAGCTCATGACCGTCGCGGCCTTCCAGTCGGGCGCGCCGCCGCGCCGCACGATCCCGCGCACCGGCCACTTCAGCACCTCGACGGCATAGATCCACACGAAGCGCGATACGATCACGGCCGCCAGCACCGCGAGCACGGCCGGCATCATCGTGGCGAGCACCTGCTCGAAGCCGCCGAGCCGGTGGATCGCGCCGCGCAGCGACAGCCCGATCAGCACGAACACCAGCGCTTCGAGCAGGAACACGATGACCTGCCAGAACGCGGTGCCGCGCGTGCGCACGGCCGCCGAGAACACCTCGTGCTGATGCCAGCCGACGATCATGCCGGTCGTGACCGTCGCGATCACGCCCGACACCTCGGCCATCTCGCCCGCGATGTATGCGATCCAGCCGGCGATCACCGCGACGGTGACCACCAGGTAGTCGTCGTCGAGCAGCTTCAGGAACCACACGACGAGCTTGCCGACCAGGAAGCCGACCACGACGCCGCCGAGCCCGAGTTCCGCGAAACGCACGACCGCGTGCTCGAGGCTGAACGCGCCCGTCAGCGCGGCGGCGACCGCGAAGCGGAACAGCACCAGGCCCGCCGCGTCGTTCAGCAGGCTCTCCCCTTCGAGCAGCACCATCAGACGGCGCGGCAGCGCGACGCGTTCGAGCACCGCCTTCGCGGCCACCGCATCGGGCGGCGACACGATCGCGCCGAGCGCAAAGCACGCGGCCCACGGCAGCGACGGCACGACCCAGTGCACGGCGAAGCCGACCGCGAACGTCGTGAACACCACCGCGCCGATCGCGAGCAGCAGGATGCCGCCCACATTGCGCTTGAACTCTTCCCACACGGTGAAATACGCGCCGTCCATCAGCAGCGGCGGCAGGAACACGAGCAGCACGAGCTCCGGATCGAGGTTGATCGGCGGCAGGCCGGGAATGAACGCGATGCCGATGCCGCCGATCAGCAGCGCGGCCGCTGGCGGCAACCGCAACCGCTTGGCGATGTATTCGAGCGCAACGATCGCGAGGAATGACAACAGAACCAGCTTGAATGCCGAGACGGGGGACATGAATCGACCTCGTGAGGAATGAATGCGCACGCCAGCCGGTGTCGTACCCCGGTTGGCCATTTCGCGCGATTACATCACGATGCGATGCGTGCAGTCGAGCGCGTTCGGCCGGCGCGGCCCGCATTGCCACGACGATGGCGCACGGCGGACATCGCCGCGATCCGTCGGTGTGCGCCGAAACGAAAACGGCACGCGGGCCGGCGCGATGCGCCCGCCCGCGTGCCGTCATGCGGCGCCTCTCGCGCTAGCGGCGCCGCACGACCATCAGGCGCGGCTCGGTCATGTCCTCGATCGCGTAGCGGATCCCTTCGCGGCCGAGCCCCGAATCCTTCACGCCGCCATACGGCATGTTGTCGACGCGGAACGACGGCACGTCGTTGATCACGACGCCGCCCACCTCCAGTTCGTCCCATGCGCGCTGCGCATGCGCGAGCGAATCGGTGAACACGCCCGCCTGCAGGCCGAAGTCGCTGTCGTTGACGCGCGCGAGCGCATCGTCGAAGCGCTCGAACTTCTCGAGGATCGCGACCGGACCGAATGCCTCCTTCCGGTAGAGGTCCTGTTCGCGGCCGACGTTTTCCAGCAGCGTCGCCTCGAACATCGCGCCGTCGACCTTGCCGCCCGCGACGATCTTCGCGCCCGCCGCGACGGCCGCATCCATCCAGCCCGACAGGCGGCGCGATTCGGATTCCGAGATCATCGGGCCGACGAACGTCGACGGATCCTTCGGATCGCCCATCTTCAGCGAACGCGTCTTCGCGACCAGCTTGTCGCGCAGCGCGTCGTACAGGTCCGCATGCACGAGGATCCGCTGCACGCCGATACAGCTCTGGCCCGACTGGTAATACGCGCCGAACGCGAGACGCTCGACCACGTAGTCGAGCTGGTCGTGCTGGTCCGCGTCGACGATCGCCGCCGCGTTGCCGCCGAGCTCCAGCACGACTTTCTTCTTGCCGGCCTTCTCCTTCAGCGCCCAGCCCACGGCGGGCGAGCCCGTAAACGACAGCAGCCTGAAGCGCTCGTCGGTCGTGAACAGGTCCGCGCCGTCGCGATGCGCGGGCAACACCGAGAATGCGCCCTTCGGCAGGTCGGTTTCGGCGAGCACCTCGCCGATGATCAGCGCGCCGATCGGCGTGCGGCTCGCGGGTTTCAGCACGAACGGACAGCCAGCGGCCAGCGCCGGTGCGACCTTGTGCGCGGCGAGGTTCAACGGGAAGTTGAACGGCGAGATGAACGAGCACGGGCCGATCGGCACACGCCGCGTATAGCCGGTGTAGCCTTGCGCGCGGGCCGAGATCTCGAGGTTGATCACTTCGCCGTCGATGCGCACCGACTCCTCGGACGCGACGCGGAACGTATCGATCAGCCGCGTCACTTCGCCCTTTGAATCATTGATCGGCTTGCCGGCCTCGATGCACAGCGCCTCGGCCAGCTCGTCGAAGCGCTCGCGAAAGCGCGCGACACAGTGGTCGAGCACCGCCTGCCGCCTGTAGGCCGGCAACTCGCGCATCGGCTTCGCGGCGTCGACCGCCGCGCCGATGGCCGCATCGATCGCCTTCGCGTCGGCCAGCGCGACGCGTGTCGCGACCTTGCCGCTGAACTTGTCGGTGACTTCGAGATCGGTGTTCGCGTAGACGGCCTCGTTGGCCAGATAGTACGGATAGGTATCCTTCAGCATGGAACGCTCCTTCCGGTGAACGGCGGATTCAGAGTTGCGCCGACAGGCGCTTGATTTCGCGGTTGAGCACGCGCTCGTTGTCCGAATAGTCGATCGGCACGTCGATCACGTGCACGCCCGGCGTCGCGAAGCAGTCGCGCAGCAGCGGCCCGAGATCGTCGGCCGCTTCGACGCGATGCCCGTGCGCGCCGTAGCTCTGCGCATACGACACGAAATCGGGGTTCTTCAGCGTCATCGCGAAATCGGGGAAGTTCATGTTTTCCTGCTTCCAGCGGATCATCCCGAACGCATCGTCGCGCAGGATCATCACGACGATGTCGAGCTTCAGCCGCACGGCCGTTTCGAGTTCCTGCGAATTCATCATGAAGCCGCCGTCGCCGCAGACGGCGATCACCTTGCGCTGCGGATGCACGATCTTCGTCGCGATCGCCGACGGCAGGCCGGCGCCCATCGACGCGAGCGCGTTGTCGAGCAGCAGCGAGTTCGGTTCGTGCGCGCGCCAGTAGCGCGCGAACCAGATCTTGTACATCCCGTTGTCGAGACAGACGATCCCGTCGACCGGCAGCGCGTTGTACAAGTCGTTCACGATCCGCACCGGGTACATCGGGAAGCGCGGATCGTGCTGGCCCTTCTCGAGGTGCGCGTCGAAATGCGCCTTGATCATCTTGAAGCGCTCGAAATCCCAGTGCGATTGCGGCGTCACCGCTTCCTTCATCTGCCACACCGCGTTCGCGATGTCGCCGACCACTTCGATCTGCGGGAAGTAGACGGGATCGACCTGCGCGCCGAGGAAGTTCACGTGGATCACGGTCTTGTCGTCCGTGCGCATGAAGAACGGCGGTTTCTCGATCACGTCGTGGCCGACGTTGATGATGCAGTCCGCGTGCTCGATCGCGCGGTGCACGAAGTCGCCGTCGGACAGCGTCGCGTTGCCGAGCCACAGCGGATGCGTTTCGTCGATCACGCCCTTGCCCATCTGCGTCGTGAAGAACGGGATGCCCGTCTTGTCGACGAATTCGAGCAGCATCTTGCAGGTCGTCTTGCGGTTGCCGCCCGCGCCGATCATCAGCAGCGGGTGACGCGCGGCCTGGATCGCGTCGACCGCGTGCGCGACCGCCTTCTCCTCCGCCACCGGCCGCCGGCTGTAGCTGCGCGGAATCGGCTTGCCGTCGCCCTCCTCGTGCGCGATGTCTTCCGGCAGTTCGAGGTGCGCGGCGCCCGGGCGCTCCTCCTCCGCGCGGCGGAACGCCTCGCGCACCGCCGACGGAATGTTGCCGATCGACACGATCTGCCGCGTGAACTTCGTGAGCGGCTGCATCATGTCGACGACGTCGACGATCTGGAAGTGGCCCTGCTTGCTGGACTTGATCGGCTTCTGCCCCGTGATCATCAGCATCGGCATGCCGCCGAGCTGCGCATACGCGGCGGCCGTCACGAAGTTGGTCGCGCCCGGCCCGAGCGTCGCGAGACACACGCCGGTGCGGCCCGTCAGGCGGCCGTAGGTGGCGGCCATGAACCCGGCCGCCTGCTCGTGCCGGGTCAGCACGAGCTTGATCTTCGAGCGCCGCAGCGATTCGAGCAGATCGAGGTTTTCCTCGCCGGGAATGCCGAACACGTACTCGACGCCTTCGGCTTCCAGCGCCTTCACGAACAGATCCGATGCTTTCATGGGGGACTCTCGGTTGATGCCGCCTGGCCGGCTTACGGGCGCGCGACGTTCAGAACGCGCGCCGGCCTACGGCACGCGGACGCTTTACCTACTGGACACTGACCACGGCACTGCCCGCCGTGCAACGCACAGCGGCGCCTCCCTGTGCAGGAGGACAAACGGATTCACCCGCGCGCGGCAAGCACGCGCGGGCGGCAAGGACGTTTTTGATTGTAGACGGATTCGCGGAATTCCGACTTCGGCCGAATGGCCGGGTCCGGCCGCGCGAAAGGGTCGGCCTGACGGCCAATTCGACCTCAAGCGGCGCGCGCGGCCCTATCGTCGGGGGCAAGCCAATTTCATTCATCGAACCTGTGAACCATGGTTGACATGCCGAGATCCATGCCCTACAGTGCCCCTACGTTCAGTATCCGGACCACCGATGTCTTCGACGCGTGGTTTGCCGGCCTGCAGGATCGCGTCGCCAGGCGGCGCATCCAGGCCCGCATCGACCGCCTGTCGATGGGCAATCCGGGCGACTGGAAATCCGCCGGCTCGCCCGTCGTCGAAATGCGTATCGACCACGGCCCCGGTTATCGCGTCCACTACGTCAGGCGCGGAACGATATGGGTGATCCTGCTCTGCGGCGGCGACAAGTCGACGCAACAGGCGGACATCCGCGCCGCCCACGCGATGCTCGAGCGGCTCGATCTGGAGTAACCGATGGACAAGATCAAGACCCGGCCGTGGGATTCGGCCGAACACCTGAAGACCGACGACGACATGGCCGACTACTTCGAGGCCTGCCTGCAGGAAGCCGGCGACGACCCGGCCTTCATCGCGCATGCGCTCGGCGTGATCGCCCGCGCGCGCGGCATGTCGCAGGTCGCGCGCGACGCGGGCCTGTCGCGCGAAGGGCTGTACAAGGCGCTGTCGCACGACGGCAATCCGAGCTTCGGCACGATCCTGAAGGTGATCAAGGCGCTCGGCCTGCAACTGCACGGCGCGAAAGCGCACGCGTGATGCGGCGGCACACGATGCCGCGCCACATGCTCGACGCTCGGGGCCGCATCAATGCAGCCACTCCGCGGCCCAGCGCGGCACCAGCGACACCAGATACAGCCCGAGCCCGATCAGCCCGCCGACCAGCGTGCCGTTGATGCGGATGTACTGCAGGTCCTTGCCGATGTTCAGCTCGATCTGCCGCGACATCTCGCGCGCATCCCAGTTGCGCACCGTGTCGCGGATGTGACGCATCAGGAAATCCGCGAAATCCGGCGCCATCTCGTGCACGGCCTTCTCGATGTGCTCGTTCAGCGACGCGCGCAGCGCCGGGCTCTCCGCGAGCCGCGCGCCGAGCCAGCCGCCGAGCGTCGCGGCCTGCCGGTGCAGCGTCGAATCGGGCCGTGCGAGATCGGCCTTCAGCCATGCGCGCAACTGGTCCCACAGATCGCGCACGTAGTCGTTGAACGCGTCACCATCGCGGATGTAGCGCTTGATCTCGTCGCCCTTCGCGATGAACGCCGGGTCGTGCTTCAGCCGCTCGGTCAGCCGCACGACCGTGCGGTCGAAGCGCTGCCGCAGCTCGTGTTCGGGATCGGCCGCCACGCCCTCGAGCACGCTGCTCACCGCGCTCGCCAGCATGCGCGCGCCGTTCTCGCCGAACCACTGCGTCGGCATGATCTTCTCGATCTTCGGGTATTGCGTCTTCAGCCATTCGACGATGAAGCCCGCGATCACCTCGCGGTTCTCCTCCTTGTCGAGCACGTCGACCACCTGTTCGATCGCGTCGTCGAGCAGCGCCTGGTGGCGGCCGTCCTTCGTCAGCGTGTCGAGGATCGCGCCGGCCGATTGCGACAGGTCGATCCGGTCGATCACCGCGCGGAACGCGTCGTGGACGAACGACTGGATCCGCGCGTCGTCGGTCATGTCGAGCGCGAAGCTCATCAGCTTCGTCACGTAGCCGCCGAGCGCGTCGGTGTTCGCGGGCTCGCCGAGCCATGCGCCGAGCTTCTGCGCGGGATCGTGCTGGCGGATCTGCGCGGCGAGCGCGTCGGGGCCGAGGAATTTCTCGCGCACGAACACCGCGAGGTTGTCGGCGATCTTGTCCTTGTTCTTCGGGATGATTTCGGTGTGGCGCGACACGAACGGGATCGGCACGCGGCGGAACAGCGCGACGACCGCGAACCAGTCGGCGAGCGCGCCGACCATCGCAGCCTCGGCCACCGCCTTGAAGCCGTCGACCCACGGGCCGCGCGGCAGCAGGATCGTCGTGACGAATACCGCGACGGCGGCCAGCAGCAGCCAGAGCGCGCGGCGCTTGCTGCGTTTCAGTTCGAGGGCTTTGTCTGTCGTCATGGGCGACCGGTGAAACGGCAATGCCGCTAATATGCACCGATCGCCGGCCCGCGACAAACCCGAGCGCATTGCGCGCGCCGGGAATGTTGTCCCGAACGGGTTTCCTGCTGCGTTTGAGCGATCCGACGCGAACACGGCCGCCCCGGCCGCATTCGCGCGTTGCCTCAGAGAAACGTCTTCAGGTTCACCGCCGGATCGGCAAGCTTCGCCGGATCGGGCACGGCCCCCGCCGCAATCAACCGCCGCGACGCGCCGATGTCGCGCCCCAGGTTCGCCGCGGCCACCGCGACGATCTTCCCGTCGTCGCCCAGCGCGAACACCGTGAACGGCCCGCTCGCGGGATCGCCGCGCACGACGGTCGTCCGTTCGCTGCCGAACAGCCCGAGCATCTGCAGGTTGCAGTCGTACTGATCGGACCACAGCCACGGCAGCTCGGCATAGGTTTCGTCCGCGCCGAGCAGGTTCGCGGCCGCGACGGCCGGCTGGTTTTCCGCGACCTGCCACGACTCGATCCGTACGTGGCGACCGAGCAGCGGATTGAAGTGCATCGTCACCTCGCCGGCGGCGAAGATCGCGCGATCGTCCGTCCTGCATCCCGCATCGACACGGATCCCGTTGTCGACCTCGAGGCCGGCCGCCTGCGCGAGCTCGACATTGGGCACGACGCCGATCCCGACTACCACGATATCGGCCGGCACGTCGCCGCGATCGGTCTCGACGATCGCGCCGCCGCCCGGTGCGCGGCGAATCGCGCGCGGCAGCGTCGCCATCTGGAAGAGCACGCCGCGCGCGTCATGCAGTTGCCGCGCATACGCGCCGACGACTTCCGGCAACGCACGCTGCAGCAGGCGCGCAGCCGGGTCGATCACCGTCACGTCGCAACCGAGCTGGCGCGCCGCGGCCGCCACTTCGAGGCCGATGAAGCCGCCGCCGAGCACCGCCACGCGACGCCCCGGCGCGAGCTGCGCGCGCAACGCACGCGCGTCGGCCACGGTGCGCACGTAATGCGGGACGACGCCTTCGTCGACCGGCCCGCCGAACGCACGCACGCGCGAACCGGTCGCGAGCACGAGCCGCGTGTACGGCACCGTCGCATCGTTATCGAGCCGCACACGCTGCGCGGCGCGGTCGATCGCGTCGACGCGCGAGCCGAGCCGCAACTCGATGCGCTGCGCGTCGTACCACGCGGCGTCGCGGATGAACGCGCGCTGCTCGCCGCCGTCCGACAGCAGCGCGTCCTTCGACAGCGCGGGCCGGTCGTACGGCAGCTCGCGCTCCGCGCCGATCATCACGATGCGTGCGTCGGCGTCGCGCGCGCGCAGCGCCTCGGCCGTGCGCCGCGCCGCGTGGCCGGCGCCGACGATCACGAACGGATCAGCCGACATTGACTTCCACCTGCCCGTCGACGATCCGGATCGGATAGGTCCGCACCGGCTCGGTGATCGGCGCGCATTTCGGCGCACCCGTGCGAATGTCGATCAGCCCCTGGTGCAGCGGGCATTCGACGCAGCCGTCTTCCACATAGCCTTCGGACAAGCGCGCGTGACCATGCGAACAGAGGTCATGCATCGCGAACAGTTCGTCGCCGATCCGGAACACCGCGATCGGCTTCTGGCCGGCGACGCGCGCCGCCGGTTCGTCTTCGGAGAATTCGTCGAATGTGCCCAGCGGGTGCCATTCGGCGAGGGTTGCTTCGGTCATGTCGTTTCCTTGGCTGTCGGATCGGTCAGATCGGGGTGGCGAGCAGCGTCTGCACGCGCGACGTGTCGTAGATCACGCGCTTGGTCTTGTAGCGCAGCCCGTCGGGCGTGCGCACGACCGTGTCGTAATACTTGCCGGCCTGGTACACGTTCGATTCGCCGTTGCTGCGCGTCTGCACGACCACGTAGTTGCTCTCGGTGTCGATCTCGCCGTCGCGTTCGGCGACGATCGTGAGGCCCGACGTCATGTGCCGGTACGTGTGCTCTTCGAAGATGTTCGCGTGCCGCAGCGACACCACTCGGTCGCGCAGCATCCGCTGGTTCGTGCAGTGGACGATCCCGACCGGCAGCCCGAGATCCGCGTTCTCCTTCGGCACGATCTCGTACGTGCAGTCCTCGGTGAACATCTCCGGCCAGCGTTCGAGCCGGTCGTTGTCGAGGTGGCCGATGTAGCGGTTCTGGAGCATGTAAATCTCGAACCACGTCTTCATGTCTTCCGTCAGGTTTTCCATCGTTCCGCGCTCCCGCTTCAATAGCCCATCAGCTTCTGATAACCGACCCAGAACTTGCGGATCAGGCTTTCGGTGATCACCGTGTCCTGCTGGTCAGGGTTGCCGCGCGACATCTCGATCACCGACGTCGCATCGGCGTCGCGCACCGTGCCGCGCTGCACGAGTTCGGTCGCCTCCGTGTCCTCCATCGAGATGTAGCCGGCCGGCCCGACGAGGTTCGCCTGCTTGATGCGCAGCGCGCGCAGCTCGGGCGTGTCGTCCGCGTAGCCGAAGAAGTGGAAGATCAGCTCGAAGTTGTCCGGCCCCTTCGGCAGGATCTGGCGCGCGACCAGCGTGTTGTGGATCTGCTGGATCACGAGCTGCGGGAAGATCGGCTGGATGTGGTTCGTGCAGTCCTCGTCGTATTCCGACACGAGATCGAGGATCGACTCGTCTTCGAGATGGAAACCCTCGTCGAACGAGCGGATGTTCTGCTGCTTGTACGCGGCCGACGTGTCGTCGCCCGTCTTCGTCACCGTGATGATGCTGTGCAGCCCGTGGTTCGCATCGGGAATCGAGCGCGCCTTCATCCCGACGCGGAAGATGTTGAAGGTCGTATGGAACAGGTGCAGCATGCTCGCGTGATACGGATCCTTCACGTTCTCCATGTACAGCTTCCAGTTCGACTTCGAATACTGGCGCGTGCAGCCGAGATACTCGATCGGCTTGTGGAAGATCCGGTCGATCCACGGACGCATCTGCTCGCCCAGGTATTCGGGCAGCGGCGCCACGTCGTCGCTGAAGGTTGCGAACACGAGCCCGCGATAGCTGTCGACGCGCAGCTTGCGCAGCCCGTGCTGCTTCGGGTCGAAGTCGGCCGGCATCCCGGTCATCCCCTTCTGGCCGCGCCGGAACGGCACGCCGAGCAGGTTGCCCTGGTTGTCGAAGCTCCACTGGTGGTAGACGCACGTGTGCGAGCTCGCGTTGCCGCGCGACTTGCGGCAGACCTGCGCGCCGCGGTGCGCGCAGCGGTTCACCCAGGCTGACAGCGTGCCGTCCTCGGTGCGCGTGACGACGACCGGCGTATCGCCGACGAACGTGCTCTTGAAGTCGCCGGCGTTCGGGATTTCCGCTTCCAGCGCGACGAAATTCCAGGTCGGCCCGCGGAAGATGCGTTCCTGCTCGCGATCGTAGACCGCGCGCGAGCTGAACACCTTGTACGGCACGCGCGAACCGTCTTCGTGCGGAAAGCGCACATCGGACGCGTCGTCACGCGTGGCGAATACGACGGGCGATTCTGTCTGCTCCATGTCGGACTCCTTGTGGTTCCGTTTCGTTGATTCCATGGAGCCGATTTTTGAAAAGCTAATATTCGGCGTCTATCCGGAAAGTGTGATTGCGGCGGCGCAATATCCACTTTCGGCGGATTTCTGCGCTAGCATGGCGACACACGCGACCCGGCGCACGATCGCGACCCATTCGTCGGATCGAAGCGCGCGTCCACACCAAGGCCGATGCCCATGTCCCCAACGTCGTTCGAGCCGCTTGCGCTGCGCGCGCACCGGCTGTTCGAATCCCGCGATCTCGACGAGACGCGCGAGCGGATCTCGCGCGTGATGCAGCCGCACGCGCTGCTGCCGAGCGGGCGCGTGCAAGGCGCATCGCATATGGATTTCGTCCGGCTCGGCGGCCTCGGGATCGGCACCATCGCGTTCGGCGACGCGATGCGCGTGCAGGTCGACGCCGTCGACGGCTATTACCTGCTGATGTTCTGCCTGTCCGGGCAGGCGGAAGTCCACGCGATGGGGCGCCGGCTCGGCGTCGACGGGCAGACGGGCGTGCTGTGCGCGCCCGGCGAGCGCTTCGACGCGGTGCTCTCCGCCGACTGCGAGCAGTTCGTGCTGCGCATCGATGCCGCGACCGTCGGCTCGCTGACCGGCGATCCGCGCGCGATGCTCGACCCCGTGCTGCACATCAGCGATGCCGCGCTCGCCGCGTGGCGCCAGCAGCTGATGCTCGTCGCCCGCTCGCCCGAGCTGCTCGAACGTGCGAATGCCAACCCGCGCGTCGCGTCGCAGCTCGAGCACCTGCTGATCGATCTGCTGATCGAAGGCCACCCGCCGTCGGTACCGAGCGCGCGCCTCGATCCCGCGCCGGGGTTCGTGCGGCGCGCGCAGGAGTTCGTGAACGCGCACTACGCGCAACCGCTGCAGCTCGCCGATATCGTCCAGGCCGCCAACGTGCCGGAGCGGACGCTGCGCGACGCCTTCCTGCAGTTCCGCGGGATGAGCCCGATGCAATACCTGCGCGCGACGCGGCTCGAGCATGCGCGGGAGTTGCTGCGCGGGTCGGCGTCCAAGCGACGGATCGCCGATATCGCGCTCGATTGCGGGTTCACGCACCTCGGGCGGTTCGCGATCGCGTACCGGGAGAAATTCGGCGAATCGCCGTCGGAGACGCTCGACGGGATGCGGTAGGCGGGTGCCGGGCTTGTCGGGCTCGGCTGCCTTGCTGCCTTGCTGCCTTGCTGCCTTAGCGCCTTACCGGCCTGATCGGCTCGCTGCGCGCCTGCATCTACGGCAAATGACATCGCATCGCGATGCCCTCTCCGCATTTGGCGTAGCGTGGTGAAATTGACCGTTAGTTGCAATTGATACGAAAACGGCCGGCCCTACGCCGCCGGCGCGATCATCGCCCGCGCGATCGCGCAGAACGCGGTCGTCGCGGCGCTTTCGCCGTGCAGCCGGCGGCTCATGATGATCGGCGACGTCGCCGTGGGTTCCGGCAGCCGCCGGTAGACGACGCCCTTCACGCGCACGCCTTCCACGCTTTCCGGCACCAGCGACACGCCCACCTGCGCGGCGACGAGCCCAAGCGCCGTCTGCAGTTCGCGCACCTCGTGCACGGCCGCGGGCACGAGCGCGCCGTCGCGCAGCGCGGACAACTGCTGGTCCGCGAAGCTCGGCCGCGGCGTGCTCGGATAGACGATCAGCGTCTCGTTCGCGATGTCCGCGAGCGTCAGCGGCCGGTCCGGATCGGCGAGCGGATGGCCGACCGGCAGCGCCGCGATCAGCTTTTCCTCGATCAGCGCCTCGCGCACGAGCTGGTCGTCGTCGAAGCGCAGGCGGCCGAACCCGACGTCGATCCGCCCGCCCTTCAGCGCGCCGAGTTGCTCGAGCGTGAACATTTCGATCAACGACAGCTCGACGTCCGGCTGCGCCTCGCGAAACGCGCGGATCACGTCCGGCAGCGCGCCATAGAGCGTCGACGGCACGAAGCCGATCACGATCCGCTCCGACAACTGCGCGAGCCGCCGCGTCAGCGGGCCGAGCTCGTCGGCCTGTTCGACGACCCGCGTCGCCTGCGCATAGAACACGCGGCCCGCGTCGGTCAGTTTCAGCGGCCGCGCGCCGCGCTCGAACAGCGGCAGCCCGACCTCGTCCTCGATCGCCTGGAGCTGGCGGCTCAGCGGCGGCTGCGTCATGTGCAGCCGCTCCGCGGCCCGCGTGATGTTCATCTCCTCCGCGACGGCGATGAAGTACCGGAGCTGGCGCAATTCCATTTCATGCCTCAAAGGTATGGAAGTAGTCGGAAAGAGTGTTGGACGACGCCGGGCGGGAATTCCTACCATGTGCACCAACAGGAGGAATCGCATGATAGCAACTGCCGCCACCATCGAACGCATCGAGACGCTGCTCGTCGACGTGCCGACGATTCGGCCCCACAAACTGTCGGTCGCCACGATGAATTGCCAGACCCTCGTACTGGTCCGCGTTCGATGCACGGACGGTATCGAAGGCGTCGGCGAGGCGACCACGATCGGCGGGCTCGCGTATGGCGAGGAGAGCCCCGAGAGCATCAAGGTCAACATCGACACCTACTTCGCGCCGCTGCTGCAAGGCATGGACG
Source organism: Burkholderia sp. Bp9015 (assembly GCF_003853505.1). NCBI lineage: Bacteria > Pseudomonadati > Pseudomonadota > Betaproteobacteria > Burkholderiales > Burkholderiaceae > Burkholderia > Burkholderia sp. Bp9015. The sequence continues at coordinate 16,047 of NZ_QTPZ01000031.1, forward strand.
CGACACGTCCGGGCGCTGCGATGGCGCGTGCGCGCAAGCTGTTCCAGGGCAACCGGTTCGCGAAGTGCGCGCTCGAAACCGCGCTGTTCGATGCGCAGGCGCGCCGCCTCGGCGTGCCGCTGTCCGAGTTGTTCGGCGGCCGCACGACCGACGCGGTCGACGTCGCGTGGACGCTCGCGAGCGGCGACACGCAGCGCGACATCGCGGAAGCCGAGGCGATGCTCGACGCACGCCGCCATCGCGCATTCAAGCTGAAGATCGGCTCGAACGCGGTCGACGACGACGTCGCGCACGTGATCGCGATCAAGCGCGCGCTCGGCGAGCGCGGCGACGTGCGCGTCGACGTGAACCAGGCCTGGACCGAAACCGACGCGATCCGCGCCGGCGCACGACTCGCGGACGCCGGCGTGAGCCTCGTCGAGCAGCCGATCGCCGCAACCAATCGCGCGGGGCTGAAACGCCTCACGCAGCTCGCGCACATTCCGATCATGGCCGACGAGGCGCTGCACGGCCCCGTCGATGCGTTCGCGCTCGCACAGGACCGCGCGGCCGACGTGTTCGCGGTGAAGATCGCGCAGTCGGGCGGCCTGCTCGGCGCGGCGAGCGTCGCATCGATCGCGTCGGCGGCCGGCATCGACCTGTACGGCGGCACGATGCTCGAAGGCGCGGCCGGCACGATGGCGTCCGCGCAACTGTTCAGCACGTTCGGCTCGCTGAAATGGGGCACCGAGCTGTTCGGCCCGCTGCTGCTCACCGAGGAAATCCTCGTCGAGCCGCTGCGCTACCAGGATTTCAAGCTGCACCTGCCGGCGACACCCGGCCTCGGCATCACCTTCGACTGGGCCCGCATCGAACGGATGCGACGCGACGCCCGCTGATCCCGCACGACACGACAACCGAAACCGGAGACACAGATGAACAAGCAAGCCATCGACGCCCTGCTGAAAACCTTCGACGACGCCGCGGAAAAGCCCGGCAATCCGCGCGTGCGCGCGATCGTCAACCGGATCGTGAAGGACCTCTGCTACACGATCGAGGATTTCGACGTGCAGCCGAGCGAGTTCTGGACCGCGCTCAACTACCTGAACGAAGCCGGCCGTGAATTCGGGCTGATCGCCGCGGGCCTCGGCCTCGAGCGCTTCCTCGACGTGCGGATGGACGAGGCCGAGGAGAAGGCCGGCTTCCACGGCGGCACGCCGCGTACGATCGAAGGGCCGCTGTATGTCGCGGGCGCACCGGAATCGGTCGGCCATGCGCGTCTCGACGACGGCACCGATCCGGGCCAGACGCTGATCATGCGCGGCCAGGTGCTCGGCCAGGACGGCACGCCGCTCGCGAATGCGCTCGTCGAGGTATGGCACGCGAACCATCTGGGCAACTACTCGTACTTCGATCAGTCGCAGCCGGCGTTCAACCTGCGCCGCTCGATCCGCACCGACGCCGAGGGCCGCTACAGCTTCCGCAGCGTGCTGCCGGTCGGCTACAGCGTGCCGCCGGGCAGCAAGACCGAGCAACTGCTCGACCAGCTCGGCCGCCACGGCCATCGTCCGGCGCACATCCACTTCTTCGTTTCCGCGGACGGATATCGTAAGCTGACGACGCAGATCAACATCGAAGGCGATCCGCATATCTGGGACGACTTCGCATTCGCGACCCGCGAAGGGCTGATCCCGAAGATCAGGCAGGCCGAGGGTGCGGAAGGCAAACCGTATGGCGTCGACGGGCAGTTCGCGCTGATTGACTTCGATTTCTCGCTGCTCAAGGACAAGCAGGACGTGCCGGCGAGCGAAGTCGAACGGGTGCGGGCGCAGGCCTGAGCGGCCGTCCCGTTCGCCGAATCGACAACAAGGAGCGCAGGATGCTGTTTCATGTGGAAATGACCGTCCGCCTGCCGGCGGACATGGATCCGGTCAAGGCGGCCACGCTGAAGGCCGAAGAGAAGGCGATGTGCCAGCGGCTGATGAACGAAGGCGTCTGGCGGCATCTGTGGCGGATCGCGGGGAAGTATGCGAACGTCAGTATTTTCGACGTCGAAAGCGTGCAGCAGCTGCACGACCTGTTGAGTCAGCTGCCGTTGTTTCCGTATATGGAGATGGAAGTGCGGGCGCTGTGCCGGCATCCTTCTTCGGTGCGGGAAGATGATCGGTAAGAAGTGAATGTGAAGCGCGGCGTTATCGAACGGCCGCGCGAAGCACGGCCCCGGGCGGCCGGCGATTTTCTCGCCGGTCGCCCGTGACGTTTTGCACAGCCGCCGGGTTCAGGTGGCGCCCCGCGTCACGACGATACAGTGACGATCACCGCTCGCTCGCCAGATGCGCCGCGAACCCGACCGTCCCCGGCGCGATTTCCGCCTTCAGCGTCAGCGCCGGAATGTCGTAGTCGCCCGCGTTCTGTCGCCGGAACGGAATCGGCTGCGCGGTCCACAGTTCGTCGAGACGCTTGCCGAGCGCCGCACGCGTTGCGTCGAAGCGCTCATCGTTCATCTTTCCCGTCCGGTAAATCACGAACGGCGGCAGCACGTCGAACCCCGGGTAGTACAGAATCCCGTGCTGGATCGGGAACAGCACGTCGTCGATCGGCCCGTTGATGCCGCGCGCGCTGTAATGCGACTCCCAGCCGCCCGTCGTGACGATCACCATCGCCCGTTTGCCCGCCAGCGAACCTTCGCCGTAACGGTCGCCCCAGTGCAGGTCGGAATGCTCGCCGACGCCGTATGCGAAACCATACGCATACACACGCTCGACCCAGCCCTTCATGATCGCCGGCATCGAGAACCACCACAGCGGGAACTGCAGGATCACCGCATCGGCCCACTTCAGCTTGTCCTGTTCGCGCGCGATGTCGTCACGCTGCGTGCCCGTCTCGAACGCATGCTTCGAATCGAGCGCAGGATCGAAACGCGCGTCGGGTGCACGGACGGTCACGTCGTCCGCGTCGAACGCGGCCTTCCAGTTCATCGCATACAGGTCCGTCACCTGCACGCTATGACCCGCCGCTTCGAGATGCTCGACGGCAAAGTCGCGCAGCGCGCCGTTCAGCGAACGCGGCTCCGGATGGGCATAAACGATCAGCACATTCATGTTCGTCACTCCGTTGATTGAATGACTGCAGGATGCCGTCGCCGAAGGTATATTGGAAATGAATTCCCGATATTCCAGGTATAGCCGTGAACAATCTCAGACGACTGGATCTGAACCTGCTGGTCACGCTCGACGTGCTGCTTGCCGAGCACAACGTCACGCGGGCGGCCGAGAAACTGAACATGTCGCAGCCGTCGGTCAGCGTGCAACTGCAGAAACTGCGCGACCTGTTCGGTGATCCGCTGTTGCTGCCGGGGCCGCGCGGAATGCGGCCGACCGCGCGGGCGGAAACGCTGCGCGAGCCGCTGCGAGATGCGCTCGAAGCAGTCGAACGCGCGGTGCTGACGGCCACGCCGTTCGATCCGGCAACCGCGACGAACACGTGGCGCGTGGCCGCAACCGACTATGGCGAATCGACGATCGTGCTGCCCGCGCTGAACAGGCTGCGCTCGGCCGCCCCCGCGACGCGCCTCGCCGTCGTCGAACTCGTGCCGCCGCGCATCGAGCAGGACGCCGAGCGAAACGGTATCGACCTGGCCTTCCATACGACCGAAGGTTCGCCGGAAGGGATGCGGCGCCTGCCGCTGTTCGTCGAGCGTTACGTGCTGGTCGGCCGCGCCGGTCATCCGAAACTCAAGCGCCGCCCGACGCTCGCGCAGTTCGGCGCGCTGGAACATGTGATCGTGTCGCCCGACGGCGGCGGCTTCTTCGGCGTGACGGACGAAGCGCTCGCCAAAGCCGGCGCCACGCGGCGCGTGGTGCTGTCGGTGCCGCATTTCCTGTTCGTGATGACGGCCGTCGCCACAACCGACCTCGTGGCGATGCTGCCCGAGCGGCTGGTGCGCAACACGCCCGCATTGCGCGTCGTGGAGGCGCCGGTCGACGTGCCCGGCTATGAAATGTCGATGCTGTGGCACGAGCGCGTGCACCGCGATCCGGCGCATCGATGGTTGCGGGAGACGATCGCCGCGTCGGTGTAGATCGCCAGACGAGCGGTCGGCGCAGCGAGGCCACCGCGAGGTTCCGAGACATGACGTGCGCAGCGCGATGCAGCGAAGAGCACGGAGCAGAAACGCGCTTCTTGCCAATGCGGCTTCATGCGTCGGCCGCCCTCGCCGGTCGCCCTTGCCGGTCGCCCGAATCCGCTCACCCGAATCCCGGTCGCCGCACGAACACATTCATTCAGTACTTGAAACCGCCTCGAACACTGTATATATTTACAGTGCTTTTGTACCATTTGACCCGAATTCCGTCACCCATGACGGACGGACTTTTGTGAGGCGACCATGTTCCAGTCATCCGCATTCGATCCCGAGCAACCCGGCTTCAACCCCGTCCACTTCGAGCGTGCCGCGCGGCAAGCGGTCGTCGATCTCCAGCGTGTCGTCGGCGGCCCTGCGCAGCGGGCGCTCGGCTTGCGGCGCCGCAGCCATCCGGCCGCCGTCCGCACGATGAGCTGGCAGGCGCTGCTGAATGTCGAGGAGCTGGCGTTCTCGAACACCGGCTTCCTGAACCGCAACGATCCGATGGTCGTCGACGCCTTCATCCGGCTGCGCGACAGCCGGATGGTCGCCGCGGACGTCGAGGAAGCCGTCGACTGGAAGCGCGACGACGACGATCTGCCCGCCGTCTATCTGATCGTCAAGGCGATGCTGGAAGCGGAAGAGCGCGAGACACAACGCGTCGAGATGGAGTGACGGCGGCGCCTCGCGCGCTGTACCGTTACAGCCGCGCCGCGAGCCGCGCGCCCTGATCGATCGCACGCTTCGCATCGAGCTCGGCCGCCAGTTCCGCGCCGCCGATCAGATGCACGGAGCGTCCGGCCGCCTGCAGCGGCGCGAACAGCGCGCGCTGCGGCTCCTGCCCCGTGCACAGCACGATCGTGTCGGCTTCGATCAGTTCGTGATCGGTGCGCTGCTCGCCGTACGACACGTGCAGCCCGCGCGCATCGATCAGTTCGTAGTTCACGCCGCCGATCATCTTCACCTGCTTCATCTTCAGCGTCGCGCGGTGAATCCAGCCGGTCGTCTTGCCGAGCCCCTTGCCGAGCGGCGCGGCCTTGCGCTGCAGCAGCGTCACTTCGCGAGCGGGCGCCGCGACCTGCGCGCGCGTCACGCCGCCGCGCGTCGCGGCCGGATCGGTCACGCCCCACTCCGCCTTCCACTCTTCCAGATCGAGCGTCGGCGACTCGCCGTCCTGCACCAGATACTCGGCGACATCAAAGCCGATGCCGCCCGCGCCGACCACCGCGACACGCCGGCCGACCGGCTGCCTGCCGGCGAGCACGTCGATATAGCTGAGCACGTTCGGCCCGTCCTGGCCGGGAATCTTCGGGTCGCGCGGCGCCACGCCGGTCGCGAGCACGATCTCGTCGTAGCCGCCCGCGATCAGTTCGCTCGCATCGACGCGGCGATTCAGGTGCAGATTCACGCCGGTCAGCTCGACCTGACGGCCGAAGTAACGCAGCGCTTCGTCGAACTCCTCCTTGCCCGGAATCCGCTTCGCCATGTTGAACTGGCCGCCAATCTCCGGCGCCGCGTCGAACAGGTCGACGTGGTGGCCGCGCTGCGCGAGCACGGTCGAGCATGCAAGCCCGGCCGGCCCGGCGCCGACCACCGCAATGCGCTTCGGCTGCTGCACGCGCGTATAGATCAGCTCGGTCTCGTGGCAGGCGCGCGGGTTCAGCAGGCACGACGCGATCTTGTTCCTGAACGCGTGGTCGAGACACGCCTGGTTGCAGCCGATGCAGGTGTTGATCTCGTCGGCGCGGCCCTGCGCGGCCTTGACGACGAACTCGGCATCCGCGAGCAGCGGGCGCGCCATCGACACCATGTCCGCGCAGCCGTCCGCAAGGATCTGCTCGGCCACTTCCGGCCGGTTGATCCGGTTGGTCGTCACGAGCGGAATGCCGACCTCGCCCTTCATCTTCTTCGTCACCCACGCGAACGCGCCGCGCGGCACCGACGTCGCGATCGTCGGCACGCGTGCCTCGTGCCAGCCGATCCCGGTGTTGATGATGGTCGCGCCCGCGCGCTCGACGGCCTTCGCAAGCTGCACGGTCTCGCTCCAGTCGCTGCCGTCGGGAATCAGGTCGAGCATCGACAGCCGGTAGATCAGGATGAAGTCGCGCCCGACCGCTTCGCGCGTGCGCTCGATGATCTCGATCGGCAGGCGGATCCGGTTCTCGTACGAACCGCCCCACTGATCGGTGCGCTTGTTCGTATGCATCGAGATGAACTGGTTGATCAGGTAGCCCTCGGAGCCCATGATCTCGACGCCGTCGTAACCGGCCTCGCGCGCGAGCTGCGCACAGCGGACGAATGCACGAATCTGCCGCTCCACGCCGCTTGCGCTGAGTTCGCGCGGCGCGAACGGCGAAATCGGCGACTTGATCTTCGACGGCGCAACCGCGAACGGGTGGTAGCCGTAGCGGCCGGTATGCAGGATCTGCAGCGCGATCTTGCCGTCGTCCGCATGCACGGCGTCGGTGATCACGCGATGGCGCCGCGCGCCGGCCGACGTCATCAGCGTGCCGCCGAACGGCTTGGTCCAGCCGGCCACGTTCGGCGCGAAGCCGCCGGTCACGATCAGGCCGACGCCGCCGCGCGCGCGTTCGGCGAAATAGTCGGCGAGCCGCGGCAGCGTCTTGCGGCTGTCCTCGAGGCCCGTGTGCATCGACCCCATCAGCACGCGATTCTTCAGCGTGGTGAAGCCGAGGTCGAGCGGCGCGAGCAGATGGGGAAAGGAGGTCGTCATGATGATCCTGCCGGTAAGCGATGCGTGTCATCGTAGGCCGCGCGCCGCCTTGAACGTGAGGGGGCAAACAGCCATAATGCTTGTCATTTCCGGCCAAATCGACATGACCTCCCCATCGCGCAAGGACCGCCTCGGGCTACGCCGGCCGACGATTCCGGTCGCCTATACGCGCCTGCTGCTGCAGGCGCTGGCCGCACGCGGCGTCGACCTGGCCGCCGTGCGCGCGGGCACCGGGCTGCGCGATGCGGTGTTGGCCGAACCGGACGCGCGCGTCGCGCCGTCGCAATGGGGCCGGCTCGTGCTCAACGCGATCGAGATCGGCGGCGATCCGGGCATCGGGCTGGCGTTCGGGCTGCTGCTGAAGCCGACCGTGCACGGCTTCCTCGGCTATGCGACGCTGACCGCGCGGGACATCCGGGAAGCGCTGGTCATCACGCAGCGCTACTTCCGGATGCGCAACCGCCAATATCGGCTGACCTACGCGGAGGACGCGCACGGCGCGACGCTCGAGCTGCACGGCGTGCAGGCGAGCCCCGTGCTGCAGCATCACGTGATGTTCGAGTTCGTGCTGACGGGGCTCGCGCAGAACATCTCGCAGTGGTCCGGACGCGCGTCGCCGCCGATCGTGCTGCGCTTCACGTGGCCCGAGCCCGGTTATTTCGCGCGTTATCGCGACCAGTTGCCGCCGGTCGAATTCGGCTGCGCGGCGAACGCGCTGTGGATCGCGCACGACGTGCTCGACTGGCCGCTGCCGCTCGCCGACGAAGTCGCGCACCGGCAGGCGCTGGTGCAGGTCGAGCGCGAGTATGCGCAGGTACGCCAGGAGGAAGGCGATCTCGTCGAGCGCGTGCGCGCGGAACTGGCGCGAACGGCCGGCGACTATTCGAGCCCGGAGGCGCTCGCCGACGCGCTGCTGGTATCGACGCGCACGTTGCGGCGTCGGCTCGAGGACGCCGGGTCGAGCTATCGGCAACTGCTCGACGAAGCGCGGTTTCGCGACGCGAAGCAATTGCTCTGCGCGTCGGACCTCGACCTGAAGACGATCGCCGAGCGGCTGCAGTTCACCGACCCGGCGAATTTCACGCGCGCATTCCGGCGCTGGGCCGGGCAGACGCCGAGTGCGTATCGGGAAGCGGCCGGCGCCCCGGCGAGCGAGTGAGCCGGAAAGCGCTCGCGCTCCGTCGCCCGCATCGCCGACGTGAAACGGAACCAAGCGCTGCCCGTCAACCGCCGACGAAGATCCACGCGCCGCCGTCGCCCTCACCCGCCTCGATCCGCACGTCACCTGTCGCGGCGACGATCGCGTCGTACACCGCGTCCGTCACGCACACCACCGGCACCGCGATCGCATACAGCTCGGCGGCGACGATCGCGCCGATCGAGATGATCAGGTCGCGCTCCTTCAGCACGATCCCGACCGGCCCCGTGCCGTTGCGCACCGCTTCCGCGAGCACGCTGCTGCTCGAACTCGAGCCCTTCGCGTGCGGCATCACCATGATCCGGCCGGCGAGGCTCGCGCCCGCCTGCGGATGCCCGCGATCGACGATCCGCCCCGCCCCCGAGTCGTAGCCGCCCCAGAAGCTGAGCGGCTTGTCGAGCACGATCGTCTTCGCGCATGCGCTGCCCGGCACGAGCGTGTCGCCCGTCAGTTTCCCGATCGTTGCATCAGTCATCGAATCGCACCTTTCCTTCGAACGCGGAACGCACGCATTCGCGCATGCTGCCGTACGCCACCGTGACGCCGATGTTCGCGGGCGCATACGACGCCCACTTCCCCGAGTTGGTCATCACCAGGCCCGACAGCTGTTTCATGACCGGCGTGATGTACGTGCAGGTATCGACGACGATCTGGATGCCGCGCGCGTCGAACTTGCCGGCGAGCCCGAGCTCGCCCAACTCCCACAGGATGAAGCGGCTCGTGTTCACGTAGAAATCGCACTTCGGCCGGCCGTCGAACTGATCGAGCAGCGCGTCGAGCGTGCGGAACTCGGCCAGCGAGAAGTGCGGCGTGCCGAGCGCGACCGCGACGAGCGCATCGCCGGCCGCGCCGTGGTTCAGCGTGCGGCGGATCTCGTCGAGATCGGCCATCGCGACATCGACCGTGCGCTGCGCCGCCCGCCCGTGCAACGCGGCGTCGAGCGTCGGCGCCTCGGGCGTGACGCCCACCGCATGGAACAGCGCGACCGCGCCGCTCGATGCGGCAGCCGCGCCGAGCGCCTTGAGTTCGTCTTCGGTGGTGTCCGCGGGCAGCCCGACGATCGCCGGCACGGTCGCGCCGGCGATCCGGCCGATCAGAAGCCCAAGCGCCGCGAAATAGATGTCGCGCGAGGGCCGCTTGCCGAAGTCCGGCGCGTTGAACACGATCCGCGCCGCGCGATTCGCTTCGACGTGCAGCCCCGCATACGGCGCACGCCCGGTGATCGCGGCGGCCAGGTCGAGAAAGTCGCCGTAGCGGCTGGTACGCGCACCGAGCACCGAATTGGCGAACACGATCGCATTGGATTCCGCCCACGCGATCTGCTCGCCCAGGCGCGGACGATTCTTCAGCTGATACGGCGCGCACGTGAAGCTCGATTCGCAGCCGAGCTGCAGATGCGCATCCATCAGGCGCTGCGCGTCGCGCTGGATCGCGCGGTCGCCGTGATACAGCTCGGGATGGATCAGGTCGAGCGACCCGACGTTCAAAGTGGTCGGCACCGCGACCCGCGCGCCGGTGTCGACGAAATACTCGACGAAGTCGAGGCTGGTCCGGCCGTGGTAAAGACAGCCGTCGATATGCGCGGACGTGATGTCGATCAGGTGCGGCGCCGACATGACCTCGGCCGTGCGCGCGACGATCCGCATCGCGCGCGCGACGCCGTCGCCGAATGCGCCGCGCAACATCGCGTCGTCGCGTTCGCTCAACTGCAGCATGGGGGGCTCCTCGTGTCTCGTCCGGTGGATCCGGATCGCTTTTGTCATACTACCGCGCGTCGCGCCTAGCGCTGCGCCGTCAGGCTGAACAACTCGTCGCGCAACGCCTGGGCGCGGCCCTGGCCGAATTGCGTCTCGAACTCGTCCTGCGCGGCTTGCCACGCGACCTTCGCTTGCGCGTAGGTGCGCTCGCCGAGCTTCGTCAGGCTGAGTGCATGCGCGCGGGCGTCATGCTCGGACGCGGCCGCGGCGACGAAGCCGTCGCGCTGCAGCGGCTTCAGCGCGCGCAACAGCGTCGTGCGGTCCATCACCAGCCGGTCGGCGAGTTCGCTCATCAACAGGCCGGGCCGGCGCGACAGGTTCGCCATGATCGAGAACTGCGCGGCCGTGACGCCGACGGGGGCCAGATGCCGCTCGTAGAGTTGCGTGACGAAGCGCGCCGCCTGACGCAGCGCGAGGCAATTGCAGGCCTGGGCCATCTGGATGTCGTTCATGACCGGCAATTTAAATGTGCATATGCATAAAGTCAATGTACACTCGGCCGTAACAAGGGCCGGCGCCGGCCGCGCGCATCCGGCGCCGCGCCATCGCTTCGAGGAGACGGACATGGACTATATCGACAAGCTGCGGATCTTCCGGTCGGTGGTGGAAATGCGCAGCTTCACGCGCGCGGCCGACATGCACGGCCTCGCGCGGCCGGTCGTGTCGCGGGCGGTCGCGGATCTGGAAGCGCGCTTCGGCAGCCGCCTGCTGCACCGGACCACGCGCCAGGTCTCGCTGACCGAAACCGCCGAGCGCATCTACGAGCGATGCGCGGCGGTGCTCGACGAGCTCGACTCGCTGGAAGCGCAGGCGCAGTCGTACACGCGCGAGCCCGAGGGACTGCTGCGGCTCGTCGCGCACACGACGGCCGCGCTGAACCGGCTCGTGCCGCTGATCGCCGGTTTCAAGGCCGCGCATCCGAAGGTGCGGCTCGACGTCACGCTGACCGAGCGCCCGGTCGACCTCGTCGGCGAAGGCTACGACATCGGCATCGTCGTGCCGTACATGCTGACGAGCGAGACGACCGTCGTGCGGCTGATCGAACGCATTCCGGTGGTGATCGTCGCGACGCCCGCCTACCTGCGCGCGCATCCGCGTCCCGAAACGCCGGCCGAGCTCGCCGGCCACATGTTCGTGCCGATGTCGCCGTCGCTGCGCCGGCCCGCGCTGTCGTTCCGCGTCGACGGCGACACGCTGACCGTGCCGTTGAGCTTCGACGTTTCGTCGAACAGCCCCGTCTTCAACCGCGAAATGGTGATGCACGACTTCGGCATCGGCGTGGTGCCGAGAGCGCTCGTCGAAGCCGAACTCGCGTCGGGTGCGCTCGTGCAGTTGCTCGAAGGCGCCGATCTCGTCGACGCGTTCGTGGAAATCAAGCTCGCCTACGCGAACCGCGCGCTGCTGCCCGCGAAGGTCAAGGCGTTCATCGACTACACGGCCGCGTACTACGACCGCGAAGGCTCGATTGTTCCGGCCGCGGCCTGATCCGGCGCGCAAACGCACCTTTCCACCGCCGATTGGTACAGCCACGGCACCAATCTGATCCTGTCTCGCCGCTCGCTTCGCATCGCGTGGGCACCTAATATGTGCACATGCACAAGTCCACGCTTATCGATGACGATTGCTTCGCGGTCCGGCAAGCCGCCCGGCGAATCTCGCAGTTCTACGAGCGCTACCTGTCGCGGGCGGGCGTCACGCCGTCGCAGTACAGCATTCTCGCGCTGCTGCGGGAGCGTCCGGGCCTGACGATGGCGACGCTGTCGGCCGTGCTGGTGATCGAGCGCACCGCGCTGTTGCGCGCGCTGAAGCCGCTGGTCGGCGCGGCGCTGGTCACGGGCCGGCTCGAGCCGCGTTGCCGCCGCCAGACGTTCGCGCTGACCGCGCACGGCGAAACAAAGATCGCCGACGCGCATGTGCACTGGCTCGCCGCGCAGGAAGCGTTCGAGCAGCGGTTCGGACCGGCGCAGGCGGCCCGCCTCAGAGACGAATTGTTCCGGATCACGCACAACCTGCCGGAACGCTAACTTCCCCGATCGGCGACGCGTCGTCGGTCGTTTCAATAAGTGCATATACATAGGTGAATCGATGGAAACGACCCAAGCCGCTGCCTCCCGCGAGGCAGCCACAACCGACCGGCCGGCAAAGCAGCGCCGCGTGCCGTGGATGCGGATCGCGGTGGCCGCCGTCGTCGTCGCGGTCGCGGCCGCGGCGCTCGACTGGCTGTTCGTGCTGCGTTTCCAGGAGAGCACCGACGATGCGTATGTCGGCGGCGACGTGACGGTGCTCGCACCGAAGGTGAACGGTTTCGTCGACAAGATCCTCGTGACCGACAACCAGCGCGTGAAGGCCGGCGACGTGCTCGTGCAGCTCGATGCGCGCGACTACGATGCGAAGCTCGCGCAGGCGAGCGCGGAAGTCGACAGCGCGCGCTCCGCGGTGGCCGAACTCGAAGCGAAGCAGCAACTTCAATACGCGGTGATCGGCCAGCATGCGGCGGACCGGAATGCGTCGTCGGCCGAGCTCACGCGCGCGTCGTCCGATCGCGTGCGCTACCGCGAGCTCGTGAAATCCGATGCGGTGTCGAACCAGATCGTCGAGCGCGCGGACGCCGATTACTCGAAGGCGGATGCGGCCGTCGCACGCAGCGACGCCGCGCTGCTCGCGTCGAAGCGGCAGCTCGACGTGCTCGGCGCGCAGCTCGCCGATGCGCGGGCCCGCGTGAACACGGCACTCGCCGCGCAACGCGTCGCGGCGCTGAACGTCGAGTACACGACGATCCGCTCGCCGGTCGACGGTTACGTCGGCAACCGCACTGGCCGCGTCGGGATGCTCGCGAACGTCGGCGTGCCGCTGCTGACGGTCGTGCCCGCGGCCGGGCTGTGGATCGACGCGAACTTCAAGGAAGACCAGCTGCGCAAGATGCACTCAGGCGATCGCGTCGATGTCACGCTCGATGCGTCGAGCACGCGCCTCCACGGCCGCGTCGACAGCCTGGCGCCCGCGACCGGCGCGACCTTCAGCGTGCTGCCGCCCGAGAACGCGACCGGCAACTTCACGAAGATCGTCCAGCGCGTGCCGGTGCGCGTGCATCTCGATCCGCAGCCGGGCATCGAGCACGTGCTGCGCCCCGGTCTCTCCGCGGTCGTGACCGTGCATACCGACCACGCGAACTGAACGGGAGCCTGCGATGACCACCGCGATTTCCGGCGACCCCGCGTCGCAACCGACCAGGCAGCGCGTCTTCGCGTTCGCGCTGATGTGCGTCGGCTTCTTCATGGCGACGCTCGACATCCAGATCGTCGCATCGTCGCTGCGCGACATCGGCGGCGGGCTCTCCGCGAGCCAGGACGAGCTGTCGTGGGTGCAGACGGCCTACCTGATCGCCGAGATCATCGTGATCCCGATGTCGGGCTGGCTGTCGAAGGTGATGTCGACGCGCTGGCTGTTCACCGCGTCGGCGGTCGGCTTCACGATCACGAGCATGCTGTGCGGGCTCGCGTGGGACATCAACTCGATGATCCTGTTCCGCGGGATGCAGGGTGCGCTCGGCGCCGCGATGATCCCGACCGTGTTCACGACCGCGTTCGTGCTGTTCCCGGGCAAGCAGCGGCTGATCGCGTCGACGACGATCGGCGCGCTCGCGTCGCTCGCGCCGGCGATCGGGCCGGTGATCGGCGGCTGGATCACCGATCAATGGTCGTGGCACTGGCTGTTCTACCTGAACCTCGTGCCGGGCATCGCGGTGGCCGCGCTCGTGCCGCGCTACGTGCACATCGACGCACCGGACCTGAGCCTCGTCAAGCGCGGCGACTATCTCGGCATCGTGCTGATGTCGGGCTTCCTCGGCTGCCTCGAATACGTGCTCGAGGAAGGCCCGCGCAAGAACTGGTTCGGCGATCACGTGATCGTGTTCTGCGCGTGGATCTCCGCCATCTGCGGCTTCCTGTTCATCGTGCACGCCCTGACCGCGGAAGACCCGATCGTCGACCTGCGCGCGCTCGCCGTGCGCAACTTCGGGATCGGCAGCCTGCTGTCGTTCGTGACCGGTATCGGGATCTTCGTCACCGTGTTCCTGACGCCGCTGTTTCTCGCGCAGGTGCGGGCGTTCAGTTCGCTGCAGATCGGCATCGCGCTGCTGTCGGTCGGCGCGTTCCAGCTGCTCGCGCTCTGCGCGTATGCATTCGCCGCGCGCTACTTCAGCATGCGCGCGCTGCTCGTGTTCGGGCTGATCTGCTTCGGCCTCGGCTGCTACCTGTACACGCCGATCACGCACGACTGGGGCTGGCGGGAACTGCTGCTGCCGCAGGCGCTGCGCGGCATCGGCCAGCAGTTCAGCGTGCCGCCGATCGTGACGATGGCGCTCGGCTCGCTGCCGCAGTCGCGACTGAAATCGGCGAGCGGCCTGTTCAACCTGATGCGCAACCTCGGCGGTGCGATCGGCATCGCGGTGAGCGCGACGATGCTCAACGACCGGCTGAACTTCCACTACCTGCGCCTGAACGAGCATGTGAGCGCCGGCGAGCCGCAAGTCGCGTCGCTGCTCGACCGTCAGGCCGCGTACTGGACCTCGGTGGCCGGCAACACGCTGGATACCGCGCAGGCCGGCCTCGCGAACCTGCACCGCCTGATCTATCGGGAAGCGCTGACGCTCACCTACGCGGATGCGTACTACGTGCTGTCGCTGTGCTTCGTGGTCGCGCTGGTCGCCGTCGCGTTTTCCCGTCCCATCACCCTGAACGCGCCGCCGCCGGACGCGCACTGAAGCCAAGGTCGTCATCATGAAAAAGCTACTCGTCGCGCTGGCCGTCAGCGCCTTCGCCGCAGGGTGTGCGGTGCAGCCCGCGCAGCATCCCGCGCTGCACGATTCCGTCCAGTCGCTTGCGCCCGCCGCGTGGGACACCGACGTGCCGCGCGCCGACATCGACGCCGCCGCGTGGTGGGCGCAGTTCAACGACCCCGTGCTCGACCGGCTGATCGCGACCGTGCTCGACGGCAACCTCGATCTGCAGGCCGCCGCCGAACGCGTGAAGCAGGCGCAGGCGCTGACCGTGCAGAAGCGCGCGGTGCTGCTGCCGGAACTCGACGCGACCGCGCATGCGGCCGACGCGCGCCAGAACACGCCGCCGCCGCTCGGCTACGTGCGGCAGGCCGGTGCGGGGCTCGCGCTGAGCTGGTCGCCCGACGTGTTCGGCGGCGAACGGCTCGACCTGCTGGCCGCGCAGGCCGAGCTGGTCGGGCAAAAGCATGCGGAAGACGCGATGCGGCTCGCGCTCGCGGCCGATGCGGCATCCGCCTATGTCGACCTGCGCTGGGCGCAGCAGGAACTGAAGATCCTGGAGGACAACGCGGCGATCCGCCGGCATGCGCTCGAACTCACGCGCAAGCGGCAGGCGTTCGGGCTGTCGACGGAACTCGACGTCACGCGCGCGCAGAACCAGCTCGATGCGCTGGAGGCGCGGATTCCGCCGACGCAGGCGCAGATCGCGCATCAGCTCAACCTGATCGCCGTGTATTCGGGCCGCACGCCCGAATCGGTCGACCGGCTCGTGCTCGCGCAGGCCGGCGCCATTCCGGCGCCGCCGGCCGGGTCGCCCGCCACGCTGCCGTCGCAGGCGCTGCTGCGCCGGCCGGACGTGCTGACCGCTTACGCACAGGTCGAGCGGCGCGCGGCACAGGTCGGTGTCGCAAAGGCCGAGCGGTATCCGAAGTTCTCGCTGAACCTGACGGACGGGATTCTGGCCGCGTCGTATCTCGGCTTGCCGACGCTGACCGACAACCTGTTCAGCACGGCGCTGAGCGCGACGAGCCCGATCTTCAACGCGGGGCGGATTACCGCCGATATCTCGCAGAGCGAAAGCCGGATGCGCGAGTCTGAACTCGGGTTGCGGCAGACGATGCTGCAGGCGTTGCGGGAGGTCGAGGATGCGCGCGCGAACCTCGTCAGCAGCGATGCAGCGACGCAGCGGCTCGGCAGCGCGCTCGCGGCTTCGGACAAGGCGCTCGGGCTGGCGAACCAGCTCTACAAGGGCGGCGCGACGGATTTTCTGGACGTGCTGTCGGCGCAGGAGGTGTATCTGCGGGATTCGGACGCGCTCAACCAGGTCAGGCGCGAGCATGCGCTGGCGGCGGTCGCGTTGTATCGCTCGCTCGGGGGCGGGTGGAGCAGGAATGATGCGGCCGGTGGGCCCGAGGTGGAAGCCGTGGCGAAGAACTAGGCGCGATCACGATACGGCGCCGGCCTCGACACGTGCCGGGGCCCCGCTCTTCGGCCGCACGATCCCGGGCATTCGACCGACAACGCGATCAAGCAAGCCGCCAACCACGCGATTGCAAATTCGCGTATGCCGGAGGACGAGGTCATCCCGCGTCGGGCCAACGGTAACCGATCACTTCGTTCAGCGGGTACGCAAGCTCGCGTACCTCTTCAAGCTGATTGCCGCCGAACAGATGCACGTGCTCGTCGTCGTGGCGCAAGTAGAACCCGACATGCCCTTTCCAGCTCGCGGGATCGTCACGCGTCAGGATCGCGATGCAGCCGTAGACCGGGCGGTCCAGCGGGCGGCCCCATTCGAGCCACGAACGCGCGAGCGCGGACCCCGTGCCGCGGATGCCCGCATGCGTCATGCACCAGTTGACGAACGAAGAGCACCAGGAAATCTTGTCGTCGTAGCCGACCAGATTCGTCCGGTTGTTGTACTCGACGATGCGCGGGTTCACGCTGCCGGGCGGATGGCGGCGGATGCCGAGTTCGGCCAGGGCGACGGCCATCCACGGCGGATCGGCGGCGTCCGGGTTGCGCTCAGGATTTGCTCGGGTCACGTCGTTCTCGGGCGAGTGTGATGTGCGTGCAATCTTCGCACGGATGCGGAGGTCGGCACCACCGTTCGGTCAGCCCAGGCCTCTCATGTACGCCACCCGCTTCGACGCCGGGATGGCGTCATGCGCCGCCGGCGTCGAAAGGAAAATCCGGTAACCCGAATCGAGCGCGCGGCTCCAGTCGGGAGGTACGGAGTCGATCGCACGCGAGGTTCGGGCGCGCATTGTTGCGCGCCCGGGCGACTCACATGCGTCGGGTATCCGGTCCCACGGCGCTGCCTTTAACCGCGCGTATCGACCCAGTTGCGTGCCCAGCGTTCCGAGTGCCGCAATGCCTGCGCTTCACTCGCGAAGTAATCGAGCGAATAGAACCGGTAGCGGCCTTCGACAGACGCGCTATCGATGCGCTCGAGCAGCAGGTTGGCTGAAAAACTGCCATCGGGCAAACGATGCGCCGAGGGCCGGACGGCATAGCCGTTGTATTGATGATTTTGTGTGTTTTGCATTTTTAATTTTAATAATGTTCGGCTGCGCGCGTGCCGTGCGAAATGTGCACGGATGCGCCGATCCAACGCCATTGCGAGCTGAACCCGAAGCAGTCGGAAAGCGAAAATACGGCGCTGCGGCCGGAGGGGGAACGAAGTGCAGCGAGGTGTATGGCGCCTGGTTGGCGGCTCAATGAGCAGACGCAGCCGGAAACGAGCGCGCCAACTTTACGAGACCAAGCTCCGTGCGGATGTCGCTGCGGCCCGGCGCCCATCGTGGGATGGCCGGGCCCTTCAGACTTTACAGCGGCTTGATGTTGGCCGCTTGCAGACCCTTCGGGCCTTGCTTCGTCTCGAAGCTCACTTTCTGGTTTTCGGCCAGCGTCTTGAAGCCGTCGGCACGAATTTCCGAGAAATGAGCGAACAGGTCGTCGCCGCCGTTGTCCGGCGTGATGAAGCCAAAGCCTTTGCTGTCGTTGAACCACTTGACGATACCGGTATCCATGAAGATTCCTTGAGAAAAATGAAGATTTGCCCTGCTGGAGAGCGCGTGAAGCATCAAGGAGGGAGAGGACAACGAATACCGCTGAGGAGAGCGAGCAATTGATGAACAGCAATCGGACTTCTTGGACTTCGACGCACACACTAACTGCCGGGGAGATGCGCGTCAACGGCTAACTTGTAACTGTTTTACCCCGCGACCCGCTGTTCGGGCGAAGCGATGCGGCCCTGACTGACGGCGCGCGTGGCCTGGCCGGGCGCGCGTTGCACATGATCTCCGCACGAACGGGCCGATCGGCAACGATTTTCCCGCCTTCCGGTTTCCGTTCGATCCGCCCGTATCGTGTCGACAGCCTCCTCCGATTCCCTGCGCCCATGACGTCGTCGTGCTCGCCGGAAATCCGCTCGACGATATCGGCCTCGTCGCGGGAGAAGGCGAACGTGTCGCGTACGTGCTGCAGCGGGGCAAGATCGTGAAGGCCCGGGCGGCGGCCTTGCGCTGACCGTCCGCGCGGGCCGGCCGGCAATCGTCGGCCGGCCCTGCCCGTCACTCGACCGTCACCGATTTCGCCAGGTTCCTCGGCTTGTCGATATCCGCGCCGCGCAGGCACGCGGCGTGATACGCGAGCAGTTGCAGCGGCACGACGTGCAGGATCGGCGACAGCAGCCCGTAGTAATCTGGCATCCTCATCACCGACACGCCTTCGCTGCCGTCGATCCGCGTATCGGCATCGGCGAACACGTACAGCTGACCGCCCCGCGCCCGCACTTCCTGCATGTTCGACTTGAGCTTCTCGAGCAGCGCGTCGTTCGGCGCGATCGTCGCGACCGGCATCGCGTGTGTCACGAGCGCGAGCGGCCCGTGCTTCAGCTCGCCGGCCGGATACGCTTCCGCGTGGATATACGAAATCTCCTTCAGCTTCAGCGCCCCTTCGAGTGCGATCGGGTAATGCAGCCCGCGCCCGAGAAACAGCGCATTCTCGTGCCGCGAGAATTCCGCGGCCCAGCGCTCGATCTGCGGCTCCAGCGCGAGCACGTCGTCGAGCGCGCCCGGCAGCCGCCGCAGCTGCGTCGCATAGCGCGCAAGCTGCGCATCGTCGACGTAGCCGCGCAACCGGCCGAGCGTCACCGCGAGAATGAACAGCGCGACGAGCTGGGTCGTAAACGCCTTGGTCGACGCGACGCCGATTTCCGGGCCGGCGCGCGTCAGGAACCGCAGGCTCGTCTGCCGCATCATCGCGCTGGTCGGCACGTTGCAGATCGCGAGCGTATCGATATGCCCGAGCGCCTGCGCATACTTGAGCGCGGCGAGCGTGTCGGCGGTCTCGCCGGATTGCGACACGCCGACCACGAGCGTATTCGGCAGCGCGAGCGCATCGCTGTAACGGTATTCGCTCGCGATCTCGACCTGCGCCGGCAGGCGCGCGATCGTCTCGAGCCAGCGGCGCGCGGTCAGGCCGGAATAGTGACTCGTGCCGCACGCGAGGATCAGCACGTTGTCGATCTGCTCGAACGCGCGCGCGGCATCGGGGCCGAACGCCGCCGGATCGAACAGCCCCGCATCGGGGATGGTCGCGGCCACGGCCCGCGGCTGCTCGAAGATCTCCTTCTGCATGAAATGCCGGTACGGTCCGAGCTCGACCGAGCCTTGCGTCGACGAGACGGTCTGGATCGGACGATCGACCGGCGTGCCGCCGCGTTCGAGAATGCGCACGCCGCCCGGCGTCAATTCGACGATGTCGCCCTCCTCGAGAAAGATGAAGCGGTCGGTGATGCCGGCGAGCGCGAGCGCGTCGGACGCGAGGAAGCATTCGTCGTCCTTCAGGCCGACGACGAGCGGCGAGCCGACCCGCGCGCCGATCAGCCGCTGCGGCTCGTGCTTGCTGAACACCGCGATCGCGTATGCGCCGTGCAGCTGCGACGTCGCATCGCGCACGGCGGCGAGCAGGTCGCCGTGGTACTTGCTGTGGATCAGGTGGGCGACGACCTCGGTGTCGGTCTGGCCATCGAACTGGTAATGCTCGTCGGACAGTTGCCTGCGCAACGTCTCGTGATTCTCGATGATGCCGTTGTGCACGAGCGCGATCTCGTCGCGCGAGAAGATCGGATGCGCGTTGCAGGTGGCGGGCGCGCCGTGCGTCGCCCAACGGGTGTGCGCGATGCCGGTGCTACCGGACAGCCCGGCGCTGCGCACGTGCGCGTCGAGATCGGCGACGCGCGACACGCTGCGTTCGCGGCGCGCCTGGCCGTCGACGACGGTCGCCACGCCGCATGAATCGTAGCCTCGATACTCGAGGCGGCGCAAACCTTCGATCAGAATCGGAACGACGTTCCGTTGCGCGACCGCGCCGACGATGCCACACATGACACGTCTCCTTCCCCTGTTTCCGTTGATCGACCGTGCGCTTCTGTATCAACGCGATCCGGTCACCGTTGTCTTCGCCATCGTGAACCCGCATGGGCGGGAGCGAGCGGGGCGGCATCGGCGTAATGGCCGGCACACTCCGTCGCGTCGGCAACCTGCCGTGATGCGCGGTCAAGCGCGGCCTGCACGCCGCCCGCCCGGCACGTGTCGTCGCGCCTGGCAGGTTTGTCGTATCGGTATCCCCGCCCTTCCGTCGTCGCTCGAACTCGGACGGGCACGCCTGTCCTCCTGAACAAAGCAAGCGGTGAGCCATGGATCGCCCTGCCCCGTGATGCAATGGCCTGCGGGTACCCGATCGACGGGCTCGCGGCACGGATCGCGTGTTTTTGATTCACCGGTGAATCAGGGTTCACCTCCCCCCTAGCGGGATCTTCCGCCTTCAGTGAACCGAAACGTCGCGCGCCACCCTTTCTGCTGGTCGACCGCTGCAGGCTGTCGTTGCAGGGCTCTTGTCCGGCAACGCTCCGTGCGCGGCATGGCACACATCGACCAACCGACGTGCGGATATGGCCGGCCGGCTCCGGGCGGTCGTTACAGATACGCAACATTTCGCATCGCCCGCTACGGACGATGCGAGCGCCGCGATTCGTCAGGGTCATCCTTCGTGCGGAACCACTGCGTGGCAGCCGACGACGTCCCCCGGGTTGCCCGGACAAAACTCGCATGTCGAAACGCTCCGAGGCGCGTGACACGGCGCATGCGGTTCGATCGGCAGCCAGCGCGCGACGCAAGTCGCCATCCTCCGCATGACGTGACCGGCTCGATGGCGCAAACGGTCGGATTTTTACCCGCACCGCGGCAGGGCGCCGCAATCGCGCTCGTAGCAATTGTGAAACGTTCCCTGGCATTCCACCGGTGCGGCGCGAAGCGGGGCCGGCCACAGGGCCACTGGTTTGAATATTGCTCTATCGGAAGGAGGAACGGGTGCGGGCGCGCAGCGACGTGGAAACGTACGCGGCCTGACCGGCAGACATGGCGATCGACACAGCGAGAAATGCTCATGACGTGATTGACGAGGTGCAACGGGACGGCCGTAGTTCGACGATTGCGTGGCGCAGACCACGCGGACAAAAACGGCGCGCTCGCCCCGCAATACCGCTGCATGTCGCGCGACTGGCGCCGATACATGCGGGGACGGGACGGGTTGCCTGCAACCATGCCTGGCGCCAGACGCCGGATCTTCCGGCGCGAAGATGCTCAACGAGGACATCGATGAAAAAGATCTTGCTTGTGTTCGGAACTCGACCGGAAGCCATCAAGATGGCGCCGCTCGTCCGCGCGCTGAAGGCGCGCAAGGATGTCGATGCCCGCGTATGCGTGACCGCCCAGCATCGGGAAATGCTGGATCAGGTCCTCACGTTGTTCGACATCAAGCCCGACTACGATCTCAACCTGATGCGTCAGAGCCAGACGCTGACCGACGTGACGACCGGCATTCTTCAGGCGATCGGGACCGTCTTCGACGACTTGCGTCCGGACGTCGTGCTGGTGCACGGCGACACGACGACGACGCTGGCCGTCAGTATCGCGGCGTTCTACCGCTATCTGCCAGTCGGGCACGTGGAAGCGGGCCTGCGCAGCGGCGACATCTGGTCGCCGTGGCCGGAGGAATTGAATCGCCGCGTGACCGATGCGGTGTCGTCATGGCATTTCGCGCCGACCGGCCAGGCGCGCGACAACCTGTTCAGCGAAGGCGTGCCGGTGGGTGCGGTCGTGATGACGGGCAACACCGTGATCGATGCGCTGCACGACGTCAAGCGCATGCTCGACCACGATAGCGCGCTCCACGACAAGGTCGCCGCACACTTTCCGTTTCTCGAAGCGTCGCGCCGCGTCGTGCTGATCACAGGCCATCGCCGCGAGAGTTTCGGCGAACCATTCCGGCATTTCTGCGAGGCGCTCTGCACGCTCGCGAAGCGCTATCCCGATGCGCAGTTCGTCTATCCGCTGCACTTGAATCCGAACGTGCGCGAGCCGGCGCGCGCGCTGCTCGGCAGCGTACCGAACATCTACCTGATCGAACCCCAGGAATATCTTTCGTTCGTATTCCTGATGTCACGCTCGCACTTCATCATCACCGATTCGGGCGGCATCCAGGAGGAAGGGCCGGCACTCGGCAAGCCGGTGCTCGTCACGCGCGAGACGACCGAGCGGCCCGAAGCGATCCACGCCGGCACCGCGCGGCTCGTCGGCACGGACCAGGAGCGGATCGTCTGGGAGGCGTCGCGGCTATTCGACAGCGACAGCGCGTACGAGGAAATGGCGCGCGCGAGCAATCCGTATGGCGACGGCCATGCGAGCGAGCGGATCGTTCATGCGCTGATGCACGCGCCCGGGGCGACCGCAAAGGCGACGAGCTTTTCGATGGGCGCCGCGGAGATGCCGTTCAACCCGCTCACCCTGGGGTTGCAGGCGTTGCGCTCGCGTTGAAGTCGCTCGCCGGACGGCATGCCGACGGTCGGCGACGCGTGATGTCGCCGACCGTCATTCGTCGGACGCGAACCTCCATCCAGCGCTGTCGAATCGCGCCGTGCGAGCGACGGCTGCGACCCGTGTCTGCCGCCCGCTATCCCGCTATCGGACCACGGCATCGGCCATCGATTGCGCCTGCGCGACCAGCCGCGGATAAATCCGCTGGGTCCCCACCTGCCTGGCGAAACACGCCTGCCGCGCGTTCTCGGGCACGCGCGCCGCGCCGCACGCCGCGATCGGGCGCAGCGTCACGCCCCGCCACAGGATATAGACGCGTTGGCCCTGCCGGACCGACACGGCCAGCGTGTTCGGCCCGTCCGGCACGCCGTCCTGGCTTTCGCCCAGCAGCCACGCCTTCACCACGCCGTCGGCCGGCTGCCGCTTGACGGGCAACTCGGCGAAGCGAAACGCGGCGGCATCGTCGCTGAATACGTGCGTGTAAAGCGTTTCGTTGCCGAACATCGCGGCGACGTCGTCGGTCGGCTTGATGCCGGCGTCCGCCGTGCTCGCCCAGGCCTTCAGCAGCGGAACGGTCGTCACGACGAGATGCGTCTTGCCGTCGTCCGACTTGAAGGACAACCCGTCCGGCCCCGGCGGCATCCCGTCGACCGGGCCAACGCTCTGCACCGTGCCCTCAGCCTGCGCAACGAACCCTCTCGCCCTGACCGTGCCAATTAGTTTGGCGAGCCGCGCGTTCACGTCGGCCGTGTACTGCCGGTCGAGGCCCGCCCGATCCTCCATCCGGGCCGCCGCCACGGCCGCCGCGGCCTGCTTCCGATAGGCAAGATACGCATCCGCCGGCGATGCGATCACCTTCGCCCCGACCGCGGCGAGCACCGCCGCGACCACCACCGCCCCCACCCCGATCTTCAGTCTTGAAATGCGCTTCATTTTTATGACGTCACCGATTCCCGCGCCGACAGCGAAAACGGCTACCGTATCCCCACGGCAGCCGTCCCCCAGAAACGCGTCATTCTAACGTCGCGCGGATGCTATTCATCTACCTTGAACGCCGATACCAGGCGCGTCAGATCCGCCGCCTGCTGCTTCAGGCTCTCCGCGGCCGCGGCGCTTTCCTCGACCAGCGCCGCGTTCTGCTGCGTCATCTGATCGAGCGACTGCACCGCATCGCCGATCTGGTCGATGCCCGCGCTCTGCTCCAGGCTCGCCTCGGCGATCTCGCTCATCATCGCGCTGACGCCCTGCACCTGCGACACGACATCGCGCATCACCTTCCCGGCCTCGCCGACGAGCCGCGACCCGGTGCTCACCGTCCCCGCACTGTGCTCGATCAGCGCCTTGATCTCCTTCGCCGCCTGCGCGCTGCGCTGCGCGAGGTTCCGCACTTCCGCCGCGACGACCGCGAACCCGCGCCCCTGCTCGCCGGCGCGGGCGGCCTCGACCGCCGCATTCAGCGCGAGGATGTTGGTCTGGAACGAGATGCCGTCGATCATCACGATGATCTCGGCGATCCGCCGCGACGCATCGCTGATCTGCTCCATCGTGGTCACGACTTCGCCCACGACCTGCCCGCCGCGCGTCGCCGTGTCGGCGGCGCCGGTGATCAGCTGCGCGGCCGTCGTCGCGGTTTCGGTGTTGTTGCGCACGACCGCCGTGATTTCCTCCATCGACGAAGCCGTCCGCTCGAGGTTGCCCGACTGCCCTTCGGTGCGTTCGCTGAGGTCGGCATTGCCCGACGCGATCTGCGCGGACCCGGTCGCAATCGACGCGGACGCCGCGCGGATCCGGTGGACGAGCGTCGACAACGACGACACGAAACGGTTGAACGCGTCCGACAGCTGGCCGACCTCGTCCTGGCTTTCGACCGTCATCCGGCGCGTCAGGTCGCCCTGGCCGCTCGCGATGTCCGACAGCAGCGTCGCCGCGCGGCGGATCGGCGCGGCGATCGCACGCCCGACCAGCCAGATCACGACCAGCGCGACGCCGAGGCCCGCGATCGCGGCGACGAGCGACGCACTGCGAATCGCACGCGTCACCGGCCCGAGCAGCTCGGCCTGCGGCACTTCGACGACCACGTACGCATTCAGCTCCGGAACGAACGACGTCGCGATGAAGCGCGCGCCGCCGTCGCCGTCGTAGCTCAGCGTCGCATACGGCTTGCCGGCCAGCAGCGTCGACGATGCGTCGCCGGGCAGGCCCGGTTCGTCCTTCAGGAAGTGCTTGCCGTCGATCAGCGACGCATCGCGATGCATCATGATCGCGCCGTCCGGCCGCACGAGGTACGCAAACCCGGTGTCGCCGATCCGGTATGCGGCGATTCCCTTCGCGAGCGCGTCGACGGACAGGCTCATGCCGGCCGCGCCGATCGGCGTGCCGTCGAGCTCCACCCGGCTGTTGATGAACATCATGTAGCCGCCGGCCGTGACCTCGCGGTCCATGTTCACCTCGTAGGCCTTGCCCGACGCGAGGAAATCCGTCAGCCACCGATCCTGGTCGGTGACCTTCCGCTGCAGGCCGGCTTCGTTGTAGTAGTTGCCGCTCTTCACCGACACCCACTGCACGGACGCCGCCTTCTGCTCGTCCTTCACGTTCTTCGCCAGCTGAATCCAGCTGCGCGTGCCGGCATCGGGTTCGCCGTCGGCCTCCCATTGCAGCAGGAACGCATCGCGCGCAAGGAGGCGCGACGCGGCAATCGGCCCGGCCATCTGCCGCTGCACGTCGGCGCGGATGCCGCTCACGGCCGTCGGCAGTTCCTCGCGGACGACGCGATCGCGCACGGCGTTGCCGATCAGACGGACGCTCAACCCGCTCGAAATCGCGACGAACACGAGCAGGCAACTCGTCATGCTGAGAATCAGCTTGTTCTGAATGGACAGCTTGCGCCAGAAATGCATGGGGAACCCTCGATAACCGCTCGGTCTGAGCCAGCCTGGGTTATCGGCAGGCACGCGCGGAATCGCATCGCCGGGTTCACATGTTCGTCATCCGAGATCCGATATGTCGTCGACGGGCGGCCGTCGCGCGCCCGTCGAGATTCGCGCGCTCAATACGCGACGAAGATCGTCACCCGCCGGTTGCGCGCCCGCGCGGCCGCATCGTCGCCCGCGACGAGCGGCTGCGTATCGGCCCGCCCGATCGCGGCGAGCCGGTGCGGCGCGACGCCGCGATCGGCCAGATAGCGCACGACGCTGCCCGCCCGCGCGGACGACAGCTCCCAGTTCGACTCGTATTTCGCGTTCGCGATCGGCACGCTGTCGGTATGCCCTTCGACGAGGATGTCGCCGCTCGCATGCGCGCTCAGCGCCTGCGCGATCTGGCTCAGCACCGGTGTCGCGTCCGGCAGCAAGCGCGCATCGCCGACGTTGAACAGGATCTTCGCGTCGATGCCGATCTCGATGCCGTGCGGCGCGCGCACGAGCGAGATGCGGCCGGTCGTCTTCAGCGCGTCGAGCGATGCGAGCCACGCGGGCATGCGCCCGGTCGCTGCGTCGGGCGCGCTTGCCGTCCCGCCGTCATGCCGCGCAAGCGTCTGATAACGCGCATCGAGCGCGTTGTATTTCGCGAGCTGCAGCACGTACAGCGCGAGAAACAGCACCATCAGCGTCGTGACGAGATCCGCGTAGGAAATCAGCCAGCGCCCGGACTGCGTGCCTTCGGCCTCATCGTCGTCGCGCCCGGCCGCGGCCGAACCCGCGCGCGCGCCGTCAGTTCGAGCGGTCATGTCGAAGCTCCCGGTGCGTCATGCGAGCGATTCCGCCGCGCGGCCGCGCACGTCGCCGGTCAGCCGCGTCTCGATCGTGTGAGGCGACTCCTTGCGCGAGATCGCGAGCAAGCCGTCGAGATACAGCTTGCGGAACCGCAGTTCGCTGTCGATCTGCGCGCGCAGCTTGCCGTAGAGCGGCAGAAACACGAGGTTCGCGAACGCGAGGCCGTAGAGCGTCGCGATGAACGCGACCGCGATGCCCGGCCCGAGCTGCGCCGGTTCGAGAATATGGCTCGTCACCTGCACCAGCCCGAGCACCGAGCCGAGAATGCCGAACGTCGGCGCATAGCCGCCGGCCTGGTGCCAGACGCGCGCGGCCGCGAGGCGGCTGCGCTCGTAGGCGTCGAGCTCGCGCTGCAGCGCGTCCTCGAGCACCGCGGTCGACACGCCGTTCGCGAGCAGTTCGAGCCCGCGCCGCGCGAACGGATGGATGCCGCTCACGTCCATCGATTCGAAGGCGAGCAGCCCGTCGAGCTTCGCGCGATCGCCCCACTCCAGCAGGTCGGTCAGGTGCTTGCGGTCGACTTCCTGCGCGCGCACGAACGCGAGCCGCAGCTGCTTCACCGCATCGAAGAAGCGCGCCCACGTATTCTGGATCATCACCGCGCCGAGCGTGCCGCCGAGCACGATCACGAGCGCTTCGAACTGGAACAACATTGAAAAATGTCCGCCTTCCAGCGCGAAGCCGAACACGATCGCCACACCGCCGAGCAGCACGCCGGCCAGGGTCAACAGGTCCATGGATGTCTCCGTCGGGTGGGCGTTACGCGGCGGATGAAGCCGGCGGCACGGACGCCGCCGGCGCCTTGGCCGCGCGCACGGCATCGAGCACGCGCCGCTCGATCTCCTCGATCTCGATCGGGTCGAGCTTGAGCTCGCGGCGCATCACCCACGACACCTCGTTGCGCCGCGCTTCCGTCATCACCGAGAACAGCTTGTCGGCCACCGCGCGATCGTCGAGGCTCGCGATCAGCTTCGCGAGATCGTACGTATCGAATGCGCTGATCACGTCGAACAACGTGCGCTGGTCGACCCCCACGAGATCCTCGAGCGCGCGCACGTCGCCGCCGGCGCGCGGGCTGCGCCGCGAGAAATACGCGACGCCTTTCTGCCCGACGTAACCGAGCACCTTCGACTTGCGGAACGCGAACACCTCGTCGGCGATCTCGCCGTGCGACAGCTTGTTGAGCAGCAGCTTCCGGTCGACGCCGATCAGCGCTTCGAGATCGGCGAGCTCGATCAGCTCCAGCTCGCTGTTGATCGACACGTCGAGATCGTGATCGGCAACCTGCTGCGCGCGATCGACCACGCGCGCCGCATCGAACGTGACGGTCTGGCGCGCATCCGACGACGCCGGGTAATCGGCCGCGCCGCCGGCATGGTCGCCCTGCGCGGCTTCGATCGTGACGAGATTGAGCTTCTCCATGCGGCGCAGCATCGCAAGCACGTGCGGGCGCGAATGGCCGGCAATCGCGCGGCACCGGCGGATCACCTCCGCGAGCGGCACCGACACCTCCGCATGTGCCTGCATCGGCCGCCGCGACCACGCGTCATCGGAGCCGCGCGCGTCGGCGCCCGCCATCAGCGACAGCACGTGCGCATACGACAGCACGCCCGGCATGAAGTCGGCATGCGTATAGGTCGCGAGCTGGTCGTCCTTGCGCTTCACGCGCCGGATCATCGTGCGCACGATGTGGCGAAGCAGCGCCGACACGTGCTCGATTTCCTCGTCGATCGTCGCGGCCGGCACGACCGTGAGCTGGCAGAACGACAGCGCCTTCGCGGTATGCGCGCGCGGCTCGGCGGCGAGCAGCGCCGATTCGCCGAAGAACTCGCCGCGCCCGAGCGTCGCGACGACGACACGCTTGTCGTCGCAGCGCGTCGACAGCTCGACCTTGCCGTCGGCGATCAGAAAGATGACGGGCTCGCCGGCGAAGCCCTCCGAGTAGATGATCTCGCCGGGCGCGGCCGTACGCGTCCACGATTGCTGACGATTCATGTTGGTTCCCCTGCAGCGCTGGTTGTTGCGGACTGCGCGTCGCATGTCACATGCATGCGATCGGCAGTCATCCCCGTGCCCGTTTAACGTCATCGGCGCCGGCATCCTTTAGCGAAATCCTGCGCGTTACCGACGAAAATCAACGTGAAACGTTTGCGGATTGCCAGCATCGTCAGCAGATTCTTCGATGCGTGCGCTTGCGTGCGGCACCGCCCGTGAGCGGATCACCGCCTGGCCATCGCGAACGATGCGGCCGATCGTGAGCACGGCAGTGTTGACGATGGCGAAGTCGATGTCGAAGCCGATGTCAAAGCCGATGTCGAAGTCGAAGTCGAAGTCGAAGTCGAAGTCGAAGTCGATGCCGACGCCGAAGCCGAAGCCGATGTCGAAGCCGACCGCGAAGCCGAAGCCGAATCGCAGCGCGTATACCCGAATGCGCCACCACGCCCGGTCGTCAGGAGATTCGCCGTTCCGCCGGTCGTCCCGATGCCCGCTTGCAAACGTTTCGGGATGCTGCGTTTTTGATCGCCAGCCAGCCGCGCAGCAATTTCCATTCCGCAGCATCCGCCCCCTTATTGCGCATATCGTCCGATAATTACCTTTTATTTTCGTCTAAAATCGCGCTTCTTCTTACCTTAGGACGGAACCGAAGTTTTGATTAAACTGACGAAAACCATCTCACGCACGGCCATTGCCGCATGCGTTGCTTATGCCGGGCTGATACCCTTGTCCCAAACCGCCAACGCCCAGGTCGAACCGCTGAAGAATCCGGTCTACGGCGTCACGCTCGATGACCTGACGAAACTGGATGCGATCATCGCGTCGCTGCAGAACCTGCCGTACCGACCGACGGTGCGCGTCGTGTTCGATCCGGGCACGTCGGCCGCCGACTACTACGCACCGCTGCTGCGCCTGCACTCGGTCGCATACGTGATGGGCGAAGTCTACGATTCGTACTATTTCCCGACGGATATCACGACGTACAAGGCGCGCACGCAGGAACTGGTGTCGCAGCTGAAGAACACGGTCGACGTGTGGGAAATCGCCAACGAAATCAACGGCGAATGGCTGCGCAACGATCCGAGCGGCACGAACACCGTGGTCAATTCGGAAGAGCAGCAGATCGGCCAGATGGTCGCCGCGGCCAACACGATCGTCAAATCGAACGGCGGCAAGACTGCGATCACGCTGTACTACAACGACGACAGCAAGGGCAACAACTGCTGGGAGAAGCCGCAGGATTACTGGAAGACGTGGCCGACCGCGTTCCTGCCCGCAACGGTTCGCCAGCAGGCCGACTACGCGCTGTTCAGCTACTACCCGTACCAGGATTGCCCGGGGCTGAATCCGTCGTGGAACAACGACTTCGCGGCGCTGGAAAGCATCTTCCCGAACGCGAAGGTCGGCTTCGGCGAAATCGGCACGTCGGATATCGCGGCGCCTGCGTCGGTGCAGCAGAACCTGATCAAGACCTACTACCCGATGGTCAACAGCATGACCGATCCGCGTTTCATCGGCGGATTCTTCTGGTGGAACTACGTCGAGCAGATGCTTCCGTATTCGACCAGCTCGTACTTCCAGCTGCTGCGTCAAACGATCATCACGCTCAAGTCGCCCAGCTGATCAGCCTCACCATCGAGTCGCCTGATCGTCAGCGCAGTTGCTCAGAACCACAATGTCGCGCGTACCACGAGACCACGTGCGCGTGCCGCTGACGTCAACCCGAACCGGTATTGCACCGTCACGTCGAGATAGCTCGCCGGCGCGGTATACCTGCCTTCGCGAAACCAGTACCTGAACTGGACCCCTGGCCCCGCACCGATTGCCGTCTTGTCAGGCTGACGGTTGTCGTGATCGCCCGCCACCGCGGCGTGCGGGTAGACGGTCAGCCGGTCGCTGATCATCGGCAAGCGCCACGTGTGCCCGTAACGCAACTCCGAATAGATGATGTAACGCCCGGCATTGATGAAGTACGCACCTTCTACATAGGCCTGCCAGCTGCGCCAGCTCGGTTCGGTGACCCGCAGGTCGGTGCCCGCCTCCGACGAGTAACCCAGGCGCATCAGCCAGTCCGTCATCGACAGGCTGCCGATATGGAACAACCGCTCGGCGGTCACCACCACGTTCTGATCGGGTATCGGCTTGTAGCGCACGCCCACCGACCCCTGCACGGTCGGCATGCCGGTCACGTTGCCCGTGCCGTCGTAGGCCGTGCCGTATCCGCGCACGAAGAACTGAAGAATGCGGCCGTTCCGATAGCCGATCTTCGGCGGCTGCCAATACGCCTCGATACCCGGCTGGAGCACGCTGATCGTGCCTTGCGGGCCGAATGCGGCCGACTGGTATGGCGCACTCAGCACGAAACCCCAGGTGCGCTCGAGTTGCTCGACCTCTCGCCGATAGCCGAACTTGCGCTGCGCGTCGAACGCATGTTCGTTTTCGTCGGCGTCGAGACTCTGCTCGAACATCTGGACGGACTGCTCGTTCAAGCCGATCCGCTTGGCCGCATAGCCGGCGTCCGCGTAGTTCATCGCGTTGCCGGCGCCACCGGCGAAACCTTCCTGAAATGCGTCGAGCGCCTCGCGATCCTTGTGTTCGCGCAGGAGATCATAGGCGTGCTGCAAGGTCCGTTGCGCGGTATCGTCCACCGGCACCTCGGGCTGCTGATCGGCTTGCCGCGCCTGTGCCGCGATCGACTCGGCCATGCTCCGCTCGGCATCGGTCGATGCGTCGCCGGCCGCCAGCTCGGCCACGCGGAGCGCGCTGTCGTGGTCGCCCGCCTGCAAGCTCATCTGCGCGATACGCAACTGAATCACGGCGGATTTTTCATCAGCCAGCGGCGCCAGCGCGACGCCGGCCTCGTGCGGACGCTTCGCCGCGAGCGCACTGTCCGACCACGCGAGGCGCAAGTTGCGCTGCTGCTCCTTGCTCCAGTTTCCAGTCGCGACGGCCGCCGCGAAATTGCTGCACGCGACGTCGTAGCGCATCTGCCGCTGCGCCAGATAGCCATGCTGCGCCAGTACCGCCGCGCTTTTCGGAAAACGAACGCTAAGCGATTCCAGCAGCGCGTCCGCTTCGTCGACTTTCCCTTCGCGCCGGTACACATCCACGAGCAACAGCCCGAGTTGCTCGCTTCCCGGCTGAATCTTGAGGGCGCGCAACGCGTACGCTTCCGCGCGGGGCAGGTCGCCTGCGTTGATCGCCTTGTAGGCGCCATCGGCGAGCCGATAGGCTTTGGGGTTGAGCTGCTGGGCGGCGGATGCCGGCGCCTGCCAGGCGAGCGACAGGGCAATGGCCAGCGCGCTCAAGCGTGCGCAGCGCTTGAGGCCGGCCGCGATCGGACGTGTCGAGCGCTTCATGCCTGTTCTCCCGACGGCTTTTTCACCGGCACTGCCTGCTGCGTCGCGCCGTCGCCGTCGCGCAGCCGCGCGATTTCGACGAAGCGCGAGTGCCGGCCAAGTTCGGCGGCGATCTCCGCATCGCAGGCAATGAAGTAGGCAACGTTCGTTCGGGCGCCGCGCCGCACGACGTCCTGTTCGTCCTGCGTGAGCGGCCGCCCTACCGCGACGTTCAGCGTCCCGTCGGCGGCGGTCGAAAACGGGACGACACGATACGCGTACTGCAGCTCGAATGCCAGCGAGTCCGCGAAGTGGCCCACCGCCACGTTGCCGAGGCTTACCCGCGGCAGATCGGCCTGCTCGGCGATCGCATCCGCCAGCGATTCGGTGGACAACGCACTGGCTTCGAGCAACAGTTCGCCCAGCCGCTTGCCGCATGTCAGTTGCCGCTCGAGGCCGTCCTCCAGTTGCGCCGGGGAAACCACGCCCCAGCCGACCAGGATCTCGCCGATCTTGTGGCGCACTTTCCCGAGTTCTTCGTTGGACAGGTATGTGTGACTGGTCTTGTCCCATGCGATCGGCTTGCCGCTCACCAGGTGGCCGACATAGATGCGCCACGCGCGACTCACCGCGCAGAAATTGATCAGGTTGTTGACGAACATCCTCGGGATCGAGAGCAGCCCCTGGAGCGGGCCGTTCAGCTTGCTGACGAAGTAGAAGCGCTGTCCGGCACGGGCGAACAGCATGAGGGTGTTGACCCACAGCAGCGGCGTGACCCAGGCACTGGCCGTCACGAGGTGAGCGCTGGCGGGAATGACGTGACCGGCATTCTGAAGAAAGGAAAGCAACACGAAGTTGAGCAGCACGCCATAGGCAATCACCGAAAACAGCGACGTCACGATGCCCTTGCGATCGTGGAAGAACATGTAGCGGGTGAGGAAGTCGCCCTTCCAGCCGAGTTGCTCCCAGCCTTGAAACGCAATGCCGAGAATCCAGCGCGCGCGCTGCCGGTAGGCGGTGCGGAATGTCTTGGGAAAGTACTCGCGCGTGGCCAGCAGGTTTCGACCGGCGGCACCGTCCTTGGCGCGATTGCCGCCGGCATCGCGCACGATGTCCGAAAGCGGCGTGCGGGCGAAGGTTTCCTTCATGCCGAGGTCTCTCAAGCGAAAGCTGAAGTCATAGTCCTCGGTCAGCGAACTCGTGTTGAACGGGCAACCGTTGCGCTCCTTCATCGCCGCTTCGATCGAACGCCGGCTGTAGCACGATGCAACACCCGCGCCCGGCACGACCCCGGTCAAGCGTGCCCGCACCGGCACGTCCTTCTGGTGCGTTTCGCTGAAATCGTCGAGATAGCAGCCGGCGACGAACTCGTTCCATTTCCGGGGCAATGACAGCACGGGAAGCTGGACCAGATCGCTCTCCGCCACCGCATGGTTGAGGTACTTGAGTTCGACCGGGTGAATGACATCTTCGCAGTCGTGCATGACGACGCCCGCGAACTGAATATGATGGACCGCTTCGTAACGCAGGATCGCCTCGAGAATCCAGTTGAGGCAGTCCGCCTTGCAGGTCGGCCCGTCGTTCATGACCGTGGCACGCGTCACCCTGCCCGGATACCGGCGGACCATCCGTTCGACTTCCGCCGTGGTTTCGGCGTCGTTGTGATAGGTGCCGACGAAGATGACATACCGCTCGTACTCGATGGTCGCCAGCGTGTTTTCGATCATCTTGGCGATCACGTCGTACTCTTTCCATGCCGGCACCATGAGTGCGAGATGGCGCTCTTCCAGCGCGCGCAGCATGCCGATGTCGACGGTCTGCGATTTCTCGCGACGCAGGATGCGCCCGATTTCGAATGACCAGTAACAGCCATCCAGCGTCAGGTCATCCAGCGTGCTGACCAGGATGACGAGGGCGGTCACAATGGCGACAAGGTTGAGCGCATATAAATACGCACTCCATATCATATTATCCATTACCTTTCCGCGATTTTCGCTCGTCTGTATTTCTTCTCCGCACACCAACGGAAGACGAAACCGCCCTGTCCCCGTCGACCCCGTCACGTCCACTCTTGCGGCTAACGCCACATCCGTTCTCGTCGTTCTCAAAAGACTCGAGGCTGCCTGGAGCGCTATTGATACGACCACGCAACATCACCAAAAATGCAACGTGTTCAGTGGATGACTTTTGACAGCCGGTTTCCCCGCTTGCCTGCATTCGTCCCCTGCGTGCGCCGGCGCTTGCAGCCGCCCCCCGATCCAGCGCCTTGCAGTGCGCCCCATACACCGCCTCTTCGATACACAGCGCTTCAAGCAAGTCGTGCGCCATCGTCCACCACCCTTGCGCCTTCCGGGTACCGGGCGTGTGCCGCACACGATCGGCGAATCGAAACCGAGCCAAATGTTTCAGTGCTGAAACATGCGGACCGGCGTTCCGAATATGAGACGTTTGGCAGGTTCTCTACCCTCGCCCCCGATCATCGCGACCGGAGCGCGTCACGCGATTCCGTCGATCCTGGACGGACGGATCGACGATGAAACCGAAAATCCGGTGCTCCGGTCGCCGTTGGATGGATGCGCCGCCGGCTCGGTTGCCGCGTTGCCGTGGGCGGAACTAAGCACGCAACCGGTTTCACCTGAATCGCTCAAACAGACGTTACGCGTTCGTCGGACCCAATTTCCGAAACCGGTCGCGTTGCATGCGTGAAACGTTTATCGAGACAATTTCGGACCGTCTCGACGCGCCGATTTTGGCATCCCGGCCCGGTGTCCATTTGCGGCGGATGGTACAGAACTAGCTTGAAAGCCAACTGTCCGGTTTCGTTTCATTAACCGGGGTATTAAACGCAAAAAAATAACGACATAACACCCGATTCTAAATCGGGCAATGGGGCGTGCTCGTTTCGTTAACGAGAATCCAATTTGCATATCAAAGGATGAAAATCATGCCCTCGCATCGCAATCGATTTTTTCGAATCGGGTTGAGCACCGTTGGGCTACTCCTTGCATTGAGTCCCGCGCTCGTCATCACCAGCGCGGTTCAGCATGCGAGTGCGCAGCAGACGAACCAGTCGTCCGGCGGCAAGATCAAGCCCCCGCCATTGCCAAACGGTTCTGCCCAAGTCAACGTGAAACCCGGCATGTCCGATGAGGATTGGGACAAGGCATACAAGGAGACGGGGCGCCCGAAGTTCAGCAGAAATTCCGTCAAGAAGCACGGCGGCAACGTCGAACGCGACTAGGGAGATACGGCCATGAAAAAGATCTTGATCGTCATAGCCCTGCTTGCCGGACTCGCGCAAATGACATTGCCGGGCACGGCGCACGCGCAGACCACGACCGCACATACGCTCGTGTTATACGACAACCCGGCCAACGACCCGTTTTCGAAGCTCGGCCTGATGTACAGCATCATGTTGAGGAACCTGCTCGGCCACTTCAATACGACCGTCGACCTGGTACCGATACAGAACTACACGTCCGGCATGATCGGGAGCCACGACGCCACGTTCTATATCGGCGACTACTACAACAACCCGATTCCGACGGCGTTCATGAGCGACGTGATGACCGCCACGAAAACCGTGGTCTGGTTCAAGTACAACCTGTGGCAGCTCGCGTGGAACACGGCCTATACGTTCAACCAGACCTTCGGGTTCAGCTTCCTGGGCCTTGCCGGGATGAACGCGACACCGTCGTCGAGCAATCCGAATCCCGGCTTCTACGACACCGTCACGTACAAGAACCTGGCGATGGTCAAGTACTACGCGTTCGACGCGTCGACCGGCGCCATCAACGCGGACCCGGATGTCGGCCTGACCCAGGTTCTCGATGCCACCAAGGCGCAAGTGCTCGTCACCATCAAGAACAGCAAGAGCGGCGCAACCACGCCCTACGTCATGCGCTCCGGCAAGTTCTGGTACTTCGCGGACATGCCGTTCTCCTACATCGGCCCGACGGATCGCTACCTGGTGATATGCGACATCCTGCACGACATCCTGCAGACCAATGCACCGGTGAATCATCGTGCACTGGTCCGCCTCGAGGATCTGGACGCATTCACGACGACGAGCTCGATGAGGCAGCTGTCGGACTATCTGTACTCGAAGAGGATCAAGTTCACGATGGCGACCATTCCGTTGTATACCGACCCGAACGGGTATTACAACGGTGGCGTGCCGGAGACGATTCACCTCGCACAGGCAACGGGCCTCAAGAGCGGGTTGAACTACGCGCTCCTGCGTGGCGGCTCGATCGTGATGCACGGCTATACGCACCAGTATGACTCGACGCCGAATCTTCAGAATGCGGTGAGCGGCAGCGACTTCGAGTTCTGGTACGCAGTCCAGAATCGTCCGGTCGACGAGGACTCGGTGCAATGGGCGAAAGGCAGAATGGCCGACGGCCTGCTCGAGTTCACGCTCAACGGCTACAAGATCGTCGGCTGGGCTGCGCCGCAGTACCAGATGTCGCCGATGGCATCAACGGCCACGGCGCAGACGTTCCCGACCACGTTCCAGCGGGCCGTCTACTACACGTCGACCAATCCGCAGATCGGGACGGGCGCGCCCAACCAGGACTTTTCTGCCGGGCAATTCTTCCCGTACATCATCAACTCCGATTACTACGGGCAACGAATCATTCCGGAGAACCTGGGCAGCCTTCAATACAACATCTGCAGTAAAGACCCGTTCTCGTGCATCACGTACACGTGGCAGCAAATCGTGACCAATGCGCAATACGGTCTGGCGGTGCGGGACGGCTTCGCGTCGTTCTTCTTCCATCCGTACTGGCTCGAGCCCGATCTCGGACTGCCCGCCTTCCAGGACTTCCAGAGTATCGTGACGGGCATCACGAATCTCGGCTACACATGGGCGGACGGCACGACGGCCAAGTGACGCGAGCCGGTGGAAGCCTCGTGCGACCCGCAGCAGCAAGGCGGGTCGCACGTTTGCATGTGATCGGCTACGATGTCGCGCAGGAATGCTTCCGGGGAGGCCGCGATGATCACGTACGCCATCCCGGCCTTGCGCGGGATTCGACTGCGTCTGGGCCGGTTCCGGCACGCAGGCCGGCCACGCCGGCGCGCGCGCGCGCCGCGTTCGTCCCGCGCGGCGATGCTCGCGGCCGTCGGGGCATCGCTCGCCGTGGCCGCGTGCAGCTGGACGGCGCATGACGTGCATGCCGACGGAATCGTCTGGCAGGTCGACAACGCGACGACGAATCCCGTCGGGAACTGGCAACAGCTCGGCGTGCACGATCTGTTGATCCAGTGGAGCGTCGTCGACGATACCGCGTACGTGCCCGACGCCGGCATCCGTCCCGCGGCACACCTTCCCGACTGGGGGCGCATCGGCCGCGAACCCTGGGCCAGAAACGTCATCCTGGGCCTCGCCGGTTACCAGGATGAAAAGCGAGCACGCACCCATTTGTCGACACTCGCGGACCAGTCCCTGGCGGTAGCGCGCACGCACGTTCCGCTGAATGTCACCGGCTACTACTTCCCGGTCGAAATCGACCCGACCTGGCAGGACGCGCCGAAGCTTGCCGATATCCTGAAGCGACTGCCGCGTCCGCTGTGGGTGAGCGTCTACGACCAGACCAATATCGGCGGGAAGGCGCTGGCGGACTGGCTCGTGTCGTGGCTGCCGTCGGACGTCGGGGTGTTCTTCCAGGACGGCTGCGGCGTCTATGCGCGCGAACCCTACGTCGCGCGCGCCTATGTCGACGAGCTGACCTCGCGCCTCGGAAAGCAACGTGTGCGGGTAATCGCGGAGGCCTTCCGGCCCGCCGAGCACGGGGGATTCCGGGCGGCCAGCGCCGACGAATTGAGCAGGCAGCTGACAACCTACCGTGGCTATCAAGTCTATCTGTTCGATGGCCCGCACTATGTGTCGGACAACCTCACACGCGAACTCCTCACGCGTCCGGCCAAGCCACCCGCGGCCGAGCCGGCCAAAACGAGTCCCTAATCCTGCTACGCCGTGCTGCAATGCGGGGAGCGAGCCTCAGGGTGCCCGGCAGCAGGTAAGCAACGCCCCGCCGAAACGGCGGGGCGCGATGCCCGACAGATGCTGCGCGGGCAATGGGCGAGCAGGACACGCGCGGCCGCATCGACGATTCGTTTCGATGCACGTGCCGGTCATCCGGTTGAACGCGCGAAGGTGCGTTGCAGGTCAGAACTCCATGTCGAGTTCGTCGATGTCTTCGTGCTCCGCCTTCGCGGCATCGATCCACTCCGCCACGAACGGATGCGCGAGCATGCGCATGCAGTACTCGGCAATATCGGGTTCGAGTTTCACGTCGTACGTCAGGAATCGCGTGACGACCGGCGCGTACATCGCATCGGCGATGCCGATCTGCTCGCCGAACAGCCAGGGGCCGCCATACGCGGCCAGACACGCGCGCCAGATCGTCACGATGCGCTCGATGTCGTGCTGCGCACGCGACCAGATCCGGAAGCCGGGAAAATGCGCACGCAGGTTCATCGGCAGCGCGGAGCGCAGCGCACTGAAACCGGAATGCATCTCGCCGCAGATCGACCGGCAATGCGCACGCGCACGCCGGTCGTCGGGCAGCAGCCGCGCCTGCGGCCGGATTTCGTTCAGGTATTCGGCGATCGCGAGCGTGTCCCATACCGTGCTGCCGTCGTGTGTCAGGCACGGCACGAGAATCGACGGCGACAGCAGCAGCAGTTCCGCGCGCGATGCCGCATCGATCGGCACGCTGATCGTCTCGAACGCGAGGCCGCTCAGCTTCGCGAGCAGCCAGCCGCGCATCGACCACGACGAGTAATTGCGGCTGCTGATGGTCAACGTCGTCTGTCCGGTAACGTCCATGTCGCTCCCCTGCTGATTGCCGTTCGTACCCCTGCACCGAAAGCGCGCGCCACGCCGTGCGAAGCGCACCACGCCTGTGCGAAGCATTCGCCGAAGTGGCGCAGCGCGCTGCCCGGCGCAGCGACACATCGAGTAGGCCGAGCGTCGTTGGCAACGGCGGCGCATCGCATTCGGTCGTCGGGCCCCACGCGCCGCATGCATCGCCGCATGAGACGCCGCGCGCGTCGCCACGCGTATCGCCGCATTCGCAAACCCCGTGCAACGCGCGTGCCAGCCGCACGCTGGCATACGGCTTGCCTCGCTCGACGTAACGCGACGCAACGAACGACGGCCATGAACCTGCTTGCCTATCCTTTCTACCAATGGTCTGCCGAATGCCTGCGTCCGGCGCGCGCATGGGCGGCCGCCACGCGCGCGACGATGTCGCTGTGGCCGCCCGCCACGTCGACCCCGACGGGCCGCATGGTCGACGCGCTGTGCGAACTGCTCGAATGCTGCGCGTTCTCGCACCGGCGTCCGGCGTTCGGCATCGCGTCGACCGTCGTCGACGGCGAAGTGGTGCCGATCGTCGAGGAAGCCGCGGCGGCCACGCCGTTCGGCACGCTGCTGCATTTCCGCAAGGCGCGGCCGGTGGCGCGCCAGCCTCGCGTGCTGATCGTCGCGCCGATGTCCGGGCATTTCGCGACGCTGCTCCGCGGCACGGTCAGCACGATGCTGGCCGATCACGACGTGTACATCACCGATTGGCACAACCCGCGCGACATCCCGCTCGCGGCGGGCCGCTTCGGCTTCGACGAATACGTCGGGCACGTGATCGATTTCATTCGCCACATCGGCCCGGATGCGCACGTGCTCGCGATCTGCCAGCCGACCGTCGCCGCGCTTTCGGCGGTCGCGCTGATGGCCGCCGCCGGCGATCCCGCCCAACCCGCGAGCCTGACGTTGATGGCGGGGCCGATCGACTGCCGCGTGAATCCGACGAAGGTCAACGCGCTCGCCACGAGCCGGCCGATCGAATGGTTCGCGCGCAACCTGATCAGCGTGGTGCCGGCCGGCTTCGTCGGGGCGCAGCGCTGCGTGTATCCGGGCTTCGTGCAGGTCGGCGCGTTCATGTCGATGAATCCCGACCGCCATGCGGCGTCGTTTTCCGACCTGTACTACGAGCGCGCGAAAGGCGACCCCGCGAAGGCCGACACGCTGCGCCACTTCTACGACGAATACTTCGCGACGGCCGACCTCACCGCGGAGTTCTACCTGGAGACGGTCGAGAAGGTATTCCAGCAATACGCGCTCGCACGCGGCGAGCTGACGGTCGGCGACCGGCTGGTGGAACCGGCCGCGATCCACCGCACCGCGCTGTTGACGATCGAGGGCGAGAAGGACGACATCTGCGCCGTGGGCCAGACGGTGGCCGCGCAGGAGCTGTGTTCGGGATTGCCGCCGTACCTGAAAACGCACCACGTGCAGACGGGCGCGGGCCATTATGGCGTGTTCAACGGCGGCCGCTGGGAAACGCAGATTTATCCGATCGTGCGCGCGACGATCCACGACAACGAGCCGTACGATCGCACCGCTACGAACGGCAGCGCGAGCGGCGCGCACTACGTGACGCTGCGGGCGTTGCTCGACGCGCGCGCGGCCGGTCGCGACGCGACGGCGGCCGCGGCGCCATCCGATCACGTGCACTGAGCCCGCGCGGGATGGCAACGCTCGGTGCGGCACACCGGCGTTGCGCTCGAATCGCCCCGCCCGGATGGCGGGGCGCGATGCCGGGCAGTGCGCGAGCGGCAACGCTCGCGCGTTCCGCCGGTGTTACGAACAGGCCTTGCCGTGCGACGCGTGGTAGCCCTTCGCCTTCGCATCGGCTTCCGACATGTAGCTGCCGTGCTTCGTCTTGCCGTAGTACTTGTCGGTCGAGCAATGGTAGACCTTCGTGCTGTCGTTGGCCCACACCTTGCCCGCGCCGCCGCCGGGCGCCGCCGCGGCGGTCGTCGCGGGCGCGCTCTTCGCCGGGGCGGCGCCGGATGCGGCGGAAGCGACAGCCGCGCTCGCGGGGGCCGCGGCCGGTGCGCTCGCCGCGGCTGCCGACGCTGCGCCATACCACGTCTTCACGCCCTTGTGGCCGGCGCACGCGCCCTTCTTCGACGCGCCCGAGTAGAACGAGCCGTCCTTGCACAGCCCGGTCGTACCGGCCGGCGCGCTGGCCGGAACCTGTGCGAACGCACCGATCGACACACCCATGCCGGCGACGAGCGCGGCGATCAACATCGTCTTTTTCATGATCCTCTCCTGATTTGCCTGAACGGGAAAAGCGTCCCGACGCTTTGCCGGGAATAACGCGTCGCGGGTCAACGGACCCAGCGGCACACGCGGTGATGGTGGTGATCGAAATGGCACACACGGTGCGAATGGGCTTCGGCCAGCGCCGGCACGAGGGTGGCACAGGCGACGGCCGTCACGGTCAGGATCTTCGCGATGCGGGTCATGGACATTCTCCTGGGTAGGCCAGCCGGTGGTCCGGCTGTTACGTCCTTAACGCCGGTCGCCGACGCGCCGTGCACCGCACCTGCATCGAATTGACGATCTTTGACACGGTGTAACGAAACATCACGCGAAGCTGACAAATTGCCACCTGTCTTTTCGATTTCCTTACGCGGCAAATGCTTCGGATGTCGAATGACCCGGTCAGAACCCGAAGCCCGGACAGGATCCATAAAAAAACCGCCCGAAGGCGGTCTTTCTCGGGCACGCGGATGCCTCGCATCCGATGCGACGGAGGGCTACGCGCCCGCGTCGCCCCACGGCGTCGGCGCCGGCACCGCGCACGGCCCTTCGACGTCGATCGACTTGAAATCGGCCGGCCCGACGATCTCCAGGTACTCCATGTCGGGCGAGTAGTCGAACAGGTAGTGCACGATTCCCGGCGCCTGGTGCACGCAGTCGCCGGCGCTCACCAGCGTCTCGCGATCGCCGTACATGAAGCGCGCCCAGCCCTTCAGCATCATCACGATGTGGAACTCGGCCTCGTGACGGTGCCAGCCGGTGCCCGCCGCCGGTGCATGATTCGCCCTGACGAGTTGCGCGACGACCTTGCCGTTCGTCGCGGCCGCGATGCCGAGATCGCGATACAGGAAGAAGTCGCGCAGGCCTTCGCCTTGATATGCGGTGTCCTGCGGCTTCACGTGGGAAAACGCGGTAGGGGTCGGCGTGCTCATCGCGGCGCTCCTCGATCGAAAGAGTCGTCCGAAACAAGCATTTAGCGTTCCAGGCTGCGGCGGCCCCCGCTTACTTGAGCCGCCCCGACAGGAACTGCCCGAGCCGCTCGCTCTTCGGGTTGACGAGAATCTCCCGCGGATCGCCCTCTTCCTCGATCTTCCCCTGATGCAGGAAGATCACGTGGTTCGACACGTTGCGCGCGAAACCCATCTCGTGCGTGACGACGACCATCGTGCGGCCTTCCTCGGCGAGCTTCTGCATCACCTTCAGCACTTCGCCGACGAGTTCCGGATCGAGCGCCGACGTCGGCTCGTCGAACAGCATCACTTCGGGCTCCATCGCGAGCGCACGCGCGATCGCGACACGCTGCTGCTGGCCGCCCGACAGGTGCGACGGATACATGCCTTCGACGCGCGGCGCGAGCCCGACCTTCTCCAGATACTTGCGTGCCCGCGCAACGGCCTCTTCCTTGCCGATCCCCAGCACGGCCATCGGTGCCTCGATCACGTTCTCGAGCACCGTCATGTGCGACCACAGGTTGAAGTGCTGGAACACCATCGACAGCTTCGTGCGCATCCGCTGCAGCTGCTTCTGGTCGGCCACGCGCAGCGAGCCGTTACGGTCGCGCGCGGTCTGGATCGGCTCGCTGCCGATCGTGATCTGCCCCGAGCACGGCTGCTCGAGGAAGTTGATGCAGCGCAGGAACGTGCTCTTGCCGGAGCCGCTCGAGCCGATGATGCTGATCACGTCGCCGGCCTTCGCCTTCATCGATACGCCCTTCAACACCTCGTTGTCGCCGAACTTCTTGTGCAGGTTGTCAACGGTGAGCTTGTACATGCTTGGTCCTTCCTTGCGAATGCATTAGTGGCTGCGCGGCGAGAGGTACGCGAGCCAGCGCGTCTCGAGCTTGCGGAACGCCCAGATGAGCGTGAACACGACGATGGCGTACAGCACGGCGGCGATGCCGTAGGCCTGGAACGACATGTACGTCGCGGAGTTG
This sequence comes from Burkholderia sp. Bp9015, assembly GCF_003853505.1. Taxonomy (NCBI): domain Bacteria; kingdom Pseudomonadati; phylum Pseudomonadota; class Betaproteobacteria; order Burkholderiales; family Burkholderiaceae; genus Burkholderia; species Burkholderia sp. Bp9015. The sequence continues at coordinate 58,652 of NZ_QTPZ01000031.1, forward strand.
ACGTCGCGCGTGACCTTCAGGATGTCGGGCACGGTCGCGGTGAACGCGAGGGTCGTCGCGTGCAGCATCAGGATCACTTCGTTGCTGTAGCTCGGCAGCGAGCGGCGCAGCGCGGACGGCAGGATGATGCGCGTATAGAGCTTGAAGCGCGACATTCCGTAGGCCATCCCGGCCTCGATCTCGCCGGCCGACGTGGCCTTGATCGCACCCGCGAAGATCTCGGTCGCATACGCGCATTCGTTCAGCACGAACGCGAGCAGCGTGCAGTTCATCGCGTTGCGGAAGAACGTGTCGAGCAGCACGTGGTTGTGCACGACCTGCAGGCTGTAGATGCCGGTGTAGCACATCAGCAGCTGCACGTAGAGCGGCGTGCCGCGGAACACGTACGTATAGAGCCACACGGGGCCCGAGATCCAGCGGTTCGACGACGCGCGCGCGATCGCGAGCGGCACGGCGAGCGCGAAGCCGAACGCGATCGACACGACCAGCAGCCACAGCGTGATCGCGAGGCCGCTGAAGCGGTAACCGTCGGTATAGAGATAGCTTTGCCAGTACTGGCTGACGAGTTCGATCACAGTGCAAGCCTCCGGACGCCGACGGAATAACGCTTCTCCAGGTGGTGCAGCACGACGTTCGACACCGTCGTGATCGCGAGGTAGATCGCGCCGGCCGCGAGCGTGAAGAAGAAGAAATCGAGCGTGCTCTTGCCGGCGTCCTGCGACGCCTTCACGACGTCGGCGAGGCCGATGATCGACACGAGCGCGGTGGCCTTCACGAGCACCTGCCAGTTGTTGCCGATGCCCGGCAGCGCGAAGCGCATCATCTGCGGGAACAGGATGCGGTGGAACACGCGCCAGCCGCTCATCCCGTATGCGAAGCCCGCTTCGAGCTGGCCGCGCGGCACCGCGAGGAATGCGCCGCGGAACGTCTCGGTGAAGTACGCGCCGTAGATGAAGCCGAGCGTCACGACGCCGGCCACGAACGGGTCGATGTCGATCTGGTCCCAGCCGAGCAGGTCGGTCGCGTCGTTCAGCAGGATCTGGATCCCGTAGAACAGCAGCAGCATCAGCACGAGATCGGGTACCGCGCGGATCAGCGTCGTATAGAACGTGCCGACCGACTTGAGCACGCGGTTGGTCGAGAGTTTCGCTGCCGCGCCCGCGAGGCCCAGTATCAGCGACGCGGCAAGCGACAGCACCGCGAGCTTCACGGTCTCGACCGTGCCGGCCCACAACAGCGGGCCAAATCCTTGGAAGATCATATAAGGGATCCAGAACGATGTGGCTGGATTGTCAATAGCCATTAACCGCGCATCAAACGAGTTCTGCGCACTACCTGATGCCGTCTGCTCATCAAGCCAGAGGCATCACGCGAAGCGGGCGGCGCGCGCCACGGCCGGTGCGCGCCGCGAAGGCGTCAGCCGCCGTACACGTCGAATGCGAAGTACTTCTTCTCGAGCTTCTTGTAGGTGCCGTCCTTGATCATGTCGGCGATCGCATGGTCGATCTTCGCCTTCAGGTCGGCGTCGTCCTTGCGCAGGCCGATGCCGGCGCCGTTGCCGAGCGTCTTCGGATCGTCGATGTCCTTGCCGGCGAATTCGAAGTTCGCGCCACGCGGTGTCTTCAGGAAGCCGATATCGGCCTGCACCGCGTCCTGCAGCGCGGCGTCGAGGCGGCCGGACATCAGGTCCTGGTACACGCCGTCCTGGTTCTGGTAAGGCACGACCTGCACGCCCTTCGGCGCCCAGTAGGCCTTCGCGTAGGTTTCCTGGATCGTGCCCTGCTCGACGCCGACCGACTTGCCCTTCAGCGATTCGGCCGTCGGCTGCAGGTTCGCGCCCTTCTTCGCGACGAGGCGCGTCGGCGTGTTGAACAGCTTGTCGGAGAACGCGATCTGCTCGGCACGCGCCGGCGTCATCGACATCGACGACAGCACGCCGTCGAACTTCTTCGCCTTCAGCGCCGGGATCATCCCGTCGAAGTCGTTCTCGATCCACACGCATTTCGCCTTCAGGCGCGCGCAGATCTCGTTGCCGAGATCGACGTCGAAGCCGACGACCTTGCCGCTTGCATCCTTCGATTCGAACGGCGGATAGCTGGCGTCGACGCCAAACCGGATCGTCGACCAATCCTTGGCGTGGGCACCGACCGCGAGGCAGGCAAGGGCAATACTGAGCGCGAGTTTCTTCATGGCGTTCCTGTCATAGGCGAACTGGGCACGGGTCCCGTCGGGCGTCGCCGCCGCGAACCCTTCCAACCGGGAGGTCATCCGTCAGACGACTCTCCAAGTTGTACATACAACTTTGCCTTTTTCAGGTCACTGGCAGCAATCCGTGTTTATCTCTAATTGTCGGCGGATTGTTTACCTGAGCGAATTTTCCTTATATTTCAATTCGCTACACCTTACATGAAGCTGAACCCCTTGTTTCGGTGCGGATTCGGCACATCGTCGCCGCCCATGCATTTGTCTATACTTTTCGTTTGCCGGGCTCGCCGGCGCGGCGGCCGCGGCCCGTACGGGCCCCGCGGGCCCTTGGCCGGCGCGCCGGATGCGGGCCGGAATAACCCGAATCCCGGGCCCACAGTCGGGCCCGCGCGGCGTCGAACCCGGTACACTCCGCCCGGACACCGCACGAAGGCCCGCGCGCGACGGCACGCGGCCGCCGTCTCTCGAACAGCAATGCAATGACCACACCGATCTATCAGGAAATCAAGGACTTCATCCTCGCGCGCATCCATGCGGGCGAGTGGGCGGAAGGCGACCAGGTGCCGTCGGAAAACGAGCTCGCGCGCGAATTCAACGTCGCGCGGATGACGGTCAACCGCGCGCTGCGCGAACTGACGGCCGAGCAGGTGCTCACGCGCACGCGCGGCTCGGGCACGTATGTCGCGTCGCCGAAATACGAATCGACGCTGGTGGCGATCCGCAGCATCTCGGACGAAGTCGCCGCGCGCGGCCATGCATATCGCGCGCACGTGCTGGAGGTCGGCGCGGCCATCGCCGACGCGAAGCTCGCCGACGAGCTGCGGCTCGACGCCGGCAGCCCGATCTTCCATTCACGCGTGCTGCACTTCGAGAACGACACGCCGGTGCAACTCGAGGAACGCTGGGTCAATCCCGCCTGCGCGCCCGAATACGCACTGCAGGACTTCACGACGACGACGCCGAACCAGTACCTCACGCGCGTCGCGCCGCTGCAGCGGGTCGAATACCGGATCGAGGCCGCGATGCCCGATGCGCAAACGCGCCGCCACCTGACGATGGACGAACGCGAGCCCTGCCTGCTGCTGCATCGGCGCACATGGTCGCAGGGGATGGTCGCGTCGGTGGCCAATCTGTGGCACCCGGGCAGCCGCTACCGGTTCACCGGGCATTTCTGACGCGGCGCCGGCGCGTTCACCGCATGCCGGGCCGCCCCCAGCGCTCGATCGCGGCGACCGCCCGCCGCACGCCGTCCTCCCGTGCGATCCGCGCACCGAGTCCGGCGGCGCGCGCCTGCGTGTCGGCACGCGCCGCGAACGCGATCGCGCGTGCGAGCGCGGCGGCGTCCACGCGCCGGCCCGCCACCGGCGCATCGGCCACACCGAGCCGATGCAGCCGGTTCGCCCAGAAGAACTGATCGCCCGCGAACGGCACGACGACCGACGGAATGCCCGCCCGCGCGGCCGAATGCGTGGTACCCGATCCGCCGTGGTGGATCGCCATCGATACATGCGGAAACAACCGGTCGTGCGGCGTCTCGCCGATCACGCACACGTGCGCCGGCAGCATCGACGCATCGATGCCGCTCCAGCCCGGATGGAACAGCGCGCGCCGGCCGTCGAGCGCCTGCAGCAGCGCGCCGACCATCGCGGCGCGATCGAACCCGGCCATGCTGCCGAAGCCGATGTACACGGGCGGCTCGCCCGCGCCGAGAAAGGTCGCCAGCGCGGGCGGCGGCGTCCACGCCGGCGCGTCGGCGTGCCACTGACCGCAGGCCTGCACGTGTGACGGCCAGTCGGCCGGATCGGACAGCAGCACGGGCGACACGCCGTACAGCATCGGATGATCGGTCCAGACGTGCCGGCGCGCCGGCAGGCCGCACACGCTGGCGCGCGCTGCATTGGTCGCGTTCCTGAACGCGTGCCACAGCAGCGCGTTCACGAGCCGGTGGCTCGCGCGATTCAGCCGGCGCGGCACCTTGCCGGGCGGCAGGAACGGCGACGCGAATGCCGCGGTCGGCGTGATCGGAATCATCCCCGTGCCGATCGCCGGCACGCCGCGATACTCGGCGACCGACAGCCCGACGAACGACGCCAGCCCCGACACCAGGATCGCATCGCAACCGGCCGACGCGGCCGCGACTTCGCGCATCCATGCCGCCGTGTTCGCATTCGCGATCGCCGCGAGCGCCTTCGACGTGTCGTTGAAGCCGCCGCGCCCGCGCACCGCGTCGGACAACGCGCCATCCGGCGCGATCGCCGCGCGGATATCGCCGGACAACGGCGCGCACGGCACCCCGAGCGCGGCGGCCGAACCGAGCGTCGCGGCGTCGGCCAGCAACCGGACCTCGTGGCCCGCATCCAGCAGCGCACGGCCGAGCGCCGCGAGCGGACGCGTGTCGCCTTCGGTGCCGTAAGTGACGATGACGAGCTTCATGCGTGAACTCCCCCTGCACGATGCAGGCAAGTGGATTCATAAAAATGCACGTCGTATACTAATGCAATTCGTGCACTTTCATTCGATACCGAACCATGCCGACGACGACCGACGATCCGGGCCGCCGCGCACGCAAGCGCATCCAGATGCTCGCGCATCTCGCCGACACCGGCGCCCGCCTGTTCGATGTGCATGGCTACGATGCCGTGACGATGGAGCAGATCGCCGCGCAGGCCGATGTCGCGAAACGAACGCTGTACAACCACTTTCCGACGAAGGAAGCCGTGCTCGCGCACTGGCTCGAAGGCGAACTCGCGCGCGACCTCGCGCACCTACAGCGCGACGTCGCGCGACGGAAGACCTTCGCGTCGCGGATCGCCTGCGTGCTCGACGCGTCGGCCGCGTGGTGCGAGCAGCACCCGGTGTACCTGCTCGCCTACCTGCGGCATCGGTTCCTGAGCATCGGCGTGACGGAAGCGGAAAGCGGGAAAGACGGCGGCGGCGACATCGCGCTCGTGTGGCAGCAGCTGATCGCGGCCGGACAGCAGGCGGGCGAACTGGACCCGGCGCTGGCGGCCGACCAGCTCGCCACGTGGTTCCATCATCTGTATCTCGCGGCGATGCTGCGCTGGCTGACCGTGCCGGGGTTATCGCTGAAGCGGGAATTCCGGTCGGTCGCGAAGCTGTTCGTCGAAGGCGCGCAAGCGAAAGGCTGAGCGGCCGCCGAGGCGACGCTCGGGCAGGAAGGTGCGTGCGCATCGAACGTGCACGGCGCTCACGCAATTCACGCGCACGCCGGGCGCGCGCGCTGGCCTGCGATCTGGAACACCATCCGGAATCGCTGCTGCCCGGCAACGCGGGCGACACGCAACCGGCCGACGCGTCGCGCTCCGCGAGCGGAAGCCGCTGCATGCTTCGCGCGATGCGCCGGGATTTTTACAACGCATGCACGCACGGGATGCCAAATCTTCCGCGCAGCAGTATGCTGATGTCGTACGGCCCCGCACGATGCCTCGGGCAATCCCTTAGTCCGCACGTCGTCGCGCCGCCGTCGCGACCGCAATCATGCGTTTGCAAGGAGGGCTTCGTGATGGCTACCATGCATCAGCACTTCCACCTCGAACTACGGCACGCCACGGCGCCGACGTATTTCATCAGCTACCTGTTTCCCGCCTTGCTGTTCGTCTACGAACTGCTGCGCGTCGGCCAATGGATCCGCGATCACGGGATGCAATTCGCCGCGTTCAAGCAGATGGGTTACGAGTACCTGCTGATGCTGCTGTTCGTCGGGCTGCAGATCGTCGTCGAGGCGATCTTCCTGCTCGGCGCCGCGATGCGCCGCGACAATCGCGACTTCGAACACCGGTTGCCGAACGTGGTCCTCGGCATCGGCTGCTCGATCGCGATTCTCGCGCTCGATCTCGCGATCCAGCTGTCGTTCTGAGCGCCGGCGGGCTCGGCCCGCCGGTCGCATCGCGCGCCTGCGCCCGGCCGTTCAGGCGAGCCCACCGCGCAGGAACCTCGCCACGGCCGCGAGTACGTCGCCGCTCCGCTCGCGATGCGGCATGTGTCCGCATCCGTCGAGCAGCAGGAACGACGACGGCCCCGCGACGCGCGCGGCGATCCGCTTCGGATGCACGTCCGACCCGTATTCGTCCTGCTCGCCGTGAATCGCGAGCGTCGCGCAGCGCACGCGCGGCAGCGCGTCGTCGAGACTCCAGTCGCGAAACGCCGGCGACAGCCACGTGCCGACCCACGCACGCAGCACCCATTCGGCCTTGTCGCCGTGATAGCGCACGAGCCGCTCGAGCTGGCCCGGCGCGTCGAACTGCTGCCCCGCCTCGCGAATGCCGTCGAGCGTGCGATCCTCGACGAACGCCTGCGCGGCGACCGTCACCAGCGCGCGGCAACGCGCGGGATACGCGGCCGCGCAGCTGACCGCCATGCCGCCGCCGACGCTGTGCCCGAACGCCACGAACGCATCGATGCCGAACCGTTCGAGCAGCGCGCGGAAGCCCTGATCGGCCTCGTCGCGCACGAACGTCGTGCCGAGCTGTCCCGGATGGCGGTCGGACCGGCCGAAGCCGAGCCGGTCGTATGCGATCACGTCGCGTTGCGTGGCGCGCGCGAGTTGCGCGGGGAAGTCGCGCCAAAGTTCGACACAGCCGAGTGAATCGTGCAGCAGCACGATCGGCGCGGCCGGCCCGGTCGCGGCCGTCGCCTGCGCGGGCGCACCGCGCCAGCGCTTCGCGAAGAGACGCCCTTGCGGCGTCTCGACCCAGGTCTCCTCGGTCACGATTTCAGTCATGTGCATGTCATCGTCTGCATGAAGGCTGCATGAAGGCGGCCGCACGCGGGCGGACCGCAGAATGCCGACGATGGTGGCCGGCCGACGCGCGCGGCGTCAAGCAAGCCCCCACCGCCCGCGCGCTCATTCGGGCTGCGGCGGCAGATACTCCATCTGCGACTCGTCGTACAGCCGGTAGATCAGCGCCTGCATCGCGCGGATGTCCTCCGATTCGTCGAGCATCCGCATGCTCATGATGATCGGCGACACGAGTTTCGGATCGTCGAGCGGCTTGTAGCTGATGTCGTCGCGCTTCAGCCCGTACACGCTGTGCGGCACGACCGACACGCCTTCGCCCATCGCGACGAGCCCGAGCGCGATCTGCAGTTCGCGCGTCTCGTAGATCTTGCGCGGCTGCAGCGCGCGATCGTGGAATGCCGCGAGCACCTGGTCCGCATAGCTCGGCCGCGGCGCCTTCGGGAAGATGATCAGCGTGTCGTTCACGAGATCGTGCAGCGACAGCACGGGTTTCGCGCCGTCGAGCACGTGACCGACCGGCAGCGCGACGATCATCCGCTCCTCGCGCAGCACGACGCGCCGCACGCTCGGGTCCTCGTGACGGATGCGCCCGAACCCGACGTCGATGCGCCCTTCCTTCAGCGCCTTGATCTGGTCCATCGTCGACATCTCGTGCAGGCTCAGCTCGACGGCCGGATACTCGCTGCGAAAGCGCCGGATGATCTTCGGCAGCATCCCGTACAGCGTCGAGCCGACGAAGCCGACCGACATGCTGCGCTCGATCTTGCCGACCCGCTTCGTCATCGATTCGAGCTCGGTGGTCTGCGCGAGCAGCTGCACCGCGTGCGAATAGAAGAACCGCCCCGCGTCGGTCAGCTTCAGCGGCCGCGCGTTGCGCTCGAACAGCGGCACGCCGAGCGCGTCCTCGAGCTGCTGGATCTGCCGGCTGAGCGGCGGCTGCGCGATGTGCAGGCGCTCGGCCGCGCGCGTGAAATTCCGCTCCTCGGCAACCGCGACGAAGTAGCGGAGGTGTCTCAACTCCATGTTCGAACCCTCCCGGACAGGCCACGGACGTTCATTCGGCCCCGCGCACACACGTGCCGCGCCGGTCGTCCCGTGAGCGCCTGCTCCCGATGCCATGACGATACCTCAGCCCGCGCCGATACCGGCGCGAGCCGCGCCGCGCCCGCCCTCGCGGGCGGCGCACCGCGCAAAGCCGCAAAGCAAAACGGGAAGCCGCCAGGCTTCCCGTTGCTTCATCGACGCCGCGTCGCGGCAGCGTCCCGACCGCGCGTCATGCCTCGGTCGCGTACAGCGCATCGCGCTGCGCGTCGCTCAGTGAGTCGAGCGGCACGTCCGGCAGCCGATAGCAGATCATCGTGCCGTACAGCTCGGCCAGGCAGTTGCTGCCGGCGTCGAGCGCGTAGCCGTCCTCGCCGTCCGGCGCCGGCGGATACACTTCGCGCCACGCGTTGATCGCGGCTTCGATTCGCACGATGGAAACGGGTCCGGCCTTCCGCTCGGCGGGTGATGCGCTCATGGATTCCTCTGGATTGCGCGCTCCGCGGGCCGGGCCGGCCGCGGCGGAACGATGGAAACGCCGGGCGCCGCCGGCCGCCGCAACAGGCGCGCGCCGGATGCCCGATCCGCGCCGCGCTCGTCGCGCCGGCCGGACCGTGGCCCGGTAGGGTCGGGAAATATAACCGGCTTTGACCCCGTGCAGCGCAAAGCCGACAAAAAAAGCGGGGTCGGCGGCGGCTGGAACGGTATCTGGAACGACGCACGCGTCGGCTACCGACGTCGGCGGCACCCCGCGTCGCCCGGACGTCCCAACGAAAAACGGGAAGCCCGCGGGCTTCCCGTTTTCATCGCGCACCACGCGGCCGGTGGCCGCACCGGCATCAGCCGACGGTTTCGCGGTTCTCCACGCGCTGCAGCTGCGCGCTGCGGTTCGCGGCCGCCCACGGCGCGATCTCCATGTCCTCGTAGCGCACGAAGCGGCTCTTGTTCAGGAGCCGGTAGCCGAGCCACACGACGAGGAACAGCGGAATGCCGACGTAGGTCGCGGCCACGCCCGCCCAGTCGATCCGGTTCGCGAGAAACGCCTGGTAGTCCTGGCCGAGCGCGATCACGAGACACAGCACGAACGCGAACAGCGGGCCGAACGGAAACCACTTCGACTGGTACGGCAGCTGGTCGACCGCGTAGCCCTGCTTCACGTAGCCCTTGCGGAACCGGTAGTGGCTGATCGCGATGCCGAGCCACGCGATGAAACCCGTCATCCCCGACGTGTTCAGCAGCCACAGGTACACCGTCTTGTCGCCGTACAGCGACGTGAAGAAGCACAGCGCGCCGACGGCGGTCGTCGCGTACAGCGCGTTGCGCGGCACGCCGCCCGGCGACAGCTTCGCGAACAGCCTCGGCGCACGGCCTTCCGTCGCGAGGTTGTAGAGCATCCGGGTCGACGCGTACATGCCCGAGTTGCCGGCCGACAGCACGGCCGTCAGGATCACCGCGTTCATCACGCCGGCCGCGAACGCGAGGCCCGCGTGGCGGAACACGAGCGTAAACGGACTCACGCCGATGTCGGTCACGTCGCTCTTCAGCAGGTTCGGGTCGGTGTAGGGAATCAGCACGCCGATCACGAAGATCGCCAGCACGTAGAACAGCAGGATCCGCCAGAACACCTGACGCACCGCGCGCGGGATCGTCGTGCGCGGGTTCTCCGATTCGCCGGCCGCGACGCCGATCAGCTCGGTGCCCTGGAACGAGAAGCCCGCGATCATCGCGACGCCCATCAGCGCCGGCAGGCCGCCCGCGAACGGCGCGTCGCCGATCGTCAGGTTGCCCCAGCCGTTGCCCGGCGCGCCCTTCAGAATGCCGAAGATCATCAGCAGGCCGACGCCGATGAACGCGACCACGGTGACGACCTTGATCAGCGCGAACCAGTATTCGGCTTCCCCGAAGCCGCGCACGGTCAGCGCGTTGAGCAGGAACATCACGCCGAGGAACGCGGCGCTCCACCAGACGCCCGGCACGTCCGGGAACCAGTAGTGCATCACGAGCTGCGCGGCGACCAGCTCGACCGCGATCGTCACGGCCCAGTTGTACCAGTAGTTCCAGCCGAGCGCGAAGCCGAAGCCTTCGTCGACGTATTTCGCGCCGTAGGTCGCGAACGAGCCCGACACCGGCATGAACGCGGCCATTTCGCCGAGGCTCGTCATCAGGAAATAGACCATCAGGCCGATCAGCATGTACGCGACCATCGCGCCGCCGGGGCCGGCCTGCGAGATCGACGCGCCGGACGCGACGAACAGGCCCGTGCCGATCGAGCCGCCGATGGCGATCATCGTCAGATGGCGCGCCTTCAGCGCGCGATGAAGCTTGGGTGGGTTCGCGGACGAACCGGGTTGGTCGGAATTCGGGATTGCGGACATAAACGAGACGAACGTTGAGCGGGCCGGCATCCGGGGCCGGCGCATGCGGGATCGGGGCGCGTCGCGCCGCCTGCTGCGATGCATTCGATGCGGCCCCGATACGCGTTGCGCGCCGGGCGCCAGCGGCGAAGCGCGGATTCTACCTGATTCGCCGTCGGAACCGCTCGGGTCCGGACACCCCGGCGCCGCATGCCGACGCGGGGTGAGCCGCGACGGTGCACCTCCCCGCCCGATACGCAATCGCGCCGGCGCAATAGCCCGATCCTGTATTAAAACGACAAAATCGATCGATATGCCCTAATAATCAGACAAAATACCGTCTACCCATAATCGCGATTCAAATCGAAACGAACGCCCGGCTCAAGGTAATGATGCGTAATCGTTCCGAATCGGATTGGCGCATGCATGTTTTGCATCGAGCGGCGAATTTCGGGAATTCGCGAGATAATGCCGACTAATGCGAATTAATCAGAGCGCGGAATCGTCGACGACGCACATATCCGCCGCCTGCCCCGAGGATGATGCCACCCACGCCGCTCGCTACGCTGCGCCGTCATACCGCGACGGCCGTGGCACGCATACTGTCGCCCCGCGGCGTGCTCGTCGCCGGCGTCGTGCTGCTGCTGTTCAGCTGGGGACTCTCGACGTCGCTTTTAATCGAGGCACGCCACGACGCGTATGACCATGCGGTCGAAAATGCGCGCAACCTGATGCTGCTGATCGAGCGCGATATTTCCCGCAATATCGAACTGTATGATCTTTCGCTGCAAAACGTCGTCGACGGGCTCGCCGATCCGGAACTGACGGCATTGCCGCCGCGCCAGCGTCACCGGCTGCTGTTCGACCGCGCCGCGACCGGCGCGTATCTCGGCGCCATTTTCGTAATGGATCCGCACGGCAATATCGTGATCGATTCGGCCGCATCGCCGCCGCGACAAGGCAATTTCGCCGACCGCGAGTATTTCGCCGTGCATCGCGACCGGCTCGTGCAGGGCCTCTATATCAGCCGGCCCTATGCGTCCCGGCTGCGCGGCGGCGCGCTGACGATCGCGCTCAGCCGCCGGATCACGCTGGCCGACGGCCGCTTCGGCGGAATCGTCGTCGGCACGCTCAACATCGGCTACTTCCGCGCGCTGCTCGACGGGCTCGCGGTCGGCCAGCACGGCAGCGCGGCGATCGTCGAGGACAATGGCGCGCTCGTCTCGCGCCTGCCGTACGATCCGCGCGTGGTCGGCCTCGACCTCCACCACTCCCCGCTCTTCATCAAGGCGCAGCGCAGCAGCGAAGGCGTGCTGACGGGCGTCGGCGCGATCGACGACGTGCGGCGCATCTACGTCTACAAGCATCTCGCGCATCTGCCGCTGATCGTCGACGTCGCGCCCGCCGAGATCGACATCTACGCGCCGTGGCGCCATCGCGCGATCTGGACCGCCGTGCTGATGGGCCTGTTTACCGTGTTCATCCTGGGGGGCTCGCTCGCGCTGTCGCGCGAACTCGAGCGCCGGCAGGTCACCAAGTTGAATCTGTACCGGCTCGCGCATACCGATTCGCTGACCGGGCTCGACAACCGCGGCACGTTCGATGCCGTGCTCGCGAAGGAGGCGCAGCGCGCGTCGCGCAGCGGCCGGCCGCTGTCGGTGCTGTTCGTCGACGTCGATCATTTCAAGGCGTTCAACGACTACTACGGCCACCTCGCCGGCGACGACGTGCTGCGCCGCGTCGCGCAATCCGCGTCGCGCTGCCTGCGCCGCGACAGCGACCACGTCGCGCGCTACGGCGGCGAGGAATTCGTCGTCACGCTGCCCGACACCGACGCGCAGGGCGCGGCGACCGTCGCCGAAGCGATCCGCCGTGCGATCGCCGGGCTCGACATCGCGCACGTCCGCAGCCCGTACGGGCACGTGACGGCGAGCATCGGCGCGGCGACCAGCGCCGGCGGGCGCGTCAACGCCGCGACGCTGCTGCGGCAGGCCGACGCGGCGCTGTACCACGCGAAGTCCGGCGGCCGCAATCGCGTGTCGAACGCCGAGGCGAATACGGCCGACGCGTGACGCGGCGGCCGGCGGCACCCGCGCCGCGCCGCGCCGTCGTGGACAGCCCGCGCGCGTTCGGCTAGCGTTACGTCAGCCGCGCGTGCGGCGCGGCGCCGGCCCGCCCGCGCCGCACGCGCATTCCGGCCATCCCGCCGGCCACCCCCGCTCCGTCATGACCGCCCAGTTCCCTGCCCGATTCCCGCCGCTCCTGCGCCACGCGCTCCGTCCCCTGCTGGACCCGTACCGCCGCTACCGGCACGCGAAGCTGATCCATGCGGCGCGCGTCGCGCTCGCGATTCTCGTGTCGATCGCCTTGTCCACCGGCCTGCGCGTGCCGCACGGCGAATGGTCGACGATCACCGTGCTGATCGTCGTCGGCGGACTGCAGCACCACGGCAACATCCGCAAGAAGGCGGCCGAGCGCGCGCTCGGCACGTCGATCGGCGCGCTCGCGGGGCTGGGGCTGATCCTGCTCTACTCCGTCCTGCACGCGCCGCTCGCGATCTACCTGCTGATGGCGATCGCGTGCGGGCTCTGCGCGTATCACGCGATCGGCAAGGCCGGCTACATCGCGCTGCTGTCGGCGATCACGATGGTGATCGTCGCCGGGCACGGCGACAACGAGATCGTCGACGGCCTGTGGCGCGCGGTGAACGTGCTGACCGGCATCGCGATCGCGCTGGCGTTCTCGTTCGCGCTGCCGCTCTATGCGACCTACTCGTGGCGCTACAAGCTCGCCGACGCGCTGCGCGCGTGCGCGGCCGTGCATGCGCGGCTCGCGGGCGACCGCCACGTGAGCGACGACGCGCACCTGAAGGAAATGGCCGCGCTGAGCGCGCTGCTGGTGCAGCTGCGCTCGCTGATGCCGTCGGTGTCGAAGGAATGCGACATCCCGGTCACGCAGCTCGAGGCGATCCAGCGCGGCCTGCGCCTGTGCATCGGCTATCTGGAGATCCTGTCGAGCACGGTGCCGGCCCGCGACGACCTCGCCGCGCGCGAATACATGCGCACCGAGATGAAGGCGATGAACCGGCGCATCCGCGACACGCTCGTCGGCGCGAGCCGCGCGCTCAAGTTCGGCACGCCGAGCCGGCTCGCACCGCGCCGCCGGCCGGCCGAGCCGCCGCACGACGCCCCGCCGGCGCAGTTGTCGGGCTACGTGTCGATCACGGCCAAGCTGGCCGGCGAAGTGGATCAGTTGCGCGAGAAACTGCTCGATACCGCGCAGGCGTGGAATATCTGAACCTGGAGCTTTGACGATTCGAAGGCCGACGGACGCCGGGCGCCTCAGGGCATCTTTCATTAGCCTTTCATAAAGGTGGCCCGGCATCCTGAGCGCGGATGCCGCACCGGCCGACCGATCTGGCCCCGCCAATCGGGCGTGCGCGCCGGCGCGCCTTCGCCAGTTTCGACCGCCGTCCGAGGCCGTTTCGCGCCGGATTCTCCGGCCGGTTAATCGCCCGCCAGGCCCGTCGCGACAGGCCCGAAGACGTATTGGCGCGAAAATCAGGTCTTGCCCCAACTTCCCGGACAGCCGATACTCGCATATTCCGCGAAATACGATCCCACCGGCTTCAATCCACGGTAATTCCTATGAGCACGATTCTCGAAAGCCTCCCGACCGGCCAGAAGGTCGGTATCGCCTTCTCCGGCGGCCTGGACACCAGCGCCGCGCTGCACTGGATGAAACTGAAGGGCGCCGTCCCGTACGCATACACGGCGAACCTCGGCCAGCCCGACGAAGACGATTACGACGCGATCCCGAAACGCGCGATCGAATACGGCGCAGCCGGCGCCCGCCTGATCGACTGCCGCGCGCAGCTCGTCGCCGAAGGCATCGCCGCGCTGCAAAGCGGCGCGTTCCACATCACGACCGCGGGCGTCACGTACTTCAACACGACGCCGATCGGCCGCGCCGTGACGGGCACGATGCTCGTCGCCGCGATGAAGGAAGACGGCGTCAACATCTGGGGCGACGGCAGCACGTACAAGGGCAACGACATCGAGCGTTTCTACCGCTACGGCCTGCTCGTGAACCCGGACCTGAAGATCTACAAGCCGTGGCTCGACCAGACGTTCATCGACGAACTCGGCGGCCGCGCCGAAATGTCCGAATTCATGAACCAGGCCGGCTTCGCCTACAAGATGTCGGCCGAGAAGGCGTATTCGACCGACTCGAACCTGCTCGGCGCGACGCACGAAGCGAAGGACCTCGAAAGCCTCGAAAGCGGCATCAAGATCGTGAACCCGATCATGGGCGTCGCGTTCTGGCGCGACGACGTGAAGATCGCCGCCGAGGAAGTGACGGTGCGCTTCGAAGCCGGCCAGCCGGTCGCGCTGAACGGCGTCGAGTTCAAGGATCAGGTCGAGCTGCTGCTGGAAGCGAACCGCATCGGCGGCCGCCACGGCCTCGGCATGAGCGACCAGATCGAGAACCGCATCATCGAGGCGAAGAGCCGCGGCATCTATGAAGCCCCGGGCCTCGCGCTGCTGTACATCGCATACGAGCGTCTCGTCACCGGCATCCACAACGAAGACACGATCGAGCAGTACCGCGAGAACGGCCGCCGTCTCGGCCGCCTGCTGTACCAGGGCCGCTGGTTCGACCCGCAGGCGATCATGCTGCGCGAAACGGCGCAGCGCTGGGTCGCGCGCGCGATCACCGGCGAAGTGAAGATCGAACTGCGCCGCGGTAACGACTACTCGATCCTGAGCACGAAGTCGCCGAACCTCACGTATCAGCCGGAACGCCTGTCGATGGAGAAGGTGGCGTCGACGTTCTCGCCGCGCGACCGGATCGGCCAGCTGACGATGCGCAACCTCGACATCACCGATACGCGCGACAAGCTGCGCGTGTATTCGCAAGTCGGCCTGCTGACGCCGGGTGAAGCGTCGGCGCTGCCGCAGATCAAGGGAGACGACAAGTAAGTCGCTTCGTTCGACGCCGGGGCGCGTAGCCGATACGCGCTCCGGCCGGGCAGGCCGCATGTGCATCGGTGCACGCGCGGCCTGCTGCTTCTTCCTCCGCTTCTTTCCCTTCCTGCTCTACTCGCGCCACCGCGTCACGCGCAAACGGCGCTGCAAGGCTACGGCAATCGTGGCAAGCTGCCAGTCGTCCGATTTCCGGCCCGGCTCATGACTTCCCTCACCGTCATCCACCTGAACGGCCCGATCAACAGCGGCAAGACGACGATCGGTCGCGCACTCGCGCAGCGACTGCCCGATGCGCGCTTCATCGACGGCGACGATCACGACGCGCCCGACGACACCCCGTTCGACGTGCAGTGGGCGATCGCGCTGGCGCGCCTCGTCAAAGAGATCGCGCAGGCACGCGAACGTCATCTGGTGATCGCCTATCCGATCGGCGACGCGGAATTCGACCGGCTGCGCGCAGCCTGCGACGCACGCGACGCGCGCCTGTTCGTCGTGACGCTCGCGCCGCCGGAAGCGATCGCGGCGTCGGATCGCGGCACGCGCGCGCTGACGGACTGGGAGCGGCAACGTATCGCCGAGATGTATCGCGAAGGGTATGCGGCGCGCGCGTTCAGCGATTGCTTCGTCGACACGTCGAAAGCGTCGGCCGATGCGTGTGCGCAGGAGATCGCACGAAGCGCGCAATCGCCGAACGTGTAGCGGGGAAACCGGCGCGCGCGAGGGGCGGAAGTCGCGTCACACCGCGTAGTGGGCAAAGGCCTCGCGCACGCGAGCGCCGGCACCCTCCGCACAGTCGCCACGTCCGGCAACACGCGCTGCCTGCAATTCAATGATGATGCCGCACCCCCGGCACGACCTGCTCGCGCGCCCCCTTGCGGCTCAGCATGAGCGTGACGACCGCCGACACCGCGAGCGTGCCCGCCACCACGTACAGCCCGGCCGCATAGCCGCCCGTCACGTTCTTCAGCCAGCCGATCGCGAACGGCCCGACGAAGCCGCCGAGGTTGCCGATCGAGTTGATCATCGCGATCCCCGCGGCCGCGCCGGCGCCGGACAGGAACGCGCTCGGCATCGCCCACAACGGCGCCTTCGCGGCGCTGATCCCGATGTTGACGACGACCAGCGCGAGCACGGTCAAGAGCGCGGTGCTCGCCTGCCCCGCGAACACGAAGCCGATGCACGCGAGCACGCACGGAATCACGACATGCCACGTGCGTTCGCCGGTGCGATCCGAATGCCGCGCCCAGCCGATCATCGCGACGACCGCGGCGATGCTCGGGATGCCGGTCAGCAGGCCCGTCTGCCACGCGGTGAAGCCGAACTGCCTGACCATCAGCGGCGCCCAGAGGCCGAGCGTATAGAGCCCCGCCGACGTGCCGAAGTAGATCAGCGCGAGCGCCAGCACGCGCGGGTCGCGCAGCGCCTGCCACGCGCCGGCCGTGTGCCCGGCATGCGCGTGCCGCGCGTCGGCCTCGGACTTCAGCTTCGCGACCAGCCAGTCGCGCTCGTCCGGCTGCAGCCACGCGGCCTTCGACGGCGCATCGGTCAGGCACGTCAGCACGACGAAGCCGAGCAGGACCGCGGGCAGCGCCTCGACGATGTACAGCATCTGCCAGTCGGCGAGCCCGAACAGCGGCGGCATCTGCATGATCGCGCCCGACAGCGGCGAGCCGATCGCGGTCGAGATCGGCGCGGCCGCCATGAACCACGCGGCCGCCACCGCGCGCTGCTTCGCGGGAAACCACAGGCTCAGGTACAGGATGATGCCGGGGAAGAAGCCGGCTTCCGCGATGCCGAGCAGGAAGCGCAACACGTAGAAGCTCGTCGGCCCGGCTGCGAACGCGGACACCGCCGACACGATGCCCCACGTGATCATCACGCGCGCGATCCAGATGCGTGCGCCGACGCGATGGAGAATCAGGTTGCTCGGCACTTCGAACAGAAAGTAGCCGATGAAGAACAGGCCGCCGCCGAGTCCGAACGCGGTCGGCGACAGGCCGATCGCCTTGTTCATCGTCATCGCCGCGAAGCCGACGTTGACGCGATCGAGAAAGCTGACGAAGTAAAGCAGCATCACGAACGGAATGATGCGCCACATCAGTTTCCGCGCGACGCGGGTTTCCAGATCCGCTTGCATGTGTCTCCTCCTTCGAGGTCGAGTCGCGCGCTGTCCGCGCGGGCTCGGTGGGTACCGCCGGCATCACGACGAAGCGTGCGCGCCGGCGCCCGGCTCGCGTCGAATGCGCGAGTCGCGGGCAAAAAATCCGGGAGGCGGCGAACGGAAGGCGACCGGCTGCGCGTGCGGCCGTCGCCGTCCTCATCGCCGTTCTCGTTACTGTCAGGCGGCGACCGCCGCGTGCGCGACGCGCTCGCAGATGGCGGCCGTCACCTGCGCGGTCGTCGCGCTGCCGCCGAGGTCGCGCGTATGCAGCGACGGATCGGCCGTCACGGCCTCGATCGCCTGCATCACGCGCGCGGCCGCTGCCGTCTCGCCGAGATGCTCGAGCAGCATCACGACCGACCAGAACGTGCCGACCGGATTCGCGAGGCCTTGGCCCATGATGTCGAACGCGGAGCCGTGGATCGGCTCGAACATCGACGGATAGCGGCGCTCGGGATCGATGTTGCCGGTCGGCGCGATGCCGAGGCTGCCCGCGAGCGCGGCCGCGAGATCGCTGAGGATGTCCGCGTGCAGGTTGGTCGCGACGATCGTGTCGAGCGACGCCGGGCGGTTCACCATGCGCGCGGTCGCGGCGTCGACGAGTTCCCTGTCCCACGTGACGTCGGGGAATTCCTGCGCGACCTGCTTCGCGATCTCGTCCCACATCACCATCGCGTGACGCTGCGCGTTGCTCTTCGTGATGACGGTCAGCAGCTTGCGCGGACGCGACTGCGCGAGCCGGAACGCGAAGCGCATGATGCGTTCGACGCCGGCACGCGTGAGGATCGACACGTCGGTCGCCGCCTCGATCGGATGCCCCTGGTGCACGCGGCCGCCGACACCCGCGTATTCGCCCTCCGAGTTCTCGCGCACGATCACCCAGTTCAGGTCGGCCGGCCCGCAGCGCTTCAGCGGCGCGTCGATGCCGGGCAGGATGCGCGTCGGCCGCACGTTCGCGTACTGGTCGAAGCCCTGGCAGATCTTCAGGCGCAGGCCCCACAGCGTCACGTGGTCGGGCACGTCGGGGTCGCCCGCCGAGCCGAACAGGATCGCGTCCTTGCCGCGCAGCGCGTCGAGGCCGTCGGCCGGCATCATCGCGCCGTGCAGGCGGTAGTAATCGGCGCCCCAGTCGAAATCCTCGAACTCGAACGCAAAGCGGTCGCTGCCGCGGGCCAGCGCTTCCAGCACCTGCTTGGCCGCAGGCACCACTTCCTTGCCGATGCCGTCGCCGGGAATGGTCGCGATACGGTAGGTCTTCATGCTGACATCCTCGATTGATCGTGAGCGTGAACGCACTTTACCGAACTGGAAGTGTGGAAACCGGGGCTATACTCAAAGCATCTTTAACTTCAATTCATGAATCCCGTCATGGCGGATACCGTCCAGCCGGCCGATCTCGGCTTCTTCTCGACGCTGGCCGCGGCGGGCAGCCTGAGCGCGGCCGCGCGCGAGCTCGGGCTGACCGCGGCGGCCGTCAGCAAGCGGCTCACACAGATGGAGCGGCGCGCGGGCGTGACGCTCGTCAACCGCACGACGCGGCGCATGATGCTGACGCCCGAGGGCGACGTGTATCTCGACTACGCGCGCCGGATCCTCGATCAGATGGACGAACTGGGCGAACTGCTCGGCAGCGCGCGGCAGCGGCCGAAGGGGCTGCTGCGCGTGAACGCGACGCTCGGCTTCGGGCGCAGCCACGTCGGCCCGGCGATCTCGCGCTTCGTCGCGCGTTTTCCGGAGGTGTCGGTGCAGTTGCAACTGTCGGTGATGCCGCCGCCGCTCACCGACGACGCGTTCGACGTGTGCATCCGCTTCGGCGAGCCGCCCGATACGCGCGTCGTCGCGCGACGGCTCGCCCCGAACCGCCGGCTGCTGTGCGCGGCGCCCGCGTATCTCGCGCGGCACGGCACGCCGGGCACGCCGCACGAGCTGACGCGGCACAACTGCATCGGCATCCGGCAAGGCGACGAAGGCTACGGGATCTGGCGGCTGGCGAGCGGACGCGGCGCGGCGCGCAATACGGAAGCCGTGCGGATCAACGGCAACCTGACGACGAACGACGGCGAGATCGCGGTGAAATGGGCGCTCGACGGGCACGGCATCCTGATGCGCGCCGAGTGGGATATCCGCGACTACCTGGCCGACGGGCGCCTCGTCGTCGTGCTGCCCGACTACGAAACGCCGAGCGCGGATATCTACGCGGTGTATGCGCAGCGGCATCAGATGTCCGCGCGAATACGCGCGTTCGTGGATTTTCTGGCGGGGGAGCTGGGTGGGTGACGGGAGGCGGGCGCCAATGCACGCGAACGTATCAGGATCGCGGCGCGACCGGTTCGACTGATTGAGTCTGACGATGCACCGGCTGGCGGAATGCCAGTATTTTGGCGAACCGGCCCACAAATCGCCAGAATATTGGCACATCCGGACGCGCGCCCCGCCGTCACGCCGCGGCCGCCAGCCTCCCGTCGGGCTCGCACGCGGCGATCGCCGTCGCTGCCATCTGCCGCAGCGCTGCCCCAGGCACGCTCACACCGGCCCGGTCCTGCGCGGCATCCTCGAAACGCTCCGCGATCCAGTCGACGAACGCGCGCACGCCCGGCGACACGTGCCGGCGCTTCGCATAGACGGCCGACACCGAAACCGCGCCCGGCCGCCACCGCGGCAGCACTTCCTGCAACTGTCCCGCGTCGATCAGCGGCTGCGCGACGACGCGCGGCGGCTGGATCAACCCGAGGCCATGCACGCCGCACGCCAGGTACGCCTGCTCGTCGTCGACGCTGACGATGCCATCGAGCCGGATCTTGCGCACCGCGCCGTCGATCGCGAATTCGAGTTCGGCGGTGCGCTGGGCCGACGCGAACGCGCCGTTGACCGCGCGATGCCCGGCGAGCGCATCGAGCGAACGCGGCACGCCGCAGCGCTCGAGATACGCCGGGCTCGCGCAGGTCACGCGCTCGAGTGCGCCGAGCGGGCGCGCAACCAGCGACGAATCGGGCAGCGCGCCGAGCCGGATGCTGCAGTCGACCGCATCGCCGATCAGGTCGGCCGCGCGTCCGGACACGCCCAGCATCAGCACGAGTTCCGGATGACGCGCATGGAACGCGCCAAGCGCCGGCAGCACGATCGCGTCCGCCACCGCTCCCGGCAACTCGACGCGCAGCGGCCCGCTCGGATGCCGCGCCGCATTGCGCAGGCTCGCTTCGAGCTCGTCGACGTCCGCGGTGATGCGCTGGCACCGCCGGTAATACGCGTCGCCTTCCGGCGTCGCCCGCAGCGCGCGCGTCGTGCGCACCAGCAACGGCATGCCGAGCGCCGCCTCGAGTTCCTGCACGGTGCGCGTCGCGGTCGCGCGCGAAATGCCGAGCGAGTGCGCCGCGCGCGTAAAGCTGTTCATCTCGACGATGCGCGTGAAGATGCGCATCGCGCGAATCGGATTGTCCACCGGAAACTCCCGCGGAATACGGCATCACGCATCACGCGCGAACGCGACGCGGCGCATGCCTGTCAGTGAGCGAGCCGCGCCGCCGGCGCGGCGACCGGTTCAGTCGCGCGTGGCCGTGGCCGCGCGGGCCGGCGCGGCGAGCAGCTGCCGTGCCAGCGCGAGCGCCTCGTCACGATTCACCGCCGCGTTCAACGGATACCCCCAGACCTTCTCGAACGCGGCCGAGAACGCATCGAGCGCCGCGCGCCGCTGCGCGTCGGGCTCGACCGCGATCATCGCGGGAATCCATTCGCGCGATTGCGCGCGATTCGCCTTGCTCCATTTCGCGAGCTGCTTGCGCATCTCGTGATCCTGCGCATCGCGATCGTCGCCGGACGGTGCATCGTCGGTCAGGAACACGAAACGTTCGCGGCGCGCGAGCAACGCGTCGAGTTCGGCCAGCAAGTGCGCGGGATCGCTCGACGGCGAACGCGCGTAACGCAACCACACCAACGGGAATTCAGTCGTGACGATCTGCATGTCTGCCTCCAGATGAGAATGATTCTCATGTTAAGGAGCGACGCCCGTCCCGTCATTTCTCGTGCCGGCCAACCGCTTGTTCGATCCGGTCAAGCGCGCGCGTGCCGACCTGGCACGGCACGGCTCAGCACGGCACGGTCAGCGCTGCCGGTCGGTCAGGTATTGGGTCGGCGACTTGCCGGTCGCCTTGCGGAACATCGTCACGAAGCTGCTCGCGCTCTCGTAGCCGAGGTCGATCGCGATCTGGTGCACGCGGCGGCCCGCCGTCAGCATCCGCAGCGACAGCGCGACGTGCAGCCGCCGGCGCCAGTCGCCGAGGCTCATGCCGAGTTCCTTCGCGGCGAGCCGCGTGAGGCTGCGCTCGCTGACGCCGGCGCGGCGCGCGAGTTCGGGCAGCGGCGACTTGTCGGCCGGGTCGTCGAGCAGGTGATCGATCAGCCGGCGCAGCCGGCGGTCGGCCGGCATCGGCAGATACAGGTCCTCGACCGGCGCCGCGACGAGTTCGTCGAGCAGCGTCGCCATCAACCGCCCCTGCGGACCGTCGACGTCGTACAGGCTCGGGAAGCTCGCGGCCTTCAGCAGCAGTTCGCGCAACAGCGGCGACATGCCCAGCGTGCAGCAGCGCGCCGGCAGGCCGGGCGCCGCATCGGGCTCCACCAGCACCGCGTAGAACGTCGCGCCGGCCGAACCGCGCGCCGAATGCGTGACGCCGCCCGGAATCCACACCGTGCATTGCGGCGGTGCGCTCCACACGCCGCCGTCGATCTCGCAATAGATGACGCCGCTCAGCGTGTACAGCAGTTGCGCCTGCGGATGGCTGTGCCGTTCGAGCCGCCATTCGGGCTCGACGACCGAGCCGCCGAACACGACGAGCGGGCGCGGCACGTGATAGACGTCGGCGTCGGCAGCGGGGGCGGTAACGGGTGGCAGGTCGCGCATGGAACGATGGTGTCGAAAGCGGCCGGACGGCGTGCCCGCGCGGCCTTTCGTGCTTATACCAGAAAGGCGCCGGCGCGGCTGCGCGGTTCCCGGCCGGCATCGGCAGACGCGCGCCGATCCGAATACAATGCGTCGATCCCCCGCCGCCTCGCCAACCTTGCCGGAGCCGCCATGTTCGACCTGACCACGCTGGCCACCTTCACCGCCGTCGTCCTGGGCCTGTTCCTGATCCCGGGCCCCGCCGTGCTGCTCGTGCTGAGCCGCACCGTGCAGGGCGGCCGCAAGACCGGCATCCTGACCGGCCTCGGCGTCGCGAGCGGCGACTTCGTGCATACGCTGTTTGCCGCCGTCGGGCTGTCGGCGCTGCTGATGACGTCGGCGCTCGCGTTCAACGTCGTGAAGCTGGTCGGCGCGGCCTACCTCATCTACCTCGGCGTGCGTGCGCTGCTCGACGGGCCGTCCGATCCGTCGCTGCCGAAGGTGCCGCCCGTCACGCCGCTGACGGCGTACCTGCAGGCGATTCCCGCCGAAGTGCTGAATCCGAAGACCGCGCTGTTCTTCCTCGCGTTCATGCCGCAGTTCGTGCATCCGGAACGCGGCTCGACGTTCGTGCAGTTCGCGGTGCTCGGGCTGATCTTCGTCGTGCTCAGCTCGCTCTATACGACGCTGATCGCATGCTCGATCCGTCCGCTCGGCCGCGTCGTGAAGCGGCTTGCGTGGCTCACGCGCTGGCAGGGAAAGATCATCGGTTCGATCTTCATCGCGCTCGGGCTGCGCGTCGCGGTGCAACAGCGCTGACGCGGGTTTCGCGTGACGTCCGACGCGGCGGCCGCCGGCGAAATCCTCTATGCCGATCCGCGCCTCGTCGCGGTCTACGACCGGTTCAACGCCGGCGATCGTGACTTCGCGTTCTACGCATCGCGCCTCGGCACCGGGCGGCAACGGATTCTCGATCTCGGCTGCGGCACCGGCACGTTCGCGCGCCGGCTTGCGGCGGCCGGGCACGACGTCGTCGCGATCGACCCCGCACCCGCGATGATCGACCATGCGCGACGCCAGCCGGGCGCCGGCGCGGTGCGCTGGCTCGCGTGCGATCTCGGCGGCCTGCCGCCCGGCGCGCCGTTCGATGCCGTCGTGATGACCGGGCACGCGTTCCAGTGCCTGCTGACCGACGCGGAGATCGACGCGACGCTGTGCGGCGTGCGGCGCGTGCTGGCCGACGGCGGGCGCTTCCTGTTCGAGACCCGCAATCCGCGTGTCGAGCCGTGGCTCGGCTGGACTCCGGCGGCGTCGGCCACCCGCATCGATTCGCCCGAATTCGGCAGCGTCGAACTCCATCATGCGGTGACCGCGGTCGACGGTCCGATCGTGTCGTTCGACACGGTCTACCGCTTTCATCGTGACGATACGCAAGTGAAGAACGCGAGCCGGCTGCGCTTCATCGCGCAACCCGACCTGCAGGCGCGTGTCGCGGCCGCCGGCTTCTCGTCGGCCGACTGGTGCGGAGACTGGAACGGTGCGCCGTTCGACGACGCGGCCAGCGCGGAGATCATCGCGATCTGCCGAGCGTGAATGGTGGAACATCGTTCACGCGCGGCTACCGTGCAGCGAGCACTCCGCGAATCGAGTCGACCCGGTCGCGTCGTACCCCGATTCGGCCAACGCACGTCGGCCGGCAGCCAGTGAAGAAAAAGACAAGAATAGATGGAAGCATCATGCGTTCAAGAGCTTGCGCCGGACGACTGAAGGGGCGATCGAAGGTGAAGCAAATGAGTAACGATGATTTTCAGGTGATGGAACTGGCGAACGGCAAGCCGGTGAAGATGTGGACGCAAGGCGTCGCGGTCGAGGACGACGCGCGCACGCAACTGCGCAACACCGCGCAAATGCCGTTCATCTTCAAGCACGTCGCGGTGATGCCCGACGTCCACCTCGGCAAGGGCTCGACGATCGGCAGCGTGATCCCGACGAAGGGCGCGATCATCCCGGCCGCGGTCGGCGTCGACATCGGCTGCGGGATGATGGCCGCGCGCACGACGCTCACGGCGGCGGACCTGCCGGACGCGCTCGGCGGGCTGCGCAGCGCGATCGAACGCGCGGTGCCGCACGGCCGCGCGCCGGGCCGCCGCGATCCGGGCGCATGGGGCGATCGCACGCCGGCCGCCGTGACGGAGTCGTGGAAGTCGCTGCTGCCGGGCTTCCAGCGGATCGTCGGCAAGTATCCGAAGCTGGAAAAGACGAACCACTACGCGCATCTGGGCACGCTCGGCACGGGCAACCACTTCATCGAGGTGTGCATCGACGAAGCGGATCGCGTGTGGTTCATGCTGCACAGCGGCTCGCGCGGCGTCGGCAATGCGATCGGCAGCCTGTTCATCGAACTCGCGCAGGCCGACATGCGGCAGCACATCGCGAACCTGCCGGATCGCAACCTCGCGTATTTCACCGAGGGCAGCCGGCACTTCGACGACTACGTCGAAGCGGTGGGCTGGGCGCAGGACTACGCGCGCCGCAACCGGCAGGCGATGATGGACGCGGTGATCGGCGCGGCGCGCGGCGTGATCGCGAAACCGTTCGCGGTCGACGAGCACGCGGTGAACTGCCACCACAACTACGTGCAGCGCGAACGCCACTTCGGCGAGGACGTGCTCGTCACGCGCAAGGGAGCCGTATCCGCGCAGAAGGGACAGCTCGGCATCATTCCGGGTTCGATGGGCGCGAAGAGCTTCATCGTGCGCGGGCTCGGCAATCCGGAGAGCTTCTGCTCGTGCAGCCACGGCGCCGGCCGCGCGATGAGCCGGACCGAAGCGAAGCGCCGCTTCACGGTCGACGACCAGGTCAAGGCGACGCGCGGCGTCGAATGCCGGAAGGACGCGGGTGTCGTCGACGAGATCCCGATGGCCTACAAGGACATCGATGCGGTGATGGCGGCGCAGCGCAGCCTCGTCGAAGTGGTGCACACGCTGCGTCAGGTGGTGTGCGTGAAAGGATAGCGCGGCGCGCGGCCGAAGGCCGGGCGGCCGCGCTCGATGAAAGATCCGTGGCCGCGACCGTATCGCACGTCCGGTGCGGCCGACGACCGCGGTGATGCGCCACCGTCACGTCACGCGCCGACGATCGAGATCGAAAACCCGTCCCAGCCCTTCAGCCCGACCGTCTGCAAGGCGGTCGTCGTGAGGTTCGGCTCGGCGACGATCCGCGCGAACCCGTCGCGCACGCCGACGACGTCCGGCTCACGGTTGTCCGGATCGGCCACGCGCCCGCCTCGCACGACGTTGTCGACGACGATCACCGTGCCGGGCCGCGACAGTTTCAGCGCGGCGTCCAGATAAGCGGCGTTGTTGTCCTTGTCCGCGTCGATGAAGATGAAGTCGAACGGCGCCTCGCCCGCATCGACGAGCCGCGCGAGGCTGTCCTTCGCGCTGCCGACCACCACCGACACGACATCCGCGAACCCGGCGCGCGCGATGTTCCGCGTCGCGACCTTCGCGTGATCGGGGTTCAGTTCGAGCGTCACGAGCCGGCCGTCCGGCGGCAACGCGCGCGCGAGCCAGATCGTGCTGTAGCCGCCGAGCGTGCCGACTTCGAGGATGCGCCGTGCGCCGCGAATCGTCGCGAGCAGCTGCAGCAGCTTGCCCTGGTTCGGCGCGACGTTGATCGCGGGCAGCCCGGCCGCGTCGCTCGCCGCGAGCGCGGCGTCGAGCGCGTCGTCGGTCGGCACGAGCGTCGCGGAGAAATACGCATCCACCTTGTTCCACTGATCCTGGTCCATCGCGCCCCCTTCATCCGAGGAAAAACGCATTCTATGCGCGGCGGCCCCATAAGCAACAAACCATTCGTTCTAAGGACGGCAGCGCACCTGCTTCTATAATCGCTCGACCACGACAACAACAGATGGAGCACTCATGACCGATCAGGCCTCTTCGAACTGGCGCCTCGAAACCATCGCCGTGCACGGCGGCTATCGCCCCGACCCGACCACGCGCGCGGTCGCGGTGCCGATCTACCAGACCGTTGCGTACGCATTCGACGACACGCAGCACGGCGCAGACCTGTTCGACCTGAAGGTCCAGGGCAACATCTACACGCGGATCATGAACCCGACGACCGACGTGCTCGAACAGCGGATCGCCGCGCTCGAGGGCGGCATCGGCGCACTGGCGCTGGCGTCGGGCCAGGCGGCCGTCACGTACGCGATCCAGACGATCGCGGAAGCCGGCGACAACATCGTGTCCGCCAGTTCGCTGTACGGCGGTACCTACAACCTGTTCGCGCATACGCTGCCGCAATACGGCATCACGACGCGCTTCGCCGATCCGCGCGACCCCGCGTCGTTCGAGCCGCTGATCGACGCGCGCACGAAGGCGATCTTCGCGGAATCGGTCGGCAATCCGCTCGGCAACGTGACCGACATCGCCGCGCTCGCGGAAGTCGCGCATCGCCACGGTATCCCGCTGATCGTGGACAACACGGTGCCGTCGCCGTACCTGCTGCGTCCGTTCGAACACGGCGCGGACATCGTCGTGCACTCGCTGACGAAGTATCTCGGCGGCCACGGCACGAGCCTCGGCGGCGCGATCGTCGATTCGGGCAAGTTCCCGTGGGCGCAGCACGCGGACCGCTTCAAGCGGCTCAACGAGCCCGACGTCAGCTATCACGGTGTCGTCTACACCGAAGCGTTCGGGCCGGCCGCGTATATCGGCCGCGCGCGCGTCGTGCCGCTGCGCAACATGGGCGCGGCGATCTCGCCGTTCAACGCGTTCCAGATCCTGCAAGGCATCGAGACGCTCGCGCTGCGCATCGAGCGCATCAGCGACAACGCGCTGAAGATCGCGCAGCATCTCGCGCGCCATGAACACGTCGAATGGGTGAACTACGCGGGGCTGCCCGATCACCCGGATCATGTGCTCGTCGCGCGCTACCTGTCGGGCCGCGCGCCCGGCATCCTGACGTTCGGCGTGAAGGGCGGACGCGACGGCGGCGCGAAGTTCCAGGATGCGCTGAAGCTGTTCACGCGGCTCGTCAACATCGGCGACACGAAGTCGCTCGCGACGCATCCGGCCTCGACGACGCACCGCCAGCTGTCGCCGGCCGAGCTCGCGAAGGCCGGCGTGAAGGAGGAAACGGTACGGCTGTCGATCGGCATCGAGCACATCGACGACCTGCTCGCCGATCTCGACCAGGCGCTCGCGCAGCTGTGAGCCGATGCGGGCGTGCCGACACGCCCGCTTCAAGGTGTTCAATCCCCGGTTCGCGATGGATCGCGTCGCATACCATCGAATGCGTGACGGGTGATGCCCGTTGCGAACCACGCAAGCGTATCGCTGTCGCACGGCACGATCACGCGTTGGCCCGGACACTGCGAGTGCCGGGCCTTTTTTTGCTCGTTTGCGGAATTCCGTGGACAGGGCTTGCCGATCCGGTTCGGCCAACCGCACGTCCGCGAAGCAGCCATCTATCCGGTGCGGGATCGTTCAAGGCGATACGAACCGCGACGACTCCCGTGCATCCATTGGATTGCTATGAGCGTCGCTTGGGGTTCCACGCCTTGTGTACGAACTCGAGACGGTTGCCGTCGAGGTCGGCGACGTTGGCGGCGTAGTAGCCGGGGGCGAAGTAGGTACGATCCGCCGGTCTTCCCTCATCGATGCCGCCGGCCTTGATTGCGGCTGCGTAGGCAGCGTCGACGAGTTCGTTCGTATCGCAGACGATCCCCAGGTAAAGCCCGGTCTCGCCTGGCTGACGTTTGCGTAGCCAGATGCTTGATCCAACCCCCTCTCCCTTGCCGTACACATCGTCGCCGATGCCGTAGAGATCGGGGACGCTCGCCGGGCCATTCGCGGAGTCGTAGTTGCCGAATACGCTCCAGCCGAGTGGCTTCAAGGCTTCGGAGTAGAAGATCAGCGACTTCTCGATGTCGGTGACTGAGATGTAAACGTGATCGATCATTTGCCCGCCTTCGCCGTGGATGGGTGCTGTTCGTGCATAACTATAGTCGACAGCCGCGCATGTGGCGCGGGGATATGACTGCATCAAGGAGTGACGTTGCGCTTCGGGAACAGGCACGGATGCGTGTTCACGTAGAAGTTCGGATTGCCGCATCGATGCCCCGCATGGTCGATCTGTTCGCCGGGCATCAGGCCGGTGGACCGCATCGCGCGCGGCCTTCGGCGCGGACGATCCGACCGTCCCGGCTTCGGGACGGGATGACGCGCAACCGGCGACCAACGGGGCAATCAGCAGGGCAAGCAACGACAGGCGAATGGCGGGACGATCCACTGTCGGGTCCGGAATGAAAGTCTACACGAGACCGTCCGCCCTCCATGCCGGTGCGGCGAACGGTGCGCATGCCGTCGACACCATCGGCCGTCGGCAGGCGACATGCTCCGCGTCCCGCTCATCGCATGCATGACCCGAACATGACGATTGCATCACGTCGGCCAGACCCGCACGTCACGCCCCTCGGCCCCGCAATCTGACGCATTTGTCATCTGCCGATCACGGTCACGCTCGGCGGCTTTCGCATACTGCGCTCATGGATCGCCACCCGGCGGCCACATCAAGGAGAGCTTCATGAAAACGGCAAGACTCGCAGCCCTGTTCGTCACCGCCACGCTGTCGCTCGGCGTCGCCTCGCAAGCCGCCTTCGCGCAAACGCACACTCAAACGCAAGGCAAGACCCGCGCGGAAGTCATCGACGAACTCAAGCAGGCGCAGCACGACGGCGTGGTGCCGACGAGCAAGACGCAGTACCCGCCGACCAGCGAGATCATCGCGCGCAACAAGGAACTTCACGGGATCTCGGTGCATGCCGGCGAGAAGTCGCCACAGGCCGACAATCACGACAGCCTCGCGACGCGCTGATGCGAGTCAGGCGTGGGTGCTGCCCGGCGATCGCCGGCAGCGTGCCGCGCGCCGCCGGGTCGCGGCGAACGTGCGGCCGTGCCGTGCGGTGCGATCGCGGCACCGCAGAGGGTGAAGATCGGGCAGACGACACTGCCGGCTGGACAGTGTCCGCAACGCAGTTTTACAAGCTGCCCCGCTTCGCGCGCCGGCGTTGCACCAGCCAGTCGAGCAACTGCCGTCCGTCGCGTTCGCCGAACCATCGCGCATGACCGATCAGATAACCGTCGTACGCAACCTCGACGATGTCCGGTGCATTGACGATGCAGCCGAAATACGCGACTTCCGACAGCGCGAATTCGGTATGCACGATCGGCAGCATCGCGACCAGCGCCGCATATGCGTCGTCGCTCAGCGGTTCGAGCGATTCGTAGCCGTCGAGCAGCGCGCCGATCTGTTCATGCTCGACGCGACGTGCATCGGCCGGCGCCATCCAGTCGATCGCGTTGCGTTCGATCGCGAGCGCGAGATCCATGACGGCGCAGGTGCGATCCGACAAGCCGAAATCGAGCACGGTCCGCACCTGCGCGCCGGGCGCGGCGTCCGTCCACAGCAGATTCGACGCATGCCAGTCGCCGTGCGTCCAAAGCGGCGCCAGCACGGGCAGCAGCGGCACGAGGCGCGCGTGGTACGGGCCGATCGCATCCGCGACATCGCCGCGCCAGTCGCGCGTGCCGAGCGCGCGCACCAGCAGCGGCTGCGCATCGACCCAGCGTTCGAGCGCATCGGGAAGATCGGCGGACGACAGCACCCGGAAACTCGACAGCAGCGTGCGCACGGGCCGCGCCGGCGCATCGTAGCCGGCCGACGCGCGATGCAGTTCGGCCAGCGCGCGGCCTGCCGCGTACGCATGTGAAGGATGCGTAAACGGCTGCCACGACATCACGCCGCGATACGCGTCCACACCTGGCGCCACCACGTGCACTTCATAGGTCCAGTCGCCGGATGAGAACGCGGTCGCGCCGTCGCGACCGGCGAGCACGTCCGCGACCGGCACACCGCGATCGCGCAAATGCGCGATGAAGCGATGCTCCTCCTCGAGCCCGGCGACGTCGCGCAGGCTCGCGTGATGACGCTTGACGAACAGCGCGCGCGCGTCGGTCGTGTGCACCAGCACCGCCGCCGAGAACGGCCGCGGGCTGTGCCACGTAAGCCGCGCCGGCGCGCCGACGCCATCGATCCGCGCAAGCACGCCCGCGACTTCGTCGTGCGTCATCAGCGGCCAGTCGCGTTCGGCCTGCTCGCCGTCGACGCCGAATTGCGGCGGCGCGACGTCCCGCATGTCGGCGACGTCACGCGATGCAGGCGCGTCCGGCTCGAGTGGAAATGACATGAACGACGTCGCTCCGTAGTTGAATCAGCCCGTGAATCGGCTCGTGAATCAGCCCTTGGATCAGCCCGCCGGGCTCGCCGTCGTGCGCAGCGCATTCGCCG
Source organism: Burkholderia sp. Bp9015 (assembly GCF_003853505.1). NCBI lineage: Bacteria > Pseudomonadati > Pseudomonadota > Betaproteobacteria > Burkholderiales > Burkholderiaceae > Burkholderia > Burkholderia sp. Bp9015. The sequence goes on from NZ_QTPZ01000031.1 coordinate 89,394, forward strand.
TCCGGCTCCAGTCGCGCCAGCCGACGACGGCGAGCGCGATGAACAGCGCGTAGAGTCCTGCCGTCAGATACAGCGCCTTGAACACGAACATCCCGACGTACACGACGTTCACGACGATCCACAGCCCCCACGACGCGATGTAGCGCCGCGCGGTCCAGTATTGCGCGACGAGGCTGAACGCGGTCAGCGACGCATCGACGAACGGCAGCGCCGCATCGGTCCAGCGCGCCATCATCCCGCCGAGCAGCGCGCTGCCGACGACGGCCGCGATCAGATCGGGCAGCATCTGCCGCGGCCGCACGCCGGTGACGGGCGCGACGTCGCCTTGCGGCGCCGCGCCGCCGCCCGCCTCGAGCGTACGCTGCGCGATCCAGCGGCGCCAGCCGTACACCTGCAGCACCGCGAACGCGCCCTGCAGCAGCATGTCGGAATACAGCTTCGCGTCGAAGAAGATCCAGCCGTACAGCGCGACCGACGCGAGCCCGACCGGCCAGCACAGCATGCGCCGCTTCGCGGTCAGCCAGATCGCGAGCGCGCTGACGATCACGCCGGCGATTTCGAGTGGGGACATCGTCTGTGCTCTCCTGGTTGGCTGCCGGGGCCGCGCATCACGCGGCCGGGTCCGGACGATCAGAAATCATAGGTCAACGACACGCGCGCGGTGCGCGGCGCGCCGGGGAACAGGTACGCGTCGCCCTGCTGCTCGCCCGCGTCGCGCCAGTAGAACTTGTTGAACAGGTTGTCCACCGACACGCGCAGCACCGTGCGATGGCCCGCGATCTTCGTCGTATAGCGCGCGCCGAGATTGAACACGAACCACGACGGCACGCGCGCGGTGCCCTCCTCGTTCGCGTTGCGCGCCGCGCTGTACTCGACGCCGCCGAGCATGTTCAGGCCGGCAACGCCCGGCACCGCGTAATCCGCATACAGCGATGCGCGCAGCGCCGGCATGTTGATGATCTGGTGCCCTTCGTACGCCGGCGAACCCGAGTCGTACGCGCGCGCGCGAATCGCCGCGACGCTGGCCGTCAGCCCGAGCCGCTCGGTCACGCGCCCGGCCGCGCCGAGCTCGATCCCCTGGTGGCGCTGCGTGCCGCGCTGCACGAACGTATAGCTCGTGCCCGACGCATCGGGGTCGGCGAACTGGAACGGCTTGCTGATCGAGAACACGGCGGCCGTGAGGCTCAGCCGGTCGAGCCAGTCGTATTTCGCGCCGAGCTCGAACTGGTGCGATTCGACCGGCGGCAGGAACGCATACGCGTTGGTCGCGCGCACCGGCGCCTGGTCGCCGAGCGACAGCGCCTTGCTGTACGACGCGTACAGCGACAGCACGTTCACCGGCTTGTAGACGAGCGCGACCTGCGGCAGGAACACCGAGCGGTCGGTGTGCGTCGCGTCGCCGTCGAGGCTGCTCCAGCTGCGCTGGCGCAGCAGCACTTCCTTGCCGCCCGCGAGCACCTGCCAGTGCTCGCCGATGCTGATGCGGTCGAGCCCGAACACGCCGTACTGCCACGCGTCGAGCTGCGGATACGACGGCCCGGCCGTGTTCGGCGACGGTGCGAACGCGACGTCGGGCCCATAGATGTTCTCGCTGCCCACGTAGTCGTACACGGCATTCGCCATGTGCACGACGCGGCGCTGCACGCTCACGCCGAGCGTCAGCTCGTGCCGCAGCGGGCCTGTCGCGAACTTGCCGGTCGTGACCGCGCGCAGGTCGTCGTTGCGGCGGTATTCGCCCGGGCTGCGGAAGTCGTACACGTCGTAGTCGCCGTTCGCGCCGAAGAAGAACGGCGACGTCGTGCCGGCCGCGCAGCTCGCCGCGTAATAGCAGCCGTACGCGAACGCGCTGTTGTCGTCGATCATCGTGCGGCTGCGGCCGGCGGCGACGTAGGCCTTCCAGTCGTCGTTGAACTGGTAGTCGAAGCGCGCGTTCAGGTTCAGCGCATCGGTCGTCACCGGCTTCGCCCACGGCTGCGTGCCGAGCGCCTTCGACGTCGTCTTGACCGACGGCACGACGGTGCCGCCGAGCAGCTGGTAGCCGGGCGCGGAACGCTGGATCCACTGCTGGAATTCCGCGTTGAACTGCAGGCTCGCGCGCGGGCTGATGTCCCAGTCGGCGGCGATCGACCCGAACGTGCGTCGTCCGTTGGTGCCGTCGATATAGGAGTGCATGTTCTCCTTCGCGGCATTGATCCGGAAGCCGAACTGATTGTCGGGGCCGAAGCGGCGGCCGAGATCGACGGCCGCCGATGTCGAGCCGCGGCTGTCAACGCCGCCCGTCACGCTCGCGACGTTCGCCGAACGCTTCGTCACGAAGTTGATCACGCCGCCCGGCGCGACCACGCCGCTGTCGATGCCCGCCAGCCCCTTCAGGATCTCGACGCGCTCCTTGTTCTCGAGCGGCACGTTCTGCTCGCCGGACACCGTCAGCCCGTCGATCCGGATCGCGCTCGCGAGATCGACCGGAAAGCCGCGGATCGCGAAGCCTTCGAAGTAGCCGACCGGCGCGTAGTCGTTGACGACCGATGCGTCGTTGCGCACCACGTCGCTCAAGCGCTTCGCCTGCTGGTCGTCGATCAGCGCCCCCGTGACGACGTTGACGGAGGCCGGCGTGTCGCGCAGCGGCGCATCGTCGAGCCCCGCGACCGACGCCGTGCGCGCGCGCAGCGTGTTGCCGCGCTCGCCGCTCACCGTGATCGCCGGCAGCGTCGTGCTGCCGGTCGCACCGGCGTCCGGCGCCGGCGCGTCGCCCTGCGCCACGGCGGCCTGCGCCGCGAAAAGCGTGATGCCGAGACCGACGCCAAGCCCGGCCTTCGCGCGCCGCCGCCGTGCGGGCGACGCTGTTGTTCTATTCACCGTCATTGTTCTGGATGGAAAACTCGCCACTCGACCCTGTCGAAACCTTCGAAACGCTTTGCGCCGCTGCGAAGCGCGACCTCATGCAAGAACCCGCGACGGTCCTGCGGACGCCGGGCACGAACGTCGACACGACATTCATCAGACGAATCTGACGATCGGGCAGCATGCGTGCCGATCGATCGGGAAAGCGCAGGATGGGACATCGGATGACGGTGACGCGCGGGGCACCGACGCAGCCGTCGATCCTGGATCGCGAGCATGTCGGGCGGCCGGCTGCGTCGCGCGGTCTTGTCATGCGGGGTTCGCTTCGAACGCCCCGGTTGCGGGCGCCGGGCAGTTGCGTACGCCGTTCGTCGGAACGGCGGCATGCCCGTCGCGCGCGACATCGCGGCGTGGCGCGCATTTTACCCCGGGCGGGGCTGAAGGCCGTGGAATCGGGTGGAACGGGAGACGGGAACGGCGGGATGGGGGAAATACGCTTCGAATGGTGCGACAGCGGCGGCGATGCGATCGCGATGCGCATCGCGCGCGGCGACCTCGACAACCGGTGCAGTCACGCGCCGGTCGAACGAGCGAAAACCGGAGCGGGAATGACGGCCCGCTGCCGGTTCACCCAACGTTCAGAACCCCTGCATCGTCGCGGTCGGATCGACAACCAGATGCACGACGCCGTAGATGACCGCGCCGACCAGCAGCGCGAGCACAATCGCCACGAACGGCAGCAACGTATAGTTGACGTTCGCGAGATCGGCCGCGTGCGCCTTGCTGTTGCGTACGCCGAAGAAACTCCACAGGACCAGCTTGATCATGCCGAGCAGTTTCATGGTTGTGCTCCTTTCATCGAATCGGTTGACGCTATCGTCGATCCGGCCGGCATTCGAAAAAAGAAGCAGTTGCGCGTGCTTTTCGCGCAGCAGGCCGTCTGCGGCGGCGTGTCGCAGGGGCCATCAGCGGTCGAGCACGAGCGCCTCCATGGTGCCCGTCGCGGGCCGCGCGACGCACAGCAGCGCACAGCCCGGTTCGACCGGCGCGTCGGGCGCTTGCACGTAATCGACCGCACCGGACAGCACGCGCGTCGCGCATGTGCCGCACGACCCCGACCGGCATTCGGACGGCACCGCCACGCCCCGGCCTTCGGCGAATTCGAGCAGCGTGCCGTCGGCGGGCGTCCATGCGGCGTCGCGTGCCGAGCGGCGGAACACGACCGGCACGCTTGCCGCCGGCGGCGCCCCGGCCGCGCGGGTCGCGCTGCGCACGACGCTCGACGGCCCGAACGCCTCGAAGCGGATACGCTCGTCCGGCACGTTCAGCGCGCGCAATCCGTCGTACATATCGCGCATGAACGCGGCGGGTCCGCACAGGTAGAAATCGTAGTCGTCGAACGGCAGGATGCGCTTCAGTTGCGCGATGTCGACACGGCCCGGTCGCGCCGCGCCGTCGCGCTGCGGCCGGCTGTCGAACCAGTGCAGCGACACGCGCGGGTCCGCGTCCGCGATGCGCGTCAGTTCCGCTGAAAACGGCCGGTCGGCCGTATCGCGCGCGCCGTGCACGAACACCACGCGGCGCGACGGTGCGTCGTCGGCCAGCGCGCGGCGCAGCATCGCGATCATCGGCGTGATGCCGATGCCGGCCGACACCAGCACCGCCGGACGCGGGCTCGCGACGTCGAACGTGAAGCGGCCGCGCGGCATCTGCGCATCGAGCGTCATGCCGGCACGCGCGTGGTCGTGCAGCCAGGCCGACACGCGTCCTTCGCGCTTCACGGTGATCCGGTAATGCGATGCGCCGGGTGCATCGGACAGCGTGTAGCTGCGAATCGTCGGCGCATCTTCGTCCGGCAGCGCGACGCGCAGCGTCAGATGCTGCCCGGCTTCGTAGGCCGGCAACGCGTCGCCGTCCGCCGCTTCGAAATGAAACGAGCGGATCGCGCGCGCTTCGTCGACGATCTTCGCGATGCGCAGCGGGCGCCAGCTGGAGGGGGACGAGGACGCAGGTGCAGGTGCGGATACCGCCGGCACACCAGCCCCCACCTTCCCCGCAAACTGCGGCGCCCGCTCAACCGCCGACCACCGAAACGGCAGCACGCCCCGCGTGCGCCGCACTTCGCGCACGTGAAACCGCACGACCCGCTGCGCGCCGTCGAACGACGCGACGAGCGGCCCGTCCCACACGATCTCCGCGTGCGCAGCGACATACAGCAGGTCGCCGCTATCGAAATCGACGAACAGCAGCCCCGCGCGCGGATCGTGCTGCAGGTTGCCGAGCGTATTGAAGAAGCGGTTGCCGCTGAAATCCGGCGTCGTCAGCGTGTGCGCGTCGTCGACGCGCACGAAGCCGGGCATGCCGCCGCGATGCGACACATCCGCGCCGCGCGCGGCACCCGCACCGGCCGACGTGTTCGCACTCGCGACGAAGAACGTATCGGCCTGCGCGAGCAGCGCGCGATCCGCGTCGCTCAGCCGGTCCGACACGTCGGCCGCGACGGACGCATCGCCTTCGCGCGGCACGAACGTCGGCGTGCGACCCTGAATGTACTTCGCACAGTTGCCGAAGCTCTGCTCGACCGCGATCGTCAGCGCGCCGCCGTCGACCGCGCGCACGACGCCGTTCACGCGATTGCGCCGGCGCGTGTCGAACTCGATCCCGAGCCCGCCGAGCGGCACGCCGGGCTGCCATGCACCGGCCAGCGGATCGCCGGGCAGCGCGTCGCCGTCGATACGCAGCGTGCGCGCGTCCGGCGTCGTCACGAAGCCGGGCATCCCGACCCGCAGCGTCGCCCACGGCTGGCCGTCCGGATCGACGCCGCCGAGCACGAAGAACGGCAACTGTGTAAAGAACGTGCGGTGCTGGTCCGGCATGAAGCGCCGAATGCCGCGCCGGCCGGCCGCGCCCGCGGCCTGCGTCACGCCCGCGCGCTGCTGCACGGCCAGCTCGCCCGCATGAAACGGCGCAACATCCAGTTCCCAGCCCGGTACGGCGGCAGTCGGCGCGGTCATCGTGTTCTCCCGGTGAAATCGCGGCTTCGCCGTCAGGCGGCGAGCAGGCCGGCGCGGGTCGGCGGCATCGCGACGAAGCCCGGCAGCGCCTCGACGCGCGCGAGCCACGCGCGCACATGCGGATACGGCTCGAGCGACACGCCGCCTTCCGGCGCGTGCGCGATGTACGTGTAGGCAGCGATGTCGGCGATCGTCGGTTGCGCGCCCGCGGCGAACGGCTTGCCGGCGAGTTCCTGGTCGATCACGGCAAGCACCTTCGCGGCCGTGCGCTTGGCCGCGTCATGATCGAGCGGCGCGCCGAACACGGTGACGAGCCGCGCGGCCGCCGGCCCCGTTGCGATCGGCCCGGCCGCGTACGACAGCCAGCGCTGCACGGTCGCCGCGCCGGCGGCATCGTCGGGCAGCCAGTGCGCGTCGCCGTAGCGCTTTGCGAGATAGACGAGGATCGCGTTCGAATCGGCGAGCACGGTGCCGTCGTCGTCGATCACCGGCACCTGGCCGAGCGGATTGAGCGCGAGGAACGCCGGTTCGCGCTGCGCGCCGGACGCGAGGTCGACGTCGACGGTCTCGAACGGCAGCCCGAGGAGCGACAGGAACAGCCGGACGCGATGCGCGTGCCCGGACAGCGGGAACGAATAGACACGAACCGGACGGGCGGGCTTGCTGGCGGCTGGCATGGGAAAGCTCCTGGATCTCGCGCCGCCGGGAATCGGCGACGAACGGCCCCAGCGTAGCGCTCGCCGTTCGCGGCCAGAAGACGGATAATCGCTGAAACATTATCCGCTTCCATAGGACAATCGACGATGGCCGATCTGCGCGACGTGAACCTGAACCGGCTGGCGATCTTCGTCGCGGTGGTCGACGCCGGCTCGCTGACGGCCGCGGCCGAGCGGCTCGGCCTCGCGAAGACGGTCGTCAGCACGCACATGCAGCGCCTCGAATCCGAGGTCGGCGCGAACCTGCTGGTGCGCACCACGCGACGGCTGAGCGTGACCGATGCGGGGCGCGCGTTCTACGACGCGTGCCGCGACATCGTGCGCGCGACCGAAAGCGCGCTCGACGCGGTGTCGTCCGACGCCGGGCCGCTGCGCGGCACGCTGCGCGTGAGCGTGCCGATCGACTACGGCGCGCTGGTCGTCGCGCCGGCGATCGTCGCGCTGCGCGACGCGCATCCGCGGCTCGACGTCGAACTGATCGCGAACGACCGCATCGCCGATCTCGTCGCGGACAATCTCGACGTCGCGATCCGCATCGGCCGCCTCGCGGATTCGAACTATCGCGCGGTGCAGCTCGGCGAGTACGAGAAATGGCTGGTCGCGAGCCCCGCGTTCGTCGCGCGGCACGGGCTGCCGCGCGACCCGGACGCGCTCGCCGCGCTGCCGTTCGTGATGCTGTCGACGCTGTCGCGCCCGCATACGGTCGAACTCGACCACGCGCGCGGCGGCCATGCGTCGGTGCGTTGCGTCGCGCCGGTCGTGTCGAACACCGCGACGGCCTGCCGCGCGATCGCGCTCGCGGGCGGAGGCTTCGGGCTCCTGACGGATTTCTCGATCGCGGAGGACGTCGCGGCCGGCCGGCTCGTGCGGCTGCTGCCCGCGTGGCGCTCGGCGCGGGCCGGGATCCATGCGGTGTATCCGTCGACGCGGTTGCCGTCGCCGAAGGTGCGCGCGTTCATCGACGCGATGAAGGCAAGGATCGCGGCAACGGCCGCCGCGCCGCGTGTGCGCGCGACACGGGCGCGACGCGCCGACGATTGAAAAGGCAACCGTCCGACACATGACCTTCGCGTAGCGCCGCCTTTTGGCGACCGCTTCGCGTTTCGAGTCTCTTCGGGTTCGTACACAACGCGAATTCGTATTCCTGCGCGAAGGCCTTGCAGCTACGCGCGGCGTTCGCGTGACGGCACACGACAGGCACGCGCTCGCGCCGCCTACCCCGCTTCCCGCAACGTCCCCAGCAGCACCTTCCTGCAACTCGCGACCATCTGCGCCTCCGGGTCGCGATACCCGGTGAGCAGCCACGCCGCGCCGACGTTCGTCATCGCGCCGACCAGCGCGAGCCCGATGAGCCGCTGCTCGGTGCGCTCGGCGGGTGTCGCGGCCTCGCGGGCCGCGCCGATCGCCATGATCAGCTTGCCGAAGTCGAGCAGCATCCGCTGGTACGTCATGTCGGTATCGGCGCTCACGCCCATCACCTCGAGCAGCAGCACGCGCGCCGCGCATGGATCGCGCAGGAAGCCGAAGAACGCGGCGAGCCCCGCGTCGACGCTTTCGCGCAGATCGCCGCCGCGCTCGGCCACCGCGCGTGCGACCGCGTCGTGCAGCTGCTGCGCGTGATGCAGGTAGGTGCAGCGCAGCAGATCCTCGGTGCTGTCGAACGCCGCATAGAAATAACGGTCGTTGAGCTTCGCTTCCTGGCAGATCGACCGCACGGTCGCCTTGCGGAAGCCGACCGTGCCGAACACGCGCGTCGCCGCGCGGATCAACGCATCGCGCCGCTCGGCGGCCCGCACCTCGGGCGCCACGCCGCCGTACGCCCGGCCCCGTTTTTCCGTTTCGAGTGCTTTCTCCATTTCGCTATTTGACATCAGGACACCCGAAAACTAAAGTGGTGACGAATAACACCACAATAGGCGCGCCGCCGATGCAGCGCAAGCGGAACGGGAGGAACGACGCATGAAGGGGTTTTCCGGCAAGGTCGCCGCGATCACGGGTGCCGGTTCGGGCATGGGCCGCAGCCTCGCGGTCGAGCTCGCGCGGCGCGGCTGCGAGGTCGCGCTCGCCGACGTCAACGATGTCGGGCTCGCCGGCACCGCGGCCGCGTGCGCGAAGCACGGCGTGCGCACGAGCACGCGGCGGCTCGACGTCGCCGACCGCGACGCGGTGTTCGCGTGGGCCGATTTCGTGCGCGCCGAACACGGCAAGGTCAACCTGGTCTTCAACAACGCGGGCGTGTCGCTGGCCGCGAGCGCCGAGACTGCGCGCATCGCCGATCTCGAATGGATCGTCGGCATCAACTTCTGGGGCGTCGTGCATGGCACGCAGGCGTTCCTGCCGCACCTGCGCGCGTCGGGCGACGGGCACGTGATCAACACGTCGAGCCTGTTCGGGCTCGTCGCGATGCCGACGCAGAGCGCGTACAACGCGACCAAGTTCGCGGTGCGCGGCTTCACCGAGGCGCTGCGGATGGAACTCGAACTCGACGGCGCGCCGGTCAGCGCGACCTGCGTGCATCCGGGCGGCGTCGCGACCAACATCGTCGACGCGAGCCGCGTCGATACCAGCATCCACGCGCTCACGGGCCAGGACGAAGCGACCCACCGCCGCCAGGCGAACCGCCTGATCAACGCGACGACGGCCGACGACGCCGCGCGGCAGATTCTCGCCGGCGTCGAGCGCAACGCGCGCCGCGTGCTGGTCGGCGCCGACGCGCGCCGCCTCGACAAGCTCGCGCGCCTGCTCGGCGCCGGCTACCAGCGGCTGGTGCTGCGCCACGTGCGCCGCGCCCGCGCACGCAATCTCGAGCGCACGCGTGCCCCCGCCGCGCGGCCGACCACACCGACCAAGGATCCCGCATGACATCGACGACGACGACCGACCGGCGCGACGCGCCGTGCGCCTCCGGCGACGCCCGTGACCTCGACGTGCTGATCGTCGGCGCCGGCCTGTCCGGCATCGGCGCCGCCTATCACCTGAAAAAGCGCTGCCCGCATGCGAGCGTCGCGATCGTCGAGGCGCGCGACGCGATCGGCGGCACCTGGGACCTGTTCCGCTATCCCGGCGTCCGTTCGGACTCCGACATGTTCACGCTCGGCTACAGCTTCCGCCCGTGGCACAGCGACAAGGCGATCTCGGACGGCCAGACGATCCTCGACTATATCCGCGACACCGCGCGCGCGTACGGCATCGACAAGACGATCCGCTACGGCCAGAAAGTGGTCGCGGCCGACTGGGATTCGAACCGCGCGCGCTGGACGGTGCGCATCGAGCGCATGCGGGACGGCGCGCTCGACACGCTGGTCTACACGTGCCGCTTCCTCTATATGTGCAGCGGCTATTACGACTACGACGGCGGCTACCTGCCCGACTGGGCCGGCATGGAATCGTTCGAAGGCCGGATCGTGCATCCGCAGCAATGGCCGAAGGACCTGTCGTACGCGAACCGGCGCGTCGTCGTGATCGGCAGCGGCGCGACGGCCGTCACGCTGGTGCCGTCGATGGCGGCCGATGCGAAGCACGTGACGATGCTGCAGCGCTCGCCGACCTACATCGTGTCGCTGCCCGCCCGCGACAGGATCGCGAACGCGTTGCGGCGCGTGCTGCCGTCGCGGCTCGCGCACCGGCTCGTGCGCATGAAGAACGTGCTGCTGACGATGTACCTGTACAACGTGTCGCGTCGCAAGCCCGAGCGGACGAAACAGTTCATCATCCGCGCGGCAGGCAGGCAGCTCGGCCCCGATTTCGACGTCGCGAAGCACCTGACGCCGCGCTACATGCCGTGGGACCAGCGCGTGTGCCTCGTGCCGAACGGCGACCTGTTCAAGTCGATCCGCGCGGGCCGCGCATCGATCGTCACCGACGAGATCGAGCGCTTCACGCCGACCGGCCTGAAGCTGAAGAGCGGCCAGCAGCTCGTCGCGGACGTGATCGTCACCGCGACCGGGCTGAAGGTGAAGCTGCTCGGCGGCGCGCGCGTCACGGTCGACGGCCGCGCGGTCGATTTGCCGCAGACCGTGTCCTATAAAGGAATGATGTACAGCGACGTGCCGAACCTCGCGTCGTCGTTCGGTTACACGAACGCGTCGTGGACACTGAAGGCCGAACTGATCGCGCGCTACGTGTGCCGGCTGCTCAACCACATGCGCGCGAACGGCTACGACACCTGCGTGCCGCGGCTCGGCGCCGGTGACCTCGGCGACGTGCCGGCGGTGAACCTGAGCTCGGGCTACATCCAGCGCGCGGCCGGCATCCTGCCGAAGCAGGGGCACCGCAAGCCGTGGAAGTTCCACCAGAACTACGTGCTCGATCTCGCGTCGCTGAAGTTCAGCGGGCTCGCCGATTCGGCCATGCAGTTCGAACGCCGCGCGAAAGCCGGCCCGGCCGCCGCGCCGGTCGCCGAACCCGTACTCGAAACCCGTTGAGGCCGACATGAGCCATACGCTTCACCTGATCCAGAACGTGCTGCTCGGCGTCGTCGCGATGCTCGCCGCGCTCGCGCTGTTTTCCGGCTACGTCGCGCGTCGCGTGACGCGCGCGTTTCCGCCCGAAGGCCGCTTCGTCGACATCGGCGGCGACCACATCCATTACGTCGAGTACGGCGGCGGCCCGCCGCTCGTGTTCGTGCACGGGCTCGCCGGGCAGTGGCGCAATTTCGCGTACCTGCCGCTCACGCGGCTCGCGCAGCACCATCGCGTGATCCTCGTCGACCGGCCCGGCGCCGGCCGCTCGCTGCGCGGCGCCAGCTCGCAGGCGAACGTGTTCGCGCAGGCCCGCACAGTCGCCGCGTTCATCGACGCGCTGAAGCTCGACCGGCCCGTGCTCGTCGGCCACTCGCTCGGCGGCGCGATCGCGCTCGCGGTCGGCCTCAACCATCCGGAGCGTGTAAGCCGGCTCGCGCTGATCGCGCCGCTGTCGCACGAGCAGACCGAACCGCCGGCCCCGTTCAAGCCGCTGATGCTGCCGTCGCCGCTGGTGCGCCGCTTCGTGTCGTGGACCTTCGCGATCCCGCTGACGATCCTGACCGGCCGCAAGGCCGTCGATCAGGTGTTCGCGCCGCAAGCCGTGCCGCGCGACTTCCCGGTGAAGGGCGGCGGGCTGCTCGGGCTGCGGCCGCACGTGTTCTACGCGACGGCGACCGACCTGCTGTCGGCCCCCGTCGACATGCCCGCGATGGTGCGCCGCTACGCGGACCTCGCGCTGCCGGTCGACGTGCTGTACGGCCGCGCCGATCCGATCCTGAACTGGCGCACGCACGGCGAAGCGCTCGCGCAGAAGTCGGCACGCGTGAGGTTGAAGGTCGTCGAAGGCGGGCACATGCTGCCGGTCACGATTCCCGACGCAACGGCGGACTGGCTGCTCGAAGTCGCCGCCGCGCCGGTCGAGGCGCCGGCGCAGGGCGCGCACGTCGAGCATTGAGCGTCGGCGGGCCTGCCGGCCGCGCCGCGGCGCGCGCCGGTCAGGCTTCGTCGTCGGGCAGCGACAGCCCGAGCTCCGCGATGACCTCGCGCGCGCTGCGAAACGCCTCGACCGCCGCCGGCGCGCCCGCGTACAGCGCGCTGTGCAGCAGCACCTCGCGGATCTCGACGAGGCTCGCGCCGTTGTTGAGCGCGCCACGCACGTGGCCCTTCAGTTCCGTGCCGCGGCCGAGCGCCGCCAGCATCGCGCACGTACAGAGGCTGCGCGTCTTCAGGTCGATGCCGCCGCGCTGCCACGTGCTGCCCCACGCGTGCTCGTTCAGCCAGTTCTGCAGCGGACGCGAAAAACCGTCGAGGTCGCGCATCGCGCGCTCGACGAATGCCTCGCCCATGACTTCGGTGCGGCGCGCCTTGCCCTGTTCCCTGTCCTGTTCGCTCATGTCGTGTCCTGTCTGAAGTCTTGGCCGCTTCGGCGTCGCCTGCGGCCGGGTGGGTTCGCGTCATGTTCGCGGCGCGCGGGTGTTTCGTCAAAGAACGTGCCCTCGGGGCGCGGCCGGCTGCGTCACACGCGGAACACCGGGCCGAACGCTACGTAACATCCAGCCCGGCGTTACGGCACCTTACGGGAACATCACAGCGCGCACACCGGCGCAACCGGCGCGCCCGTCACGCGAAACCCCCATTCCTCCGTTTAAATCGCGCCGATATTCCCGATTCCCGCAACAAAGCGCCGGCGCATTGCGCGGAAGATGTCATGGCGCGGAATTTGCAGTAATGGCCCGGACACAACTTCCAATGTCGAGGCCACCATGCACCATTACTTAAAAAAGACGACGGTATCGCTGGCCGTCCTGTCGCTGCTCTCACTGTACGGCTGCGGCTCGGTCGACGGGCCGGTCACGCCGTCGATCAAGCCGAGCACGTCGGGGACGTCCGGGACTTCGGGGACATCCGGAACGTCCGGCGGCGGCTCGTCGGGTACGTCCGGCGGCGGTAGTTCGGGGACGTCGGGGACTTCGGGGACGTCGGGGACTTCGGGTACTTCGGGTACTTCCGGCACGTCGGGTACTTCCGGCACGTCGGGCACTTCCGGCACGTCGGGCACTTCCGGCACGTCGGGCACTTCCGGCACCTCGGGCACTTCCGGCACGTCGGGTACTTC